>CAYPNI010000149.1:4805-8857 GCA_964411925.1 uncultured Nitrospirales bacterium
ACGTCGTCCTGCGAGTAGCCGCCGTCCACGCCGAGCGTGTGGAGCTCGAGCAGTTCGCGGGCATAGTTCTGGTTGGGCGCGCCCACCCGACTCACCGTCTGGTCGAGGTACGCGAGCATGGCCGGACTCTTGGCGCTCGCCTTCACGATGTCGGAGAACTTGCCGAGCGCGTGCTTGCGAATGACGTCGCGATCGTCCACGACCTTGAGGTAGCCGACCTTGGCGATCTCGATGTTGAAATGGTCCGACCAGAACTCGACCATCCGTTCATAGAGCTGGCGCGGGCTCAGCACGGCGCGGTACGTCCACGCGGCCTGGAGCTGCGACTGCACGGTGCCCTGATTCTGGTTGAACAACGTGTCCACGCCCTGGCCGACGAGCGGCCACAACGCGAGCGTCTGGTTCTCCACTGCCGTGGCGTCAATGCGCTGATAGTCGAGCTGCGACTGCAGCCAGTTCTGGTAGCCCTGCGCCTTGGCGGCCGAGAGCGTCGCATCGTTGATGCCCATCGTCGCGCGGCGCACGAGGCGCGCCGTCACGTTCGCCCATTCAGCCGGCGCGGCAATCGTGGCCGACGCCATGTTCGACTCGAACATCTCGTTCGCCAGCTGTGCGCCCTTGGGCCTGGGAGTGCGCCGTCCCTGCGCGCCGACCACACCCGGCGCGGCGGCGGCTGCTGCAGCGCCTGCAAGTGCGCGCAGGAAGAACGCGCGGCGGCTTGCTGGTTCGTCACCACCGTCACGCGGCATCGCGTCGGTGACCGGTTCGTCGAGCTGGGCAGTGTCGCTCATGGACGTTTCCTCAGGCGGTGCGTGCTGCTGGACGGGATCAGTTCGAAGTCGTGTTCCGGTCATTCAGTGCAACGGCACATCCAAGCTACGTTCCCCGATCAAACCCGGCATCTCCACAGGCGTACCCTCCAATCAGACGATCGGGTTCCCCAACTTGTTAGCCCGCAACGGGATAAGGCTCCGGGGTCACAGGTCAATTGCGACGTGCGTCACGAGGAATCCGTTTTCGCTCCATAATTGGACACCCCTTAAACCCATCCCGGCCATGAACATCCACCGCTCGTTCTGCCTTCGCCTGGCATTCCGCCTGATTGCCCTGCTCGCGTTTACAGGTGCGGCCACCCCGGAGCTCGCCGCGCAGCGCGGCGCCGCGCCGACCGACCCATTGCAGGAGGGCCTCCAGCTCAAGCCGACGCGCACGGCAACCTGGACCACCAATGTCGGGCACTGGATTTCTCTCGACGTGAGTCCCGACGGGCGGACGATCGCCTTCGACCACCTCGGCGACATCTACACGATGCCGATCACCGGCGGAAAGGCGACGCCCCTCACGCGCGGCATGGCGTTCGACGGGCAGCCACGATTCTCGCCTGATGGCCGCAAGCTCGTGTTCGTCAGCGACCGTGACGGCGGCTGGAACCTGTGGACGATGTCGCTCGACAAGCGCGACACGGCGCAGGTGACGCGCGGCAAGACGAACACGTACCAGTCACCGGAGTGGACGCCGGACGGCAAGTACGTGATCGCCGAGCGGGGGACGAAACTCTGGATCTTCCACGTGGACGGCGGGTCGGGCCAGCAGCTGATCCGGGCCGCGGCCCCGGCTGGCGGCGGCGCGGCGGCCGGCGCGGACGTGATGCGGCAGATGGGTGCGGCGTTCGGTGACAGTGCCCGCTATGTGTGGTTCGAACAGCGACGCGGATCGTGGATATACAACACGCCGATGAGTGACTATGACCTCGCCGTGTTCGACCGTGAGACAGGCGACGTGAGCGTGAAGGAAAACCGGTGGGGGTCGGCGTTCCGCCCCACGCTCTCGCCCGATGGCCGCTGGCTCGTGTACGGCACGCGCCACATCAACCAGACCTACCTGCGCATTCGCGACCTCCGGAGCGGCGAGGAGCGGTGGCTCGTCGGGCCGGTGCAGCGCGACGACCTCGAATCGCGCGCGTCGCTCGACGTGCTGCCGGGGATGAGCTTCACGCCGGACTCGCGCCACGTGCTCACAACGTGGAACGGCCGCATCTGGAGTGTCGCGGTGGCCGACGGCGCCGCAACCGAGATCCCGTTCGAGGTGGACGTGGTGCAGGCGCTCGGCCCGAACGTCCACCATCAGTATCCGATCAGCGACTCGGCGACGTTCATCGTCAAGCAGGTCCGCGACGGGGTGCCGTCGCCGGACGGCCGGCGCCTCGCGTTCGTGGCGCTCGACCACATCTATACGATGGACTATCCGAACGGCACGCCGCGCCGGCTGACGTCGGCGCCCGAGGGAGAGTTCCAGCCTGCGTGGAGTCCCGACGGACAGTGGATTGCCTATACGACCTTCCCGAGCAATGCGGGCGGCAACCTCTACCGCATGCGGGCCGACGGGAGCGGCCAGCCGCAGCGTCTCACGAACGAAGCGGCCTTCTGGCAGCGCCCCGTGTATGCGCCGAGCGGATCGCGGATCGTTGCCATCAAGGGGCCGGCGCGCAACTTCACCGACCTGTCGCCCGGCGGCGGTGGCGGCGGCGGATCGCAGAACCAGCTGGTCTGGATTCCGGCATCAGGTGGCAGCGCGACGGTGATCGCCGAGTCGGACGGCATCAGCAATCCCCATTTCGTGCGAACCGACAGCACGCGCATCTACGCCTATGGCGGCGGCCGCGGTCTCGTGTCGATGCGCTGGGACGGCACCGATGTGAAGACCCACCTCCGCGTGAACCGTGCGGCGCCGCCTGGCGGCGACGGCGGGGGCGGCGGCCGTGGCGGCGCGGCGAGCTGGGTGCAGATCTCCCCGTCCGGCGATCAGGCGCTCGCGCAAGCCGGGAATGACGTTTACCTCGTGTCGATGCCGTGGGTGGGGGCCGACCCGCCGACCATCACGGTGGGCGATGCGGTGGGCAATTTCCCGATGAAGAAACTCTCGGACATCGGCGCGCAGTTCCCTGCGTGGCGTGCCGATGGCCGGTTTGTGCACTGGTCGATCGGCAACGCGCACGTCGTGTACGACGTGGAACGGGGCCGTGCGTTCGACGACTCCGTCCGGCGCGCCGGAACAGGGCGTGGCGGGGCCACCGCCGACTCGGCGGGTGGCGGAGGGCGAGGCGGCCGCGGCGGTGCGCCCGCACGGCCGCCGATGTTCCAGCCCGACGAGACCCGCATTCGCGTGGTCGGTACGCGCGACATCCCGAGCGGCAGCGTGGTGCTGCGCGGGGCGCGGATCGTCACGATGAAGGGCCGGGAAGTGATCGAGAATGGCGACGTCGTGATCCAGAACAACCGGATCGTGGGCGTCGGTCGCCGCGGGAGCGTGCGCGCGCCGGCGGGGGCCCGCGTGATCGACGTGAGCGGCAAGACGATCGTGCCTGGCTTCGTGGACACGCATTCGCACTTCCGTGCGGCGGGCGGCATTCACCGCGATCCCGTGTGGGCGTACGTCGCGAACCTCGCGTACGGTGTCACCGCGGGTCGCGATCCGCAGACGGGCACCACCGACGTGCTCTCCTATGAAGATCAGGTGATGGCGGGCAACATCCTCGGCCCGCGCATCTATTCGACGGGGCCCGGCCTGTTCGGCGCCGGCAACGCAAACGGCGAGAACATCCGCGACCTGGCACACGCGCGGAACGTGCTCAAGCGGTACAGCGATTACTACGACACGAAGACGCTCAAGCAGTACGGCGCCGGCAACCGCGAACAGCGGCAGTGGATCATCCAGGCCGCGAATGAACTCAAGCTGATGCCGACCACGGAAGGGTCGCTCGACATCAAGATGAACATCACGGAAGCGATCGACGGCTACAGCGGCCACGAGCACACGATCCCGACATTCCCGCTGCAGCCCGACGTGATCCGCCTGCTGAAGGAATCGGGCATCGCATACACGCCGACGATCGTGGTCGCATACGGCGCGCCGTGGGCCGAGAACTACTGGTTCGAGAAGATGGATTTGCTCAACGACGAGAAGCTGAAGCGGGTCACGCCGTGGAGCGACCTCGAGGGCAAGATCCTGCGGCGCGGCGGCTCACCGGGCGCGGTGACGACCGGGGCGAGCGC
>CAYPNI010000150.1:0-8760 GCA_964411925.1 uncultured Nitrospirales bacterium
CCGCTCTTCGCCGCGCGCGTGCCGTCGATCGGATCGATCACGAGCAGGTTCTGCGGGTGCCCGGTCGCAAATGTCGTGTAGCCGGAATCTTCACTGTAATACGCGACGGACCGCCGCGCGCGCTTTAGGAACGTGAGCAGCGCCTTCTCCGCGATCACGTCGAGTTCAAACGTCGCGTCGCCGCTTTGCGCCTGGCCGACGACCTCGCGCCCCTTGAGCGAATTGATCACCGGCCGGATCGCGCGCCGCACCGCCTTGGCGAGCTCGAGCAGAAACTCGCGCGGCAAAATTTTGGATCCGCTCGCCTCCGAGCGCGCGGACGGACCCGTCGGGATCGGCTTGAGTGTCGCTACCTTGAGCAAGGCGCGCTTGGGTGACTTGGCCGGGGCCTTCTTCTTTCCAGCGGCGGCCGCCGGCGCGGCGAGACTGGGCTTGGCCGCCGATTTCGTCTTGGACTCTTTCGAAGCTTTCGCCTTTGCCTTGGTGTTCGCCTTGGCTTTCGACTTGGTTTTCGTCGCTACGCTCGACGCCCTGCGCTGTTCGACTCGCGCTTTCGACGAAGTCTTCTTTTTGCTCTTGGCAGCAGCCGCGCCGACGCGTGCCTTGGAGGACTTCCGCGCAGGAGCCTTGGCGACCTTTTTCTTGGTGGGCTTTCGAGCTGCCATGCAATCCCTCGTAGTTTTATTACTTTGTAAGAGCGTTTAGAACCGCTCTATAAATCACTGCAAATAAAGTACTTACAATGATTGTTCGAGATCTTATCTGTTGTCTTCGTCGTGATTTCGGAACGAATTTTGAACAGTTTTAGCGTCTGAGTTTAGCAACTTCCACGACCGTTGTAAAGGTCTAAACTGTTGCCTTGAAAGGTTCTAATTCGAATCCTTCCATTCGCGCGGCTCTTTTGCGCGCCCGTCGAGCGCTATGTTATAAGGCGCGCCGTCCCGCCTCTGGATTCGGGTCGTCCGAATTCCCCTTCTGCCCCATGGCGGGGCCAGGGACCCTACCGCCGGCATGCAGTCGCCCTTAATCCTGGTCACCAACGACGATGGCGTCGCCTCTCCCGCGCTGGAAGTCCTGGCGACTTCGCTGGCGGACCTCGGCGAGGTGTGGGTGTTCGCGCCGGACCGGGAACAGAGCGCGGTCGGCCATGGCGTCTCGCTGCACCGGCCCCTGCGCGCAAAGTCAGTCCGCGAACGTTGGTACATGATCGACGGGACGCCGGCGGACTGCGTCCTGCTCGCCGTGCGCGCGCTTCTCCCAAGCCGGCCGAGCGTGGTAGTGTCCGGCATCAACACCGGGCCGAACCTGGGCGACGACGTGACATATTCGGGGACAGTCGCCGGCGCGTACGAAGGCATGCTGTTGGGGTTCCCGTCGATCGCAGTGTCGAATGGCGGCTACGAACCAACCGACTATGCAACCGCCGGAAAGTGTGCACGGCGAATCGTTCGGGACGTGATGGATCGCGGACTGCCGACGGACACGGTCCTGAACGTCAACGTGCCGGATGTGCCCTACGAGGAACTCAAGGGCATTCGCATCACGCGTCAGGGATTGAGGGAGTTCGACGATGAGATCGTCGTGCGCCAGGACCCGCGCGGCAACGCCTATTACTGGATCGGCGGTCTTCACATCGACAGTGTCGGTCATCCGGGCACCGATATGGAAGCGGTAAAGCAAGGTTATGTCAGCGTAACGCCGCTGCACCGGAACCTGACCAATGCGGACGCGTTTATTGCGATGCAGGAGTGGAAACTGACGCTGTGAAGTGGCTGCAGAACCTCTACAAGTGGGTCTTGAGTTGGGCGCACTCGCCCTATGGCCAGGCGGCGCTTTTTCTAATCGCGGTCGCCGAATCCAGCGTGTTTCCGATCCCGCCCGACGTACTGCTCATCGCGCTCTGCCTCGGCCACCGGGAAAAATGCTTTCGGTTCGCCGCGATTTGCACCGCGGGTTCGGTCGTCGGCGCCATGATCGGCTACGGCATCGGCTGGGGCTTGTGGCAGGCGGTAGACCAGTTCTTCTTCGACTACGTACCGGGCTTCACGCCTGAAGCGTTCGATCGCGTACAGGAACTCTACCAGGAGTACGACGTGGCGATCGTGTTCGCGGCGGCCTTCACCCCGATCCCGTTCAAGGTCATCACCATCACTGCCGGGGTGTTCGGCCTCAATTTCTTCGTGTTCGTCATCGCGTCGATCATCGGGCGCGCGGCGCGGTTCTTCCTCGTCGCGGGCCTGCTCTACTGGTTCGGCGAGCCGATCGGACAGTTCATCGACAAGCGGTTCAACCTGCTGGTTACGGTCTTCACCGTGCTGTTGTTCGGCGGCTTCTACTTGCTGAAGTTCGTGTTCTAGCCGGGCGGACTATAGCGGCAGATCGCGCTCTCGATTCCCTTCCATCTCGCCGGGGGCGGTCCGCGGAGCGCCGCCGCTGTCCGGTTGTTCGTATTTCATTCGCGTCCGGATGCGTTGCGCTTCGCGCTCGAGAATCGCCCGTGCGATCGTCCGCGCAGGCGCGTCCCCGGTGTCGCTGTCGAACGCCTTCGCGACTTCGGATTCAGACACGTCCAGCGAATACAGGTAGTACATCAGCTTGTCCGTCCGGTGGCGCAGGAGATAATCCACCCGGCGCGCGAGTTCTTCGAGCAGCGCGTCAGCCGTCGTGGCGGCGGGCAGCCCGCATCCCCTGACCAGCGCCGCGCGGAGCGCTTCGGATTCCGTCGGGTCCATCTCGGTATTAGGCCACCACCATCGGCATCGTTCAATGAATTGAAGCGGTTCGCCCGGTGTCGGATATACTTATAGCCGGAAACATCAACCGGAGTCGGTCCATGTCGGAAGTTCGCGCGTCGGAAGGCCCATTGCAGTCGCTGGACGAATGGGAAGAATTCGTGGTCGAGCGCTACCCCGAGGAAGGGGTCACCGCGAACAAATTCGACAAGGACTTCCGAAACTACGACGATCCTGCCCGCGCGAGTGTGCGCGAATTCTATCGCCTGAACCACCAACATCAGACGCTCGACTTCGCCCGCGCGAAGAAGGCGGAGTTCGGCAAGCGGGACTACCGCGAGATGGGCGTGTGGGAGGCGTGCGAGTATCTCAACACGCTGGTGGACGACAGCGACCCGGACACGGACCTCACGCAAATCCAGCACCTGCTCCAGACCTCCGAGGCCATCCGCGCGGACGGCCACCCGCGCTGGTTCGTGTTGACCGGGCTCATTCACGACCTCGGCAAGACGCTCTGCCTGCGCGGCGAGCCCCAGTGGGCCGTCGTGGGCGACACGTTCCCGCTCGGTTGCAGGTTCTCCGACAAGATCGTGTATCCCGAGTTTTTCGACCTCAATGCGGACTCGAAAAATGCCGAACTCATGACCGACTGCGGCATCTACGAGGAAGGGTGCGGGCTCGACGCCGTCACGATGTCCTGGGGCCACGACGAGTACATGTACACGGTGGCGAAGGACTACCTGCCCGAGTCAGCGCTGTACATGATCCGGTTTCACAGTTTTTACGCCGCCCACCGCGAGGGCGAGTACAACCACCTGATGAACGATCACGACCGCGCGATGTTCAAATGGGTCAAGGCGTTCAACCCGTACGACCTGTACTCGAAGGCGGACACCCCGCCGAACATCGCGGAGTTGAAACCGTACTACGAGGACCTCATCGCAGAGTTTTTCCCCGCCAAGATTCGCTGGTAAAGCGAGCGCCTCACGCGTCGTCGCGAGGAGCGGGCTGAGCGACGAGGCAGCGTCCTTTCGAATCCGAAGCCGGCGGTGCGTCGATGCGGACGGCGTAGCGGCGCACCGGCGCGGGGCGTAGAATGCCGGAGATGAAGAACCCCCCGTTTTATTCGCCCATCCAGGCGTTTCTCGACATCGCGCTGATCGATTCGCGCTATTTGTACATCGACGTGTGGTCGTTCGTTCACACGCTCTCCGGAGTCACGCTCGGGACCGTGCTCGCGCGGTGGATGCGGCCCGTGATCGCGCTGGCGTGGGCCGTGGGGCTGATCCTCGCGTACGAGGTCTTCGAACTCGCCCTCGTCGGCGTGTTGTTCCACGCCGAAGAACCCGTGGACACCATCTGGGACATCATCTTCGGTTTCGCCGGAGCGTTCGTCGCGCTCCGCATCACCAATGCCCGACTGAAGCGCAAAGCCAAACGCGACGAGTCAATCTATCTGTGACTTGCTTGGTGGCGCAGGCATCCTGCCTGCGGGGGTTCAACAATTCGCGGGGGCAGCGCCCCGCTCAGGCAAGCGCCTTGCTCATCACCACGCTGCGGTAGGCCGTCACAATGTAGTCATCGTGCGCGACCACGCGAAACCCCATCCGGGCGTACATGTCCACGAGCGCAATCGCGTTCTCCGCGGTGTCGAGCGCCAATTCGATCGCGCCGTCCGCCCGCGCCAGCGCCTCGACGTGCGCCAGAAGCCGCGAACCGATCCGCCGGCCGCGGTAATCGGGATCCACGCCGAACTGGCCAAACGTCGCCACGCCCGGCAGCCGATACCACGCCGACGCTGCGTTCGGGCTCGGCGAGTAGTACGTGATCGTGCCGACGACCGCGTCGTCCACGACCGCGACGAAACAACGCCCGCGTTCGATACGGACGCGCGTGGTCGCCTCGGTCTGGTCCACCGCCGTAAAGTGCAGCCCCTGCTCGCCCAACTCGGCGTACGCACGGTGGAGCAGTTCGGTCAATTCGGTGATCGAGTCGGATTCGTTCAGCGGCCGGATCCGCAGCGCAGTCGCGACATGCATGAGGACATTGTGACAGATACGCGCGCGAATTGGGACACATTTTTCCCAATGAACTCGGCCCGTAGCGTCGCGCCCTGACCGGAATTGAACGTCAGGCGTCGCCTGTCTTGAAGGCCAGCGCCGCCGCGAGCGCCTGCACCAGCAGTAACGCGCGCTGGATGCTGAGCCCCTTGGCCACGACGACGTTCTTGCCGCCGTACTCGATTTGCACCTTTTGCCGCGTCGCCAGGATCGCTTCGCCCGCTGCCAGGCCGACGCCCGTCGAGAGTTGTCCCGCGGTCGCCGAGGCAGAACCGATCGCCGTCGTGCTCGCCTGACGCTGCTGATCGTAGTACGCCGGGTCGTGCGTGTAGTTGTATTCCACCTGTTTGTTTTGCGCAAACACGCGCGTAATCTTCGCGCGTTCGAACGGCTTGCCCTCGACGGTCATGGTCTTTTCGTCGACGATGATCTCGCGCATGCGCGAGCGAAAATACGCCATCGTCGCCACCGCCACGATCGGCCCGCCGATAAAAATGATTCCGCCCCACGGAAATCCCTCCGGCGGCCGGCCACCCGTCGATGGCGCGGGTTCGATCATCAGCATGATGATGAATCCGATCAACGAGAACGCCACCCACCATCCGCAGCCGGATTGAAACCACAACCGGTCCTGACGGTAACGAATCGTCCAGCGTCCCGCTTTGTCGGAAATGTCGAATCCGTAGTCGTAGTTCTTGGCCATCAGCCACCGTTGCTCCTGGTTAAACGACGTTTCGCGTTCAGACAACTCACCTTCGCTCGATCGAACAGCACGCGCTGGCGCGCTTGACTACTTCGCCCCGGCGGTCTCGCGTTTCGCCTTGTCCATTTCCTTCAGTTCACGCTTGAGGATCTTCCCCGTCGGGCCCAGCGGCAGCGACGGGACAACCTCGACAAACCGGGGGTACTTATACGCCGCCATGTTTTCCTTGGACCACTTGATGAGGTCCGCCGGCTCGGGGTGGGCCCCCGTCTGCGGCACCACGTAGGCCTTGACTTCTTCGCCGTGCTGATCGCTCGGCACGCCAATCACCGCGCACAGTGAGACGTCCGGGTGCGTCATCAGCACTTCTTCGATCTCGCGCGGGTAGACGTTGAATCCGCCGCGAATGATCATGTCCTTCTTGCGATCGACGATGTAGAAGTATCCGTCCTCGTCGATTTTCCCGATGTCGCCCGAGTGGAACCAGCCGCCCTTGAACGCTTCCGCGTTCGCCTCGTCGCGGTTGTAGTACCCCTTCATCACGTTGTGGCCGCGAATGACGATTTCGCCCTCCTTGCCCACGGGTACTTCGTTCATGTCGTCATCGACGACTTTCACCTCGACGCCCCAGATCGGCGTACCGATCGAGCCCACCTTGCGCTCGCGATCAGGCCGGTTGAATGTCGCGGTGGGAGAAGTCTCGCTGAGGCCGTAGCCCTCGAGGATTTTCACCTGGTACCGGTCCTCGAAGCCTTTGAGCACTTCGACCGGCAACGACGCGCCGCCCGAGATGCACACGCGCAGTGTCTTTTTGATCTTTTCGAGGTCCACGTCGTGGCCCTGGTAATTCAGCAGCTCCCAGTACATCGTCGGCACGCCACCGAAAATTGATACGTTCTCCTTGTCGAACAGGTGCAGCACCGTCTGCGTATCGAACCGCGGCAGCAGCACCATCGTGCCGCCGTTCAGCAGCGTCGAGTCGGTCATGCTGATGCCGAAGGAGTGGAACATCGGCAGCACGATAAGCGTGCGGTCGTCCGGCTCGAATTGGAAGAGGCGGCTGGACACCATGCAGTTCATGAGCATGTTCGAGTGCGTCAGCTCCGCGCCTTTGGGCCGGCCCGTCGTGCCCGACGTATAAATGATGAGGCAGGTGTCGTCCGCGCGGCATTGCACCGTCTCGAACTTCGGCGGCTGGTTGTGCATCAGCTCGCCCAGGGTCGGCACGCCCGGAATCGGCGAATCGCCCCCCGGCACCGTCGGAATGACGTAGAAGTCCTTGCACGACTCGGTCTGCTTGAAGCCCTCGTAGCCCGCCTTGCCCATCGGCATCTCGGGCGTGCCCTCGAACGCAATGTAGAGCTTGGATTCGGAATCGGACAGGTGGTACTGAATCTCGCGCGGCCGCAGCAACACGCTCAGCGGCACCATCACCGCGCCGGCCTTCAGAATTCCCATCCAGATGATCGGGAAGTACGGCAGGTTGGGGCACGTCAGCGCGACCTTGTCGCCTTTGCGGATGCCCTTGGCCTTGAGTCCGTTCGCGACCTGCGACGCCAGCGCGTCAAGTTGTCGGTACGACAACCGGATGTCGCCAAAGACGACCGCTTCCTTGTCCGGCGTGTCGCGCACTGACCCGTCGAGTATCGATACCAGGTTGAACATCGCGCCTCCTCCAAAGTCCGGCGGGGCGAAATACGCGCCCTACCTTCCGTTTGCCCATTCGTCCTGACGTCGTCATTGCGAGGAGCGGGTTGTGCGACGAAGCAATCTCTTCACCCGGAACCTCTACTCCCCTCAGAAAGTCGCGCAATGAATCAACAACGCTACTTCGCCGCGGTCTCCTTCGCCTTCGCCTCGAACTGCGCGCGCAGTTCGCGCTTCAGAATCTTGCCGGACGGACCCAGCGGGAACTCGCTGACCACCTCGACGACGCGCGGATACTTGTACGCCGCCATGTTCTCTTTGCCCCACGCCCTGATCGCGTCCGCCTGAACGATCTTGCCCGGCTTCGGAATCACATACGCGACGACTTCTTCGCCGTATTCGTCGTCCGGGATGCCGATCACGGCCGCGAGCGAGATGTCCGGATGCGTCACGAGGACCTCCTCGAGCTCGCGCGGATACACGTTGAACCCGCCGCGGATGATCATGTCCTTCTTGCGATCAACGATGTAGAAGTAGCCGTCCTCGTCCACCTTGGCGACGTCGCCCGAGTGGAACCAGCCGCCCGCGAAGGCCTCCGCGGTCGCCTCGGGCCGCTTGTAGTACCCCTTCATGATGTTGTGGCCGCGGATGATGACCTCGCCCGGCTCGCCGGGTTTCACGTCCTTCATGTTTTCGTCCACGCACCGCATCTCGACGCCCCAGATCGGCAACCCGATCGACCCCGGCTTGCGCGGAATGTCCGGGCGGTTCGAACACGCCACCGGTGACGTCTCGCTCAAGCCGTAGCCTTCGAGAATGATCACGCCGAAGCGATCCTCGAATCCCTTCATCACTTCGACTGGAATCGCCGCGCCACCCGACCCACACATGCGCAACGAGCCCGCGATTTTCTTGAGGTCGAACTTGTTCGCTTCGGGATAGTTCAGGATGTCCCAGTACATCGTCGGCACGCCGCTCCACAGCGTGATGCCCTCGTCCTGCATCAGCTTCAGGACCGCCTCCGGCGAGAACCGCGGGCAGAGCACCAGCGTCGCGCCGGCCATGATGCCCGCGTTGAGCTGAGTGCTCTGGCCGTAGCTGTGGAACATCGGCAACACGCACAGCACACGGTCGGTCGGCTCCATCCGGATGCACGTGCTGAACGCGAGCGGGTTCATGATCATGTTCGAGTGCGTCAGCTCGGCGCCTTTCGGCTTGCCCGTCGTCCCCGACGTGTAGAGGATGACGGCGGTGTCGTTCGCGTCCATCTGCACCGCGTCGAACGCCGGCGATCGGCCCGCCATCAGGTCGGTCAGCGTTTTGCCGCCCGGCACCGGCGACGCCCCGCCCATCTGCGCGGGCAGGAACCACAGGTTTTTGCACGCGGGGACCTCTTGTACCGCCTCGTGCGCGGCCTTGGCCAGCGGCAATTCCGGCGTACCCTCGAAACAGAACAGCGCGACCGAGTCGGAATCGTCAAGGTGATACGCGATCTCGCGGCGCTTGAGCAGCACATTCAGCGGCACCACCGCCGCGCCCGCCTTCAAAATGCCGTAATACACGATCGGGAAATAGGGCAGGTTCGGACAGCAGACGGCGACCTTGTCGCCCTTCTTCA
>CAYPNI010000151.1:0-3227 GCA_964411925.1 uncultured Nitrospirales bacterium
ACATCTTTCGCCTGTGCGACCTGATGTGCCGGCGGATCCAGGCGGGGACGCGATCACAGCGGAGCGTGTTGGCGGAGAATCGCCACGTTACGCCTCCGAGGCGGTGATCTGCGCGAGCAGTAACGCTCGCTGCCCCGCCACGTCGTGTTGCTTCGCGCCCACCCGGTCGAGGATGCGCTGGAAGCGCAGGAGGCGGCGGGCGTTGGGGAACCTGAGCCAGGCCTCGAGTCCGATAGCCCAGACGAACGGTTCGTGCGCGCCAATCGCTCGCTCGAGCGCGTCGGCGGCTTCGTCAGCGCGACCCAGCGCGTCGAGCACCATGGCGACGGAGAGCCAGACGGCCACGCCCGCGCGTCCCTGTGCTTCGAGCGTCGCGAGCACTTCGTCGCCCTTCGCCCGGTCACCGAGGGCAATGCTGGCGGTCGCGATCCCCACCAGCATCCACGGCGCCGGGCCCATGCATTCGATCGCCCGGTTGAACGGGCCCATCGCCTCGGCGTGTCGGCCCAGGCCGGCGAGGGCCAGCCCGAGGTTGTAGTGGCCGAGCCCGAACCCGGGGTCGATCTCGACGGCTCGGCGGAAGTGATCGAGCCCGATGTCGTACAGCTCCGCGTACATGTAGGGCCACGCCTCTTCCACCACGAGCGACACGTTGAGCGGGTCGAGCTCCCGTGCACGGCGAAGCGGTCCGACCGCGGCCGCGTACTCGCCGACCGCGAACGTGCACCAGCCGAGCATCTGGTGCGCGGCCGCGTGACTTGGACTGATGGCCAGGGCGCGCTCGAACGCTTGCCGCGCACGTACCACGTCCCAGTCGCCGTGCATGGCCGAGATGCCCACGGCGCACAGCGCGTCGGGGGACGCGTCGTCGAGCGCGACGGCGCGGGCCGCGGCGTCCTTGGCTTTCGCGAACGCCTCTTGCACCGGTATCGGGGCGTAGCCGAGTCCCGAAAACACGTACGCGTCGGCCAACCCCGCATACGCGCCAGCGAAGGCGGAGTCACGCTCGATGGCCTGCTCGAAATGACGGATTGCCGCCCCGAGACTTTCCGGTGTCCTCCGGCTGAAGAGCTGTCGCCCGATCAGGTAGAGGTCGTAGGCCCGCGCATCGCGCGTCGGTGCTCGCGCGAGCCGTCGCTCCTCAGTCGGCGTCAGGGTGGCCCGGAGCGCGCCGGCGACGCGCGTGGCCACGTCCGTCTGCACCGAGAACACGTCGTCCAGGTCGCGGTCGTAGGTCTCCGACCAGACCGTGGTGTCGCTCGACGCGTCAATCAGCTGCGCGACGATGCGCGCGCGCTTCCCGGCGCGCCGCACCGTGCCCTCGACGACCGCACCGACGCCCAGCTCGCGCGACGCGGTGCGCGCGGCGTCGCTCACGCCGCGGTACCGCATCACCGACGTGCGTGCGATGACGCGGAGCGAACCGATCTTGGCCACCTGCGCAATCAGGTCGTCGGTGATGCCCTCGGCGAAGAACTCGTTTTCCGGGTCGGGACTGAGGTTGGCGAAGGGGAGGATGGCGACGGACGCCTTCCGTGCAGGTACGGACGCCGCCGCCAGGTCGGCGCCGGACGTGCCACCGCGCTCCCAGCGCTCGCGCACGACATCAAGGATGCGCCGGAACCGCGGGTGATCCCGAACGCCGGCGAACGCCTTGGAGTTGCGCGCCAGGTACGGGTAGTGCGCCAGACCGAGCCGGATCGAATCTTCGAGTGCATCCATTGCGGCATCCGCCGCGCCGGAGCGCGCGAGCAACACCGCGAGCGGCCTCGCAAAGGCATCACTGCGTGCCGAGTGCGCGCGCATCTCGGCAGACACCACGACGTCGGCCGGCGCCTGCCGGCCGTGGGCGACATCCACGTAGATCCGGGCGATCGCACCGAACACGGTTTCCGCAAACCGGAGTGCGAGGTGTTCGGCGGCGGCGAGCGTGGAGTTGCGATCGTCGGTTTCAGCGATGGCGGCCAGAAGGAAGTATTGCGCGATCGGATTTGCCGGCTCGATCTCGGCGTACCGGCGATAGAGAGCGACTCCTTCGTCCGACCGCCCCGCCATGATGTCGCAGAATCCGGGCATGACCTGGAAGAGTGGTGTCAGCGGGTCGATTTCAACGAGCCGGAGTGCCGCCTCGCGCGCAGGGCCGTCCTGGCCCGCGAGGAGATGCGCGTACGCGAGGTAGATGCAGGCGTCGCCGGCACTGGGTTCGAGTTCGAGTGCACGCGACAGGGACGCAATCGCCTCCCGAACGTGTCCGCGGCGCCAGAACAGCTGCCCTTCGACGGCGTACCGGCTGTACGAGTCGGGCTCGAGGACGGCGAGTCGGTCGGCGCAGCGGGCAACGATCTGGATGTGTGGCGCGGCGTCGTCCTGGCCCGTCTCGATGAAACCGAGATGAATGAGCGCCTCAGCGGCCAGGAGCCGCGGGTTCTCCCCGATCCTCGCACGTGCCGCGTCGATCCACTTGAGCGCCCCGGCGAGCGCAGCGGGGTCGAAAGTCCAGATGGCCTGGCGTGCCTGGAGATAGGCCTCGTACGCCTTGAGATCCTCGATCTGGCGGGACGCCAGCCGTCTGGATTCCCGCGGCGTCAGGGTCACCTTGAGTGCGTCCACGATCCGCTGCGACACACGTTCCTGCATGTCGAAGATGTCGTCCACCACACCACTGATCTTGTCGGACCAGACCGTGGTGTCGTCGGTCGCATCGACGAGCCGCGCGGTCAGCCGCAACGACTCGCCGGCCCGACGCACGCTGCCGTCCAGGATGTAGCGCACCTTGAGTTCACGTGCGACCGTGCCGTGTTCCTTGTCCGCCCCCTTGTATCGCATCATTGCCGTGCGCGCGATGACGTGGAGCGCCTTGACCCCGGACAGATCCGTGATGATCTCGTCGGTCAGCCCATCGGCGAAGAACTCGTCGGCCGGATCGGGGCTCAGGTTGGCGAACGGCAACACCGCGATCGACGGCTTGGCTGTGGCGCTCCCCGGCGACGCCGGCGAAACGGCGGTGGCATCCAGCGCCCGCAGCAGCTCGGCGGCGTTTTCCGGTCGCCGCGCCGGGTCCTTCTCCAGGCATCGCATGACGAGCGACGCCAACCGCGCCGGCACCTCGCGCGCGCGATCGCCGAGCGGAACAGGCGTCGCGGTGATGTGCGCCGCCATCAGTGCCTGTGCGCTCTTCTCGACGAATGGCGGGGCACCCGCCAGCAGCTCGTACGCGACCACGCCCA
>CAYPNI010000151.1:3237-8629 GCA_964411925.1 uncultured Nitrospirales bacterium
TCGCCGGCGGCCTGCTCCGGCGACAGGTAGGCCGGTGTCCCGAGGATCGTGCCCAGCTGCGTGAGGGTTGGCCCCGCCCGCGAGTGCGACGCCTCGATGGCCTTGGCGATCCCGAAGTCGGTGACGACCGCCGTGTCGCCGGAAAGGAGGATGTTCTCGGGTTTGATGTCGCGGTGCACCACGCCGCGTTCATGCGCGAACGCCAGCGCGCGTGCCACGTCGCGCAGGACATTCACGGCATCCTGCACCGCCAGTGGGCCCTTCGTCGAAAGGCGCGTGCGCAGGCTCTCGCCCTCCACGAACGGCATCGTGTAGTACGGCACGCCGTCCAGCTCACCCGTCGAGTGCACCGGGACGATGTTCGCCTGCTGCAGCGACGCCGCCAGGCGGATCTCGCGGCGGAATCGCTCGGCGTTGATTCCCGAGGCCAGGTCAGAGGCGAGCGTCTTGATGACGACGCGACGCTCGAGGGTCCGGTCGCGCGCCACGAACACGCGCGCCATTCCGCCGCCGTGGAGTTCGCGTTCGAGGGCGTAGGAATCGCCCAGGGTTTTTTCCAGCTGGGACTGCAGGTTGTCCATGGGCCGATCGGACTCTTCCAGTGTGCCGCCGGTATTGATGCTGCCGAACCGCCGGCCGCGCTGCAAGTCACCTGCGCGCTTCCGAATGCGGCCAGCCCGGATTCGGGGTTGGCGCGCCTACGGCTTCGATCGCGCGCATCGATTTCGCGTCCACGTGCCTCCAAGGCATCGGGCACCTCCCGGTGCCCTGGTGTGGAGCGCGAGTGTAAGCGATGTACCCGGACTATTCTGTTAGCGATCTCCCCGGCCGTTCACGACTCGTCATCTCGAACCGCCGACTCGGAGTTGGACGATGACAACTCGGGGCACGCCGTCCGGCTGCTCGGTGTAAAACGCCGAGTACCCTCCGGTGAGTGGACCCAGAGTGAGCGCCTGGTCGATTCGAACACTCGCGACAACCGTTCCCGTTTCGACATTGATTCTTTCAATCACCGAGTCCCAGTACCGGTCGGCGTTTTCGATCGAGACATGCGGTCTCGTCTGCTTGGACAGCCCCTCGCGCCAGCGGGCATCGGCGACCAGTGAAATCGTCCATGCGAATCGAGGGCCGTCGAGACTCACGCCTAGCAATTGAGGAGTCGGCGGTATGTGCTCCATGCTCTCATCGGTTCTACTCTCTGTTGGACTGCGCGACGGAAACCAGCTCGCTGGTCGCTCAAAGCGTGTGCATGCGCCGCTCACGAACCAACAACGCGCGAATGCATATTCGTGTCGCGACGTCATCCAAAAGTCCGCCGGCGTCAATCCAGGAGTGAGGATTCTCCGGTACGCGTCCCTCATGCGTTCGCGATATGGCACCGGGGTCGGTGCGAGGCGATGGCGTACCTGACCGGCGGCGGACTTCACGAATACCGAGAAGCCTGCGTCCTGCCCGCTCCTGATTATCGTTGCCTCGACTCGTGTCCCGCCGGGGCCGACGAGCATTCCCTCGGGCGTGCCGATGACTGGTGTCGACGAGACGTATTCAAAGTTCGCGTTCAACACGGTGTGACGCTTCGCGATGTCATCCGTAATGATCACGCCGCCTTCGTACGGATAGACGCGCCAGATGCGACGGTACTCGCCAGGACCGCCGCCACTACGACCGACACGCCTGAGGAAAGCTCCGTGGGAGTCGAACACGGAGACTTGCGATGGCGACGCAGCGCCAGCCACGAGGTAGCGCCCTTGACGGTCACGGGCGACGACGATTTGCCGCCCATTGAGGGCCCCCGCGCCGTCTGCCGTACCGATCACTGCGACCGAATCGATACGAATCTCGCAATCGGCGCATAGCCGCTCGGTGACGCGAACTGTGTCGGCGGTCTGCAGCGCAAGCACAAGCGCCGGAAGCATGGTCATCCCTTTGTTAGGCAGGTCGCGCCAGCTGGCGTCATCGGCCACCGCCCAAAGCCGCAAGCCATTTCCGCTCGGTGGAGGTGAGTTGCTCGGTGTACTTCCGGCCAAGGTGCACGAAGGTGCTTGACAGACCGTCCCAGTGCCTTGGCTCTCCGTGGCGCCCCTTCACTCGCCAGGGCCTGAGCTCCGCGACAAACGCCTGACGATCCTTCGCACTCTTTCGGGCGTTACACCGCGCGCAAATCGTCGCGAAGTTCGCGAGGCCATGTTCACCACCCCGCGAATAGGCCTCCACGTGATCGACCGATGCGCCGAGTTCGTCCACCAGTGGCGCTTTGTCACGCCGCCAATTCCGTTGCCAGTAGCTAACACTGGAGTCGCCTAGACCGTTCCGGACCTCGAGCTCCAGGTACTTCAGGGCCAAGTGAAAGACGACGGGTCGCCGACACACATAGCAGAGCCAATGATCCCGTCGGAATACTGCGACGTGGTCGGATATGGATACGGGCGGGCGCTTGGTCTTCACGAAATGAATGCCTGATGGCTCTGCCTAACGAATCAGGTTGTGCTGCGGCCGTTCAAACCAATTCGGCGGCGGGCCGCCGCGTGCCTTTCATATATAGAGCGACCGGCCCGCCGCCGCTTCTAAAGCACGGCCGTCTGCAGCAACGCCTCGGTCAGGCATCCGGCGCGCCACTCTCTCGTTCGCGCTCGCGCCACCAGTCGCGGGCGTACAGGCTTGCGTACTCCGAACGCGCGTGTGCGTCGAGCCGAAGACCACGCTGGCCGCACCACGCAACAAATGCGGCTGGCCGCAACTCGGCGCGAACCACCGGCTGACCCGACCTGCGGAGGTGGGCCTCAAGTCGTTCGGCCGACACGAGCCACTCGTCAAACGTCTCATGGAGTTTGTGGCCATCGGCGAAAAGCGCTCGAAGCTCTTGAAACTCCTCGCGACGGTACCACGGAATCCCAACGGTTGAGTCCTGCATGGGCCGAAAGCTATGGTCCTCGAAGTCTTGTGCGAACCTCACCCAAAGAAGATGCCCGTCGGATCCCGCCGAACCTCTGCGACCAGCTCACGAAGGTCGGGCGAATGCGGGAGCGGCTCATAGCCATGCCACTTCAGGTCTCGGAACTGGCAGTACAGCGACCACTGGCCGGTCGTCCTTGTGAAGCGGAACTCGGCAATGGGTCGAGGAGGCGCTTCGCCTGTGCGGCCTGAAGATCAGGGAGCGAACCACGTGAAGCCGGCTTCGGCGCTGCCCCTCGCCTTGCACGAATGGCCATTGAGGATGCCTATCGAATTGGCGTACCGCTGCGTGGCCGCTGGAGTGCGGTCACATTGATGCTCGTCACGAGTGGATGCTGACGCAACTCAATGATGGTCTGAATCCGGCCACGGCAGCAGGAGCGCCCGTTAGCAAGCGTCTTGACGTTATGACGTCATGACGTTATGATCACGGTATGTCAGCGACCAAGCGCGCAACCATCTACCTCGACGCGCCATTGCATCGTGCGCTCCGGCTCAAGTCGGCGGAGACGGAGGCGAGCGTGTCGGAACTAGTAAACGCCGCGGTTCGGCACAGTCTTGCGGAAGACGCAGATGACCTGGCTGCGATTCGGGAACGCGCCAAAGAACCTCGGGTTTCGTTCGAAGCTGTCGTCCGCGACCTGAAGAAGCGTGGCAAGCTATAACATCCTTTTCACAAAATCGGCCGCGAAGGAACTGGAAGACGTCCCAGCCAAGGATCGCCAGCGAATCGTTGCGAAGATCGGTAGCCTGGCGGACAATCCTCGGCCGCTGGGCTGCGAAAAGCTGAGCGGCGACGACAAGTACCGCCTTCGCCAGGGCAACTACCGCATTCTGTACGAAATCGTCGATGCTGACCTGATTGTCACAGTCGTGCGCATCGGGGATCGTCGCGATGTCTACCGTCGGTAGGCACGAAGCGTCTGCGCCCTTGCTAACGAACTGCGGCTAAGCTGCGCCGCGGTGAGGATCGCACCCTAATGATTTTGCCGAGCCGGACTGGAGGAGGCAGGAACCTCATGTCGCCGCACGCGGCGTCAGCTTCAGCCGCTTGGTTAGACCACACGCGCAATCGCTGGTGCACCGCTCAGAGGCCGTCCAACGCAGGCGTCGCACGAGTAAGCGCTTCAACGTCACTCCGGGCTTCAAGCTCAGCATCCACCGCAGCGCCCACTGCACGGGCTTCTTCGAGGGACGCCGTCAGGTCGTCTGGATGACCAACACCCGCGCGCAATCGCAGTAGGTCCAACCGAAGGTTCTCGAGTGCGGCCACAGCACTGCCCAAGCGGTCTTCGGCGTTGCCGCGCGCTACGCCGAGCTCCGCGACCAGTTTTGCGCGTCGGTCCGACGTGCCGAGCGCGCCCGCGTCGGCGATCGCTCTCTGCAGCGCTTCCCGGCGCTCTCGCAGTCGGGACGCCGCGCGCTCAAGGTGCCTAATCACGGCAGGCACGTCACGAAGACGCGCCCGTAAGTCTCTTGACAGTTGGTCAAACAACCCATCCGCAGCGCGACCCAACAGTACTTCGGTGGGCGCCGAGTCGCTCACGGGTCGTGCGCCGGCCCGCTCGAGGCCCATGCCCGCAAGCTTGAGCAGCCATCGACCGAACGGGCCGGACCAGAGTGAGCGTAGATACCGGGCCATCCTCGGTTGATACCTCGCGAGACTCACAACGATGAAGTCCGGCGCAGCCGCAACGATGACGCAGAGGATGCCCATTAAGCCCATCCACGCCACCATAACCCACGCTTGCAGGCTGAAATCTCGCTCGAAGAGGAGCGTCGATCCGGCGGTTCGAAGTGGAATTACACTCAGAGCCAGAAAGGCCAGGCGGACCCAGAGGCTTCGCAGCCGCCGTCGCAGCCGTTCGTATTGGGCGCGTTCATGCTCCTCGTCTCCGTCGCGCGCCATGATGGACGACGCGGACGCCTCTGCCACATCTCGTTCGTCGAATCCCGCGCGCACCACTCCACGCGCCGCGAACACGGGCGCGATGGCCGACATACCCGCCAGCAGGCCGATCGCGAATCGAATCGCGCCAATCGGAGTCGACGTCGGCCAGTATGCGATCCAGGACTCGATCCAGAACCACATGGCGCCCAGCGCCGTCACCTGCACGAGTGCGTTTCTTGTGGCGCTCAACAAGGCCCGCACGCTTGGTGCGACTTCCCGCCGCGCTACCTGCGCGTCGGCGATCGCCTCAGCCAGCAATTCACCCGTCGCGAATCGCGCGGAGGGGTCCTTGGCGAGACAGCGATCCACCGCCTCCGCAAATCGCGCCGGAACGCCATTCCGCAGCGAGCGCACCGGGGGAGCCGGCTCTCCGATGTGCATGGCGATCAGCGCCGCCTGGTTTTTTGACTCGAACGGCAAGCGCCCGGTAAGCGCGAAGAACGCAGTGACGCCAAGAGAGTAGAGATCCGCGCGCCCATCGATGACCGA
>CAYPNI010000152.1:0-8461 GCA_964411925.1 uncultured Nitrospirales bacterium
CAGGTCGAGATGAAGGGCTGCGAGGACATCGGCCTGCTCAAGATGGACTTCCTCGGCCTGCGCACGCTCACGGTCATCCACGAGACGGTGCGGCTGGTGAAGGAATCGCACGGCGTTGACATTGACATCGATCACCTCGAGCCGGACGACCCGGCGGCGTATGAACAGCTCCGCTCCGGCCGCACGACGGGCATCTTCCAGCTCGAAAGCCCCGGCATGCGCGATCTCGCCAAGCGCATCGGCCTCGAAAGCCTCGAGGAGATCTGCGCGCTCGTCGCGCTGTATCGCCCCGGCCCGATGCAGTTCATCGACAAGTACATCGAGAACAAGTTCAATCCGGACCGCGTGGTGTACGACCATCCGCTGCTCGAACCGATTATGAAAGAGACCTACGGCATTGCGGTGTACCAGGAACAGGTGATGCAGCTCGTGCAGGCGCTCGCGGGGTTCACGCTCGGCCAGGCCGATATCCTGCGCCGCGCGATGGGCAAGAAGATCAAGGAGCTCATGGCCGAGCAGCGCGACAAATTCGTCGAGGGCTGCAAGAAAGCGAACAACATCTCCGAAAAACTCGCGACGGAACTGTTCGACAAAATCGAGACGTTCGCCGGCTACGGCTTCAATAAGTCGCACAGCATGGCGTACGCGTTCGTCGCGTACCAGACGGCGTACCTCAAGGCGCACTACCCCGCCGAGTTCATGGCCGCGCTGCTCACGAGTGAATCGGGCAACCTCGACAAGGTCGCGAAATACGTCGACGAATGCGGGCGCATGGAGGTATCGGTGCGGCCGCCCGACATCAACCACGGCGACGTGAATTTTGCCGTGCACGACGGCGCGATTTTCTACGGCCTCTTCGCGATCAAGAACGTCGGCAGCGCGCCGGCGAGGGCCATCGTGGACGAGCGCAAGGCGAACGGCCCCTACGCCGACATCTACGACTTTTGCGCGCGGATCGACGCGAAGGCGATCAACCGGCGCGTCGTCGAGAGCCTGAACAAGGCGGGCGCGTTCGAGTGCACGGGGTGGTCGCGCGCGCAGGTCGCGGCCGCGCTGGACAACGCGCTCGGCGAGGCGCAGGCCACGCAACGCGAAAAAGCCGCGGGCCAGTCGTCGTTGTTCGACCTGCTGGGCGAAGAGGAGGCCGCGGTGACCCGGCACAAGCCCGACGTGCCCGAGTGGTCCGAGCACGAACTGTTGCAGGCCGAAAAGGACATGCTCGGGCTCTACATCAGCCGGCATCCGCTCAAGAAATGGGAACCGACGCTGCGGCACTACGCGACAGCGGGGTTGACGGCCTTACCGCGCGAGGACGGCGCACCGGCCGCGCTCGGCGGACTCTTATCGCAGGTGAAGTATCACATCACAGCCAAAGGCAAGAAGATGGCCTTCGTGACCATCGACACGCTCGAGGGTCCCATCGAGGCGACCGTGTTCTCCGACGTGTTCGAGCGCTGCGAGCCGCTGCTGCGCCAGGACGCCGTCGTCATCCTTCCCTCGCACATCAACCTGCGCAACGGCGAGCCGGGACTCATCGCCGACGATGTCGTCCCCGTCGAACAGGCGAAGGAACGCCTCACCAAGGCCGTGCATATCCGCATGAATACGATCGGGCTCGAACAAGCGCGCATCGACCGGCTCGCCGAGGTGCTCGGCCAGCACCACGGCTCCTGCGACGTTTATCTTCACTGCACCATGCCCGATACCAGCGAAGTCACTGTCCACGCGACCTCCGCGTGCATGGTCGCTCCGACAGACGAACTCGTCCGCCAGATCGAAGAACTCTTCGGCGAAGACGCCCTCTGGTTCTCCGGTGAAAACGGACTCCCGAGGCATCGCGTCTAGCCGTTCAATCTGGGAGGGCGAGCGTAGTCGCGAGTCGCGAGCCGCGAGCCGTCGGTTTGCGAGGTTGCTTCGTCGCGAACCCCGCTCCTCGCAATGACGGATCCTAAGCTCGTTCCCAAGCTCCGCTCGGGAACGCACTTGCCCGGGAAGTTCCACTTCCCGAGTTGGGCACTCACCGAATCGTCGGTTTGAAGACCTCGGTCCCGGTGCCGGAGAAGGTCTCGACGATCCGCCGGTACATCGCCTCGTCGGCGTAGGTACCGACGATCGCGCCACCCGACCCGGCGAACTTGGCGCTGGCGCCAACACTCCGCGCGCGCTCGACCATGGCGATGTCGCCGTCGGACAGCTTGAAGATCGATCGTCGCCGGTCGAAGTTTTTGTCCATCCACGGGCCGATTTCACGGCCGCGGCCGTCGAGGATGAGGTCGCGCACGGTCACTGCGATCTCAGCAAAGTCGCGCATCGCCTCCACGACGTCCGGGTCGCCGCGGAAGAAGCGTTCCTTGATGTTGTTGTGGAAGACCTCGGACCCTTCGCCGAGTTCGGTGCGGTACGCGATGTAGAGCGGCGGCAGTTTTTCGATGGGGATTTCCTGATAGACGCCGTAGCCGTGTTTTTCGAGGTGCTCCTTGTTCAGATCCATGAACACGCAGCCCTCGTACACCTGCATGACGCGGTCCATCAAGCCCGCGCCGATGCCGAGGTCCTCGTTTTCGACGTTGCGAATCAGCGTCGCGAGGATCGGTTTTGGGATGTCCACGCCGTAGAACTTCATCAGGCAGCGCAGCGTCGCCGTAATCAGCGCGCTGGACCCGGAAAGCCCCACGCGCCGCGGGATGGTCGAGCGGTAGTTCAGCTTGAAGCCCCGCGCGTGCAGCGCGTGGCCGTGCTCCTCGCAGTAGCGCACGAACCGGCGGATCGCCGCCTTCATCAGCCGCTCGCCGCCGTAAAACCCGTGCAGCCGGATGTCGCGCATGAAATGGTCGAGCGACGCGTACACCGGCCGGTCGTCCGGACTCGTGACGATCTCGATGTTCTCGGCCGGCTCGAGCCAGACGCGCGCCGAAAAATCCTTCACGATGATCGCCAGGCACTTGCCAAAGTAGCCGTCCGACGGATTCCCCGCCAATCCCGCGCGCGCATATGCCACGGACTCGACAATCATTCCGGGGACGATTCCTGTTCACGAAGTTCCCGCCGCTGTTCGCGAATCTCCCGGCGGAACTTCGCCACCGCCGCCTCGTGTTCGCGCAACGACTTGCTGAACGTATGCGTCGTCCCGTCGGCATTCGACACAAAGTAGAGGTACTCCGACTCGGCCGGCGCAAGCGCCGCGCGCAGGCTCGCAATGCCGGGGTTGGCAATCGGCCCGGGCGGCAAGCCGAGATACTTGTAGGTGTTGTACGGCGAATCGACTTCCTTGTCGCCGTTGAGCAGCCGCTGGCCGTACTTGTTCAGCGCGAATTGCAGGGTCGAATCGAACTGGAGCGCGATGTCCTTCGCCAGCCGGTTGTGAATCACGGAGGACACGAGACCGCGCTCGCTGTCGATGCGCGCCTCCTCTTCGATGAGCGAAGCGATCGTCACAATGCGAAGCGTATCGGACGCGGCGTCCGGATGTTCCGCAACCAACACCGCGTAATCCGCCTTGAACTGGTCCAGCATCCGCCGGAGAAGCTGCCCCGCGTTCGGCGGCTCGTCGAAGTAATAGGTATTCGGCATCAGGAACCCTTCGGGACTCGGCGCATCGACCCCGAACTCGTCCTGCATCGAGACGGCCGCGCACGCGGCAAGGAACGCAGCCGGATCGGGCGTGAGGTCGGCGATCTGCCGAATGCTGAGGCCCTCGGGAATCGTGACCTTGAACAGGTTCGCGTCGAATGTCGGGGACGGCGGCTGCTGGAGGATGTGCAGAATCTCGAGCGGGGACGCGCCGCGCGGCACACGATGGCTGCCGTGCTTGATCGTGCCGCCGGAGGTGTCCATGCGCAGCGCGAGACGGAACATCAGTTCGTGCTCGATGAGGCCCATCGCCGCGAGTTGGCTGCCGACGTCCCGGCCTGTCGAGCCTTCGGTCACGACGACCGTCAGCGGTTCGCCGTGCACGCCCGGCCCGCGCACGGCGTCGAGCAGGTTGTTTCCAACGATGATGGCCGCGACGGTCACAAGCGCAAGGAGAAGCACCGTCGCGAACGCGAGACGGCGAAGCCGCGACGGCTTGCGCCCGGGCGCCCCCTCCCCCGCCGGCTCGTTCATCCTTCGCGCGCCCTCCGGTTCCGCTCGCGATCGAGGTACAACTGCAGGATTTGTTGAGCGGCTGCCTGATCGATGACGCCTTTGCGTTTTTTTGTGCTGAGTCCGGTGTGGTCCATCGCGCGGTGGGCCGCGGCGGTGCTGAACCGTTCGTCAATCGTGACGACTTCGATGTCCGTCGTCTCGCGCAACACGCCGACGAAATCGAGCACCTTCTGCGCCTGCGGGCCGATGCCCCCCTCCTTGTTCAGCGGCACGCCGACGACAATCCGCACCGCGTCGTGTTCCTCGGCCGCGCGCTTGACGGCCTCGGCGTCGTCCCGCGCCGACTTCACCTGAATGGTACCGCAGGGAGTCGCAAGGATGCCGAGCGGATCGCTCACCGCCATGCCCGTGCGCGCTTCGCCCACATCCAGCGCGAGGATGCGACCTTCCACCGATCAGCCCCGCAACCCGGCGACGACTTCGGGCGCGCGGCCAATCGCCTCGCCGATCTTGTCGCCGAGTTTGCCGCCGGCCATCGCGAGATCGGGCCGGCCGCCACCACCGCCGCCGACGATGGGCGCGAGTTGCTTGACGATGTCGCCCGCTTTCAGCGACTGCTGCAAGTCTTTGCTGACCCACGCGCAGAGCGAGGCCTTGCCCTCGAGGTTGCTGCCGAGCACGATGACGCCGCTGGTGAGTTTCTCGCGCAAATCGTCCACGAGCATTCGCAGCCCGGCCTGGTCCTGGCCCTCGACTTCCGTCGCGAGCAGGCGCACGCCGTCCACCTGCACGACCTTGGACAGGTAATCGACCGACTGGCCGGTCGCCGCGGCGCGCTTCCACTTGTCCACCTCGCGCTGCAGGCGTTTGTTCTCGTCGAGCAACGCCCTGAGCCGGCCTTCGAGTTCCTCGGGCACGGCGCCGAGCAGGCGCGAGGCATGGTTCAGCACGCGGTCGGTCGATTGCACGCGGTCGATGGCGGACGCGCCGCAGACGGCCTCGATGCGGCGGACGCCGGAAGAGATGGAGGATTCGGATACCACCTTGAACGCGCCGATGACGCCCGTGCGCGGGACGTGCGTGCCGCCGCAGAGTTCCATCGAGATGTCGTCGATCTGGATCACGCGGACCTGTGCATCGTATTTCTCGCCGAACAGCGCCATCGCGCCCGCCTCGCGCGCCTCGTCGAGGTCCCAAATCGAGGATTGGACGACCGCGTCCGTCCGGATGAAGTCGTTGACTTGCCGCTCGATGTCGCCAAGCCGTTCCGGGTCAATGCCCTCGAAGTGTGTGAAATCGAATCGGAGCCGGTCCGGCGCGACAAGCGATCCCGCTTGGTGGACGTGCTCGCCTAGCACGTTCTGCAGCGCCGACTGGAGCAAATGGGTCGCTGTATGGTGGTTCATTGTCGCGCGGCGGCGATCGGCGTCCACCGACGCGTGGACCGTGTCGCCCCGCTTCAGTGCGCCGGATTTGCAGGTCACCTGGTGCGCAAACAGGCGCTTGACGGGCGCGTGGGTGTCGCGCACCTGGGCGCTGCCGCCGACGGAGTCCAGAATGCCGGTGTCCCCAATTTGCCCACCGGATTCCGCGTAGAACGGCGTGCGATTCAGGAATATCTCGGCTTCGTCCCCTTCCTGGATGGATTCGACCGCCTTACCGTCTTTGACGATGGCCACGATGGTCGCGTCCGCGTCCAGGGTGTCATACCCGAGGAATTCTGTTTCGCGGTGCGCGTCCTGGATCTGTCGATAGACGGGCGAAAGGGCCTGGCCGCCGCTGCCGGTCCACGCGCTACGCGCGCGCTCCTTCTGGCGGGTCATCTCCGCCTTGAAACCGTCGCGATCCACGTCGTACCCACGATCTTGGGCGATATCCGTCGCCAGATCGAGCGGGAATCCGTAGGTGTCGTGCAGTTTGAACAGGTGCTCGCCGGACACGACGGTGTTCCCATTTTGTTTCATGTCTCCAAATACATCTTCGAGCACTTCCATGCCGCGGGCGAGCGTGCTGCTGAATCGTTCTTCTTCTGTTTCAACGATTCGCTGGATTTGCTTTTGTTTTTCGGCCAATTCCGGATACTGGTGACTCATGAGATCCATAACGACCGGCGTGAGACGGTTGAGGAACGGCCGTTCCAGGCCGAGTTCGCGCCCGAATCGCGCCGCGCGCCGCAGCAGACGCCGCTCGACGTAGCCGCGACCCTCGTTCGACGGCAAGATACCGTCTGCGATCATGAAAGAGAGCGCCCGGACATGGTCCGCGATCACGCGATATGGCACCGGCGACTCGGAATATGTTGCTCGGACATCCATCTGTTCCGTCGCTCGGATGATCGGCGCGATCGTGTCAATATCAAACACCGTCGGCAGGCCGTTCATGAGCGCCGAGATACGCTCGAGGCCCATTCCGGTGTCGATGCCGCGATTCTTCAGCGGCGGCCGGGAACCGTCCGGCTGTTGGTCGAACTGCGGGAAAACGAGGTTCCAGAACTCGATGAACCGTTCCTTGGGGTCGTTTTCGGGCGTCGCGCCGGGGTCGATTTCCCGGCCCCGGTCCAGCAGCAGCTCCGAACACGGCCCGCACGCGCCCGTTTCCCCCGCGGGGCCCCAGAAATTGTCCTTGGCGCCCATCCGGACGATACGGTCGGGCCGGACGCCGATGTCGCGTTCCCAGATGCGGTGGGCCTCGTCGTCGTCCTGAAACACGGTCACGACGACGCGATCGCCGTCGAGTTTGAGCACCTGGGTGACGAATTCCCAGGCCCAGGCAATCGCCTCGGCCTTGAAATAATCGCCAAACGAGAAATTACCCAGCATCTCGAAGAACGTCATGTGGCGCGAGGTCTTGCCGACCTCGTCGAGATCGTTCGCCTTGCCGCCGGCGCGCAGGCATTTCTGCGCCGTCGTCGCGCGGCGGTACGGGACGTTTACCTCGCCCGTGTAGAACGGCTTGAACTGCACCATGCCGGCGCTCGTAAATAGCAGGGTCGGGTCGTTCGCGGGGACGAGCAGGTCGCTGCGCTCGACCGTATGACCGCGCTGGCGGAAGAAGTCGAGGTATTTGGCGCGTAGTTCGTCGGTCTTCACGTACGGATGGCTCCTCGGGTCCGGCGCGGCGATTACGCCGGGGAAACGCGAAACGGCGGCCCGTTCGTGTTCAGTTCCGCCGGGGACGGCAGTGGATGACGTCCGGAGTTTAACAAAACCGCGCGGCGCGGCTCACACAAACGAGCCGCGCCGCGTGGACAAACCATCGAAGCTGGAATCTGGGCGGCTAACCGTTGAGCCGCTTGTTCTTCCAGTATTTCGTTCCGGCGATGTCCGCCTGGAGCATCAGGCCGCCCTGCGTGATCTGGTAGAACGCCATGCCGTTTCGGAAGGTAGCCTCCGCGTTGGCACCCAGCGGGCCCGCGACCGCGTTCGCCGAAGCGTCGGCCTCCCAGCCCTTGTTGACGAACTCGTTGAAACGCTCCTCGGTCTCGAAGAAGAACACGATTTGGTACTTCTGCCCGCCGAGGCCGATGTTGAGCCCGACCGTACCCATGTTCATGTAGGTTTTGTTTCCGTTCGACTTGCGCACGGCCACGCCGCGGCCGCCACCGCCCGAGATCATGAGCGAGATCTTGACGTTATCGAACACCGCGTAGCCGTAGGCCTTGTCGTACATTTTCTTGGCCACCGGCTCCTTGTCGTAAAGCTCGTTCAAGGTCTCTTTCGCGATGGAGTCGATCTTCTCGCGTTTGGATGCTGCCGTCGAGTCGTCGTCGCCTTCATCCTCGTCGGGATACACGGCGACGGAAGAGAGCACTATCGCGAGCGCGGCATAGATTGAGAAGCGGTTGCGTATACGGACCATGTGAAGAGCCCCCTGTATATGGCGGACGGCGCGGTCCAAGTGGCCGCGCCGTGTATCCGCTTGTAGGTCGATTCGCGGTTGTGCGAACGATTACTCGTTCGGTTCGATCTCTTCGCTGCTGATTGCGCTGGTCGCAAACGAAGACGAGGGCGTGGTCGATGTCGCCGTCGAGTATGACGTCTGCGAGGACTGACCGCGATTGAGCTTCTTGTCTACCCAGTACTTCGTGCCGGAGACGTCCGCTTTGAGCATCAGGCCGGACTCGGTCATCTGGTAAATCACGATGCCCTGGATGAACGACGCGTTCGTGTTCGCACCGGCAATACCCGCGACGGCGTTCGCCGACGCATCGCCGTGCCAACCCTTGTATACGAAGTTCTCCATGGTCTCTTTGTCCTGGAACAAGAAGACCACCTGGGACTTCTGGCCGCCGAGACCAAGGCCCACGCCGCCGGTGCCCATCTTCATGTAGACGCGCTGGCCCGTGCCGCGCACGATGGCCACGCCGCGGCCGCCG
>CAYPNI010000153.1:0-8453 GCA_964411925.1 uncultured Nitrospirales bacterium
GCGGCCTCCGCTCCCGGCGAAACATCCAATGGTCCTCGGGCAGGCGCCCCTGGGCCTTCATCGCTTGTAGCAGCCGCGTCATCACCCAGCGCCCGCGCGCAGACCCCGCCGAAATCGCCTCACCGGCCGCGAGGCGGCCCCGCAGCTCGCGCATGATGGCGAAGAACGCCGCCACGCCCGCTTCCGTCTGGCACAGCGCCGTAATCCACTTCCGGAAGCCTCCGAGGCTCTGCCCGTCGCCCGTAAGGTCCGCCGTGCGCTCCACCCACTTCGTAAGGTCCCCGCGGCTCGGCGGCTCCCACTCGCGGGGTCCTTCCCCGGGCGCGCGCGGGCGGTTACCTGTATATGCAGCCTCCGAACTCGCCGGCGATGTCCGCTCACCCCAAGCCGTGTTCGGTTTGGTTCGTCCTTGCTCCCAGTCCGTCTCCCGGCCCTGGCCGGTACCTCCCGCGTCCAGCCCAGCCCCCGCCTCCGGTTTGGTTTGGTTCCCGCGCGCGCCCGGGGAAGGACCCCGCGAGTGGGCCAGAACCTCCCCGATATGCACCGGCCCCGACGCGCTCCGTTCCGCCGCGCCGTCCTTAACCAAACAACCCTCTATATATATAGAGAGCCCAAACCCCGTAACTCCCCCCCTGTTGTCCCCCCCAGGAAGACACACCTCCGGCGTAAGTCCAGCCGCCGCCGTGATTTCCCCGCCGCCGGATCCCTCTGCGATCCCTGTGCGATCCTTGTGCCCGCCCTGTGCGCTCGCTGCGCCCGGGTCCGGTGGCTTCGGCTCGGGCTGGTCGTCCGCCGCCGGCGCGTTCGCGCCATCGTCTGCGACCGGCGCCGGACACTCCACGGCCGCCGATTCGCGCCCCTCAGACGGTTCCATACCCACGCCCGAGTCTTTCCCTGTCTCAGCCCGCCGGCGCGGCCTGCGCGCCGTCCCTGCGCGCCCCGGCCCGACCGATAACTCCCGGCCCTTCGCCGATGCGCCCCGCAGCACCACCGGGCTGAAATACTGCTCGCCTTCGAACTCCACGACCGCTATCAGCCCGCGCTCGACCAGTTCCCGCAGCTGGTCCTCGACGTCCGCCCGCCGCGGATGCTTCAGCCGGCCGCCGCCGCTAAGCAACGCGCGCACCTCATCGACCCCCGCCGGCCGGCCCAGCCGACCGACACACATCAGCCCTCGATGCGATTCCGGGCCCAGCTCCGAAAGACGAATACACGCCAGCAGGACCGCCCAGCAGCCCCCGCGCGCACCTTCCAGCCGATCCCACTCTATGCCCCCGGAAAACTCCACGCGTCCCCCGACACGTTCAATTCACTGTCACGCCTGCGAACCTAAATCTTTCGAAATGCCCCGAATGCTCGAAGCACAATGCTGTCACCTTCAACCACTGTCTCGACGTCCCATTCGAACCTGTACTGATTCACGAATTGATCGACCGACAGCTCGTGGTTGTCCATGATCATGTCCGCCGCGGATTCCGCCTTCGCTGCCAAGTCCGTGAACAGGTTCCGGAGGATCGTCTCGCGCAATCCGTTCATCCCGCCTGCTCCGCTGGTTTCTTGCCCAACAAAACGATCGTCGCCGCCGTACCGTTCTCCTGCGCGACCTTCAATCGTTCGACGAGGTGTTCCCCACAAAGCCGGTCCGTGCCAAACTCATCGCAGACCAGCCCGACGACTTCCTTCTCACACGACACTCCCGACTCGATTTCCCGCTGGCACAGTTTCGACGTCATCCCGTCAATCCTGTCGGCGACCTACCGGTCGCCTGCTCGTCGATTGCCCTTCGCCCTCGACCTTCCCCACCGCAGCCCGGAACCGCTCCATCGCCGCGTCCCGCTGCCGGTCTTCCTCGAGCTGCAACGCCAGCCCGCCCCGAAATATCGGAACCCGACGCGCCGCCGACACCTCATCACTCCGGACCAGCAACGGCGCCAGCCCCCGGCTCGCCTCGATCAGCTCACGCAAGGCGTCGTCCACGACTGCCATCCTGCAGGACCTTCCTGAGCCCGTTGCGACTCGTTACATGACGCACCCCGTCCGAAAATTCCACCAGCGCGCTGTTCATCGCGCCACGGCAGATCACCCGGCACCGCATTCCCTTCCGATTCCGATCCGAAGGCCGCGACGCCCAATGCCAGACGTACGGCCAGAACGCAACACTCAGACCTTGAACCTCATCGGCGACAATCTGCGTCATCTGCGGACGACGTCCTTGACCTTCGGCATTTCGTCCCACGTCCGCCCGTCCAGCAAACGACCCGCCGCCTTCTTCCCGAACCGGTTCATCCGCACGCCATCGGAAAACTCCCAATCCTCCGGCATTGGTACCTCCATCGGCCCGTAGTCCCCCCACTGCTTGAAAAAGAAAGGCACCCCCGCCGACTGGCACTGATCCCGAAGACTCCGCGCCCATTCCGGGTGCATCCCCCGCGAACGCTTGCCCAGGTCCGCCTCACCCCCGCACACCACCCAGTCAATGCCTTCCAGACCCGTCGCGCGCTCGCATTCGCCGCAACTCCACGCGCCCGTCTCCGGGTCCTGGAAGCCCGGCCCGTGCGTGCATGTCCGCGGCACTTCGTCGAATACGACATGCCCCAGCAACGGCTCGCACGACAGCCAACGCACCGCCGCCGGCGTCGCCAGCAAATCCGGAATCCGCGCGTCCGCCTGCTCCTGGTTCTCCGCGCTCACCCCCAGCCACACATTCGGCATAGGTCGAAGTTGGACCGCAGCCATCGCGCGCTTCTGCGCTTCACCCCGTTCGCGCGACGCGGGCGCCGCACTCGGGGCGATTAGGTTCGTCGCCGCGCTGGTGACGTTACGTTTACCCGCGACGAACGCGCTCACGTATTCCCTCTGTCGTGCGCTGCGCTTCGTCAGCACGATGAACGTATGCTGCGGACACAGCGCCATCACCGCGAACGCCCGGTCCAGAAACTCGAACGGCACGTCCTCGTGGAACGTGTCCCCCATCGAATTCACAAACCACGTCGTCGGCTTCCGCACCCGAAGCGGCTGCATCAGCGCGTCCTCGTGCAGCAGGATCTTCCCCGTGAACCGCGGCACCTGGCCCGGCTCGCGCACCGCGACCCCCGCGTACTTCGGCGAATGCTTCAACCGCGTCGCCGACAACCGCGCCGCGTAGCAATTCGCGCACCCCGGCGACACCGCATCGCAGCCCGTGACAAACACCCACGAATTCCCCTGCGACCCGTCCGCGTTCCGCACCCACTCGATCGGCGTCCCTGCGCTCACCGCTGCACGTACTCCTGCCAGAGCATCGCCCCGAAGCTCAGCACGAACCACGCCACCACCACCAGCGCGAGCCCGGCCGCCTCGCCCACCTGCGACCAAAACCCCGGCGCCTTCTGCTCTTGACCTTCAATCGTCTTCATCGTGTAAATCCTGTCGGCGACGGCCCTTCGCCCTTCTCCGCGGACTCCGAGCCCTCTGTGGTTAAACCACCTGAAATGGCTCCCCGCACGCGCTCACGATCCGCAACCGGATCGCGTCCAGCCCCGTGTGACTCAGCAGCGACGCGAACGTGTCCGCCGACGAATTCACCCCCCGCTGACGCTTCCCGCGGTTCGCCTCATGCCGCAGTTCCCGGCTCGCCGGAAACGCCACCGGCCCCACCTGCGCCCCGACCAGCACGCAGCCCTGCACGTCCGATTCGTACCCGTCCTCGACGTCCCCCGCCCAGTTCCCGACATGAATCAGGATCCCCGTGCGCCCCGGCACCTCCCGGAACCGGTACACGGGACGCTTCAGCCGGCTCGACCCGTAGATCGCCTGGTCATAAAACAGCTCGTATACCCCGCACGGGATACAGCTGACATCGTTCCGGTTGTTCTTCCACGGCGGCTCCGCCGTCACGCACGACCACCCGCCCTCGAGCACCAACCGGCCGAACGTCCCCGCCGGCCCCGTCTCCGCCCGGACAATCACCCCCTCACGCATCGCGAACCCTTCATGCGGCTTTCACCCCGTCTTTGCAACGCCGACAGACCCTCGACGGCCCATCGAAAGCGCGCGTACCGCGCAGCTCCTGGCAACGCTCGCATTGCCGCCGTACCTTGCCGCGCTGGCTGATCTTCGCCGGCGCCGAGAACGTCGCCGACGGCGGCCGAAATTTGCCATTCACGTCCACGAAGCCCGAGGCCCGCACGTCCAGCACCTGCCGCGGCGTACGCACGCAGCTGAATGAACAGAAGATCGAATGCGCGCGGTCCGCGGGAATCTCCTCGCCGCACGTGAAACAAAACCGCTGGCGCGGAGGTGGTAACGCTTCCAGCGCGCCATCCGGCGGGCCGTACACCGCGTCAAACGTCGCTTCCGCCCACCGAGTCCAGCGCGCACGCGACGCCTCATCAAATTCCGTCCCCGGTTCCGGCAGCGCCGCGAATAGCGACAGCAGCAGATCGCTCGCCACCTTCGCGTCCGTTATCAGCGCCCCTCGATCGCGCACGTTCCCCCGTCCCCAAATCCTTCAAATCCCGTCAATCCTGTCTATTGCCCTACAGCAGGAGCGGCGACGACCGGCGCACCGGCCTACCCCGGAAGTGAAGCGGGGGAAGAAGGGGAATTCTTCGCAAGCGTTCACGTTCGAGCAGTTCACCGGCCGCCGCCGCAAAATCGAATTCAAATGTCATGCCCCGAATTACTCGCGGCTCGGGGCCACACCGCCGGGCTTCGCACTTTCCCTTCACACGCCTCGCGCCGACTGGTTACGGACCACGGACTAATTCCACGTGCTACTGCTCGGCCCTTCGCACTCGCGCTGTATGGGATCTCACTGCGGCAGCCGGGCCGGACGATTCGGATGCCTCGATTCCGATCCGGACCCCGCCCGCCGCAAAATCGTTTTCTCCGTGCCCTCTGTGGTCAGAGCCCTATCGCCCGCCCTTCCACGGATGCCGTTTCTTCTTCCCCGTCGGCTTCTTCTTCGGTTTCGACCTCGCCTTGCTCTTGGCCTTGGGCTTCGTCTTCGCCGGTTTCTTCTTCGCCGCGGCCTTCGGCTTCTTCGCCGCCTTGGGCTTCTCCAACTCCGGGTCCGTCACCCCCGGCGGATACGGAAACTCCGCCGCGATCTCCTTCCGCAGCGCCCCGAGGTCCACCCCGACCACTTCCGCCGCCAGCGGCAGCAACTCCGGCTTCGGGGTCGATTGATCGAACGTCGAATACTGCAACGCGTCCTCCAGCACGTCCGCCGAATGGCCCAGCAGCGCGAGCTGCAGTGCTTCAAGGCTCTGCTTCGCCAGCGCCTCGAATACCGTGCAGTCGCCCGACATCGCCGCCACCGCGAACGCCAACAGCCGCTCCTGCGTCCAGCCCGCCGGCAGCGCCGCGGGCTCGTCCACGACCTTGCGCACCGCGTTCATCAGCGAGATCGCCAGCCGCCGGTACCGAACCAGGTCCACCCGCGCGCACTCGGCCTTCACCGGGTTCTTCGCCGCGGGCTCGTCGGCCGGCTCGTCAGCCACCGGTTCCGGCTCGTTCCGCTTCCGCCACGCGAACTCGCCCACCTGGTCGCCCGACACCACCAGCGTCGGCTCCGCGCCCTTCGCGGTCTTCTTGCACTTGTGCCACTCGTACTTCCACGAATTGCCCGACAGCTCCACGAGGTTCGGGAACTCTTTCTGCAATTCGGTCTTCAGCGCTTTGACGAACGCCGCGACCTTCTTCCCCCAGCAAATAGGGTTCAGGCACCGCGCCGCCTCGTCCGCCGCCGTCGGCGCGACGTTCTCGCCCCCGAAGTCCCCCGGGTCGAACAGCATCGGGTCCACGTCCGATCGCGTCGGGCACTTCACGCATGACCCCGCCCGCCAAAGCAACTGCTCGTCCTCGGTGTCGAACGGCGCGTCCTTGATCACGTGAAACTGCCCCGCGACCTTCCGCACCAGTTCCTCGTGCGTCATCCGCGCGAGCTGCCCACGCGCGAACTCGTTCATTTCGGCCGCCGCGGCGACGCCGCCGACCTTGCGCCACAGGCCGAGTTTCTGCGCCACCTTGTCCTGCCACACCGCGGGAAATTTCGCGATGTACTCGAAATGCTGCGCCGACCACCCCGACACCGGGCTCGCCTCGTCCGCGATCAGCGCCTGCCACACGTCGGACAACCGCGTCAGCTGCATCTTCCGGCTGACCCACATTTCCGACTTGCCGAGGTGCCGCGCGAGGTCCTTCTGCGATAACGATTCGTTACCCAGCCCCTCCCGCAGCAGCCGCAGCCCGTTCGCCACCTCGAGCGGCGTCAGCTTCTCTTTCTGGATGTCGCTGCTCACGACGATCAGCGCGACTTGCGCGTCCGTCAGCGGACGCACGATGCACAGCAGTTCCTCGATCCCTTTCAGCCCGCACGCCCGGTACCGCCGCGCGCCGTCCACAATCTCGTGCGTGATCCCCGGCGCCTCGGCAATCGAGATCGGCCGCACGATGATCGGCGTGTATTGGCCGTTCGCGTAAATGTCCTCGGCCAGCGCGTCCAGTTCCTCCGCGTTGAACCGGCGCCGCTGGTTCAGCGGGCTCTCGATCAGCGCCGTGCGCCGGATCCATCGCGTCTCGCCGGCCAGGTCGATCGGGGGCGGTCCGCTGTCCCCGCCCTCGACGTACTCCAGAACGTTCTCGGCTTCCTCGACCACCGCCGCCGGCGCCCCCGTCGAATCCGTCTCCGCCTCCGCTTCCATCGCGCCCTCGACCAGTTTGTTCATCGGCCCTTGGTCCTCATCTGCGTCCATCCCCCTCATCTGTGTAAATCTGTGGCAAGCACTTGACCTCCGCCCGTGCTCTCCCGAGGTTGGGACCCGGCCGCCCTGTGGAACGGCCGGGCCCCTCGGGGGTTCCGGGGGAAGAAAGCCCTACCGTTTCGTGCCCAAATACTCGTCCGTCATCCGTCCCGCCGGTGCGCAGCCGTCGCGCGCTCCGAATATCGCGTCTTCCGGCGTCCGCTTGTGCAGCGTCCCCGCGATATGCGCCCGGTTCACCCGGTCAATCTCCGCCGCGATCAGCGCGCCCGCGATCGCCAGCCGGCCCTCGGTGTCGTGGTTCAAGACCTTCCGCCACGACTCCGGCTCCCACGGCCAGTCCACCGGCGCCGTCATCCAGCCCGACTCCTCCCGCAGCGCCGGCAGACTCAGCCCCCGCAGGATGCAGTCCGCCGCCCGCGCCAGCTCGCCGTTACGATGCCCGTCGTCGTGCCGCGCGTCATACCCGTGCTTCTTCAGCTGCTCCAGCCGTTCCTCGAAAATCTTCAGCAGGCCATACCCCGCCTCATCCGGTTGCTTCATGGCGCGTTCCCCCTGGTTACTTGCTCCGAAAACTCACACCTCCGCGTGGGGGCGCCGGCCATCGCCATAACCGACGCCCCCGATGCGGAGAGGGATTGCTACTCGACCACGACCCGGACCCGCTTGATCCGCCACTTCGACATCGCCCGCGCGTCCTTGAACTCACGCGCCTCGGCCCGCGTGTCGAAATACCTGGGATGCAGCACGCGCCGCACCGATTTCCCCGAGCGTACCGTCAGCTCGAGCCCCCAACGCTTCTCGCTGTACGCCATTCCCCCATCCCCCTCAACGTCGTTTCAGATAGCCAAACCGATCTTTCCAGTCTCTCATCGCCCACAGTCTCGCCGGGTCTAGTCCGAAGTCGTTAAACTCGTCCTCGTCACCAGCGTCGGCGACACCGATCAGGCTCCCCTGCTCGCTATCGCCACGTAAGAACTGCCGAAACGCCAAAAACTCGTGAGCCGTCGGGCGCAGGACTATACGAATCAATCTCCCCCCGTTCCCCCTAACGACTCGTTACGTGCTACTCGAACCGGACCTTGTGAATCGCGTTCTTGATCACTTCGCTTGCGAGGTCCGCGATTGAACCTTCCAGCTGCTCGATGATCTTCACCATGTTCGCCTCCACGAGACCCTTCACCTTGTCGCGAAACGCCGAATCGGTCTTGACGTGTTCGTAGACGTACTCGCGGGCGCACTGCGACAATGCCGTGTAAAATATCTCCCCCAGCTTGGTCCGTTCGGGGCCGCTCGACCAGTGCTCGCGTTTTACCTTCTCGCTCAGCACCGACGCGATCGCTTCCGTCATCAGCTTTTCGCGCGCCTCGGGCGAGAGTCCGTCAAAGATCGCTTTCGCCACCAGCGACTTCATCGCGTCGTCAGTGATCTCGATTCCGCCCATCGCCCCCGGTCCCCCTCTGTGCCCTCTGTGGTTAAATCCGCGCTTGACCTTCCGCCCTTGCCATCCGCGCCCGGAACTGCTTCATCGCCGTCTTCACATTCACCGGACCCCGCAGTCCGTCCTCGACCGGCTCCTGCGCGCGCAGCGCGCTCTCAACCGGCCGACCGGCCCCCACATCAACGCCCTTGTCCGGCCGCCGCAAGTAGTAGTAATTCCGCGCGCTCTCGACATTCACGCTCCGCCGGTTCCCGACCCAGCGCCAGCGC
>CAYPNI010000154.1:0-8433 GCA_964411925.1 uncultured Nitrospirales bacterium
CTGCATACGAACGATATTCACGACCACGTGCGCATGGATTACGACGATCGCGGCGGCCTCGCGTACGTGGCGGGCTACCTCGCGCGTGCGCGCGCCGAGCGCGCCGACTCTCTGCTGCTGGACGCGGGCGACGTGATGGAGAAGGGCGACCTCGTAGCGTTCGACACGAAGAGCGTCATCATGTACGAGGCCATGCAGCGAATCGGGTTTGACGCCGGGACTCCAGGCAACCACGACGACGCATACGGCGATGCGCACCTGGTGGAATGCGCGAAGATCGCGAATTTGCCGCTGCTGGCGGTGAACATGTTGAAGCCGGACGGATCGCTGCTGTTTCCGGCATCGATGATCATCGAGCGCAACGGACTCAAGATTGGCGTCATCGGCGTATTCAAGCCGCGCGACCAGTTGTCGCTGGATTTCGACAAGACCGCGGCCGCGTTGAACGCCGAGGCGCAGCGACTCGAGCCGAACGTGCACCTGATCATCGCGGTCGTGCACATGGGTTCGAACGATTGCGAGGCGCTAGCGCGCGTCGCTCCGACGGTGGACGTATTCGTCAGCGGGCACACCCACGAGGCGCTGTCCCGTCCGATGGTGACGCGCTCATCGAAGGCGCTCGTCGTTCAGGCGGGATGTTACAGCGAGTACGTCGGCCGGCTCGACCTCGTCATCGACGACGAAACCGAAGAGGTCCTGTCGTACGACGGCGAACTCGTCGAGATGAACCACGACGGTATCGCGCCCGACGCCGAGATGGCCGCGTGGATCGTTGAGCGCGAGCGCGAGGCCAGTCCGCGCGCAGGCGAACTCGTGACGACGCTGGACGCGCCGCTCGGGTTCAAGGAACTGGCGTATCTCGGCGCCGAGGGCATCCGCCGTTCCACAGGCTCGGACATCGGCTTCTGCCATATGTCGCAGATTATTCGCGACCGGCTGCCGGCAGGGCCGGTCGATGTCAACGCTATTTTCCGTACCGGCGGACAGCGCGGCAGTGAAGTGATCAAGACGACGCTGACCGGAGCGGAGGTCGCCGCATATATCGGGTTCCAGGCAAACGATGGCTCGGCCAAGACCCACTGGTCCGGATTCACGGGAAGCTACATCGAGGGCGAGGGGAAAACCGCGTTCGAGTCCAACCTCGACTCCGCCCGCGAGTACACGATCGCGATGCCTGCGCTCGAATGGCGCACGCGCTATCTGCGCTACCTCGAACAGATGAAACGCACGCAGTCCCGCAAGCCCGAGTCGACCGGAGTGAGTTACACGCAGGCCGTCGCCGATCTGATTCGCGCGGAATCTGCCACCACGCCCGCCGAGCTGGCCTCCGCGATCGAGCGGACCTCGCTGAAGGCGGCACGTTAGCCTCGACCGTCAGGCGAATACAGGGAACGGGTCGGCGACATTGCTCGATCGACTGTATCGTTCTTGCGAATCCGGGCCAATTCGCGTAACGTCTCACCGTTTGAACTCGTGGGCTGAAGCTGCGCAGGCTTCGATCACGGCGTCTGAGCCAGTAGATCCGTGCGAGTGCGTTGCGGATGCCCGCGCGAACATTCGCCGAAGTCTCCTCCAGAGGAATTGTGACGGTGCACGGTCGTCCGCCGAAATCGGTTTATCCGGGTCTGTTCGTCATCACCCTGGCGACCCTGATGCACCAGATGTTGCTGACGCGAATCTTCAGCGTGGCGATGTGGTATCACTTCGCGTTCGTCGCGATTTCCGTGACCATGTTCGGGATGTCCGTCGGCGCGATCGTGGTCTTTCTTTGGCGCGACTACGATGTCTCCCGCGTCGCACGCCACCTCACGGTGTGCGCCGCGCTCTACGCGCTCACCTCCGTCGGCGCGTTACTTGTGTTCATCATCATTCGGTTCCGCGGCGCTGAAGACTTCCTTGCCGTCGTTGCGCTGTCGGTCACCTACTTCGCGCTCGCCGTACCGTTTGCGTTTAGCGGTATCGTCGTTACGCTTGCGCTGACGAAATTTCCCAAACACGTTGGAACCCTCTACGCGTTCGACCTCATCGGCGCTGCCCTGGGTTGTGTCGCGTTCATCTGGACACTGGAGATTACCGACGGTCCGAGCGCGATACTCGTCGTCGCCGCGCTGGGTTCGTTCGGAGCGTTCCTGTTCTCGCTGGGGCTGGGCCGCCGCGCCCAATTCGCGTGCGTTGTCCTTACGCTCTTGTTCATCGGTGCCGCAATCGGGAACACGCGGCAGGCGGAGGACGGCAAAGCCCCCATACGACTGCTTTGGGCCCGCGGAATTCCCGACCTCGGGATCGCCTCGCTCCTCGACGTATGGAATTCGTTCTCCCGAATCCAGGTGGGCGGCGACATGGAGAAGACCGAGCCGCCATTCGCATGGGGCTTCGGCCGCAACGTGCCGCTACAGCAACATGTAGGGCAGCTTCGGATGGGGATCGATCTCACTGCGGGCACAGTGATCACTCGTTGGACCGGCGATGTCGAGTCCATCAGCTTCCTCAAGTACGACGTGGCCAACGCCGGGCATTACCTGAGAGACAACGCGGACGTCGTCGTCATCGGCGTGGGCGGCGGCCACGACATTCTTTCCGCGCTTGCCTTCGAACAGAAATCTGTCCTGGGAGTCGAGATCAACAAGAACATACTTTGGGCGACGAACGACGTCTTCGGTGAGTTCAGCGGACATCTCGACCAGCGTCCAAACGTGTCGTTTGCGGTCGACGAGGCGCGAAGCTACCTCGCTCGCACAGATCGCAAATTCGACATCATTCAAATGTCGCTGATCGATACCTTTGCGGCAACGTCCGCGGGCGCCTACGTACTCTCCGAAAACTCCTTGTACACAGTGGAGGCGTGGAAGATTTTCCTGAGCAAGCTCTCCAATCGCGGCATCCTCAACGTGAGCCGGTGGCATGTGCCCAGCCAGCCGAAGGAAGTATTCCGCCTGGTGTCGCTGGCGCGCGGCGCACTCGAGAGCCGGGGCATTACGAATTTTCGCGATCACGTCATGCTCGTCCGCACGGACGTCTCCCCGCTGGGCGATCGCGGCGTGGGGACGATCCTCGTGAGCAATACGCCCTTCTCCATCGACGACGTGTTGCGGCTTAGCGACGCGGCGCAGCAGGCGGGATTTGTCCTGTCGTTGACGCCGCAATTCTCGGAATACCCTGAGTTCGCGCAGATCCTCGCGCCGGGCGACCCCTCCGCGTTCTTCGATCAGTATCCGCTGGACGTTACCGCGCCGACGGACAACCGGCCGTTCTATTTCCAGATGCTGCGCCCCGCGGACGCGGTTCGTCACGTCTTCGGCTTGCGCAAAAGCACCGGCGACGAGAACGAAGACGCGGTGATGGCGCTCGCGGCGTTGTTGTTGATCGTCGTCATTCTGACCGCCGCCTGTATCCTGGTTCCGTTGTGGTTGAGGTCGGAGCCGGGCGCGCTCAGGGGGCACTCCGCGCACCTGCTCTACTTCGCGTCGATCGGGTTCGGTTTCATGTTCGTCGAGATTTCGCAGCTCCAACAACTGATCGTGTTTCTCGGCCACCCGACGTACGCACTTTCGGTTGTCTTGTTCACCCTGTTGCTTTCGAGCGGGATTGGCAGCTATTGCGTCGAGCGGTTCGCGCTGGCGACAGATCGCATGTCGCAACGCCGCGGCCTGCTCATCCTCGCGGCGCTCGTGGCCGTGTTGATCGCGGTGGGGCTCGTGTCTCCGGCACTGCGAGAGTCGTTCGCCAGCGGCAGCAACCCGGTCCGAATTGCGGTCGCCATCGTCATCATTGCGCCCATGGGGTTCCTGATGGGCATGGCGTTCCCGCTCGGCATGGACGCGGCGTCGCGGCGGACGGAACACCTGACGCCGTGGTTGTGGGGGACCAACGGCGCGGCGTCCGTCTGTTGTTCGGTGCTCGCCATGGCAATCGCCATGGCCGTCGGCAACCGGGTCGCGTTCTGGTGTGGAGTCGCCTGTTACCTGTTGACCCTGGTGGCCTACCTCTTCACCGGGCGAGCGGAGCCCGCCGAATCTCGACCGGCGCGCGGGCCATCAGTTCGCGCCTAGCAGTTTCACCTGCGTTCATCGCCATTTTGCGAACTAGCCTGCCTCCTTGACACGTATGCTACTCTTACGACCTGCGTCCGTGAATGGATGCGATAGGCTACGTCCCACTCGATGCGTCAGCGCTGTCAAACTTAACTACGCATGCCAAGTGAAACCCATCCCATCCGTTTGCGGCCTATCGTTTTCAGCACGTTCTTTGTTGAAATCGCCCTCTTGGTAACGATGTTCTGCCTCGTGGGCTACTGGGTGGTTCCAGCGCATTACACGACCACGTACACCGACATGGAATTCACGGGCTGGGTCGCGCCCATTGCCAATCGACTAGCAGATGGTAGTCAGCTCTACGCGGACGGTTTGCACAGCCCGATGCCTCCCATACCCGCAGTGTTTCTACATCTTGTTTCGGGGGGACATGCAGTCTGGCTGACGGAGAGCCTCTGGGTCTATGTGTTTCAATGCCTGACCATACTCGCGATTTACATTGCTCTCAGTCTGGTCTTGTCGCGCCCGGTCCCGTGGCTCTCAGCGCTGTGTACATTCCCTCTGTTCCTCGCGTTGCATAAGACCATCCTCTACGACCCGATCGCTCAGTTTCTCGTGGCCATGCTCCTCGTCGGATGCGCCTGGATCATCCGGCGAACGAACGCAGTCGGCTCAACCGCGATCGCGACCGATCGGTGGAGCACGTCGCGAGTCGGCCCGCCGGCCTTTCTGGGATTCGCATCTGCCGTCTTGCTGTTGACCAAGCAAAGCACGGCCGCGGGAGCCGTGTTTGGCGTCGGCCTGTTTCTCGCCTGTTTTCCGCTAGAAGGCCGCCTTCGCGCACGCGTTCAGGGGCTCGCAGTGTACGCGGTAGCGTCGGCCGCTTCCGTCGCCCTGCTTATCCTTCTTCTCCTCCCATATGTCTCGTTCCGTGGACTGATCGAAGATGTATATCTCACCGGCAGCGAACCGAAAGGAGGCTCCGAACTCGCGTTCGGATACCTCCCGAATTACGCGAGCGAAATTTTCGACTGGTTTGTTAAGTCGGTCAAATCGGTGATCATCGCCATCCCTGCCATCGCACTGCTCGTGACCCTGCCTGCCCGGCCTGACTCGATCCGCGTGGAGCCTGCACCGGGCAAGCGAAATCTCACAGAAGCACTCGCTCTGGGATACGTACTGGCATCGATCGGCGGAAGCCTTCTGAGTTTCAGCTTTCGAGGCGTCGTTCCAGAGTCGTCGATGGCAGGATTTCTCTACGGTGCCGGACAGACACGTGACGGGCTGCACACAACTGCACTGGTATCCCTCGTCATTCTTGCTCCAATCGTTTTGTTCGCACCGAAACGTTTCGAGGCATCAACCCTCGCGCTGGCTGGATTGTTTCTGGTGGCGTTCATGTCAGCCATCGGCCACAGTTTGTCCCGCCACGTCTTCATTTGGCTATACGACAACAATCCGCTGATATCCGTTGTGATCGCGTGCGTGTGCTATTCCGGAATCCAGCTGGTTTCGAGTATTCGCGCACATTCCTGGATCAAGCACGCGCTCGGATTGCTTCTTTTCGGCGCCTTCATTCCGCTAACGGCCTGGTTCGCGGCCACTCCAAAATTTGACCGCGTGCGCGAATGCACGGAGACGACGGACGCCGTGCCGCACTTGCGCGGCGCGAAGTTTCGACCCGAAATGCGGGCACTGTTGCAGGTCGCCGAGGCGGCCCGGTGGGCGGCCGGAAACGACGGCACGGTACTGATGCTTCCGGGCGATCCGAACGTGGAAGCCTGGATCGATCGGCCGCGCCCCGGGCTAACTTCGGCGATTACGTTCGTCGACCAATATTGGGACAAGTACGTTAACGAGGATTTCGCGAGGCTGCAGAACGATCCGCCCAAAGTCATCCTGATCGGTCCCGCCAATGCCATGTGGATCCAGAAGATGTACGGCCACGAAGACGGGTCGGGCGCGAACCGCTTGTTGGAACTCGTTGTCGAGGAGATCATCCCTGCGAACTACGACCACGCGCTCGGCTTTGCGATTCCCATCTACGGCCGAGACCCCACCCGGATGGACATCTACGTTCGCAAGACGCTCTGACCTGAATGAATGCGCTATCCGGCCGGGCTGCCGACGGGTGTCGTCGGGCGCGGGCCGGCGGGCGCGGGGGATCGGATCAAGGACTGCCAAAATTCACGGCGCCTTCGAAGTCGACGGTGACTAGGTGTGGCCAACCCGAGAACACACGATCCGTTCGCGGCACGCAGGCGACGTTGGTTGTATATACAACCACTCCACCTCGCCGATATAATCGATGACTGGCTGCGTCTGGGCGCGCGACTGACGCTCAACGGCAATATTGTTACTCGGAGTGTCGTCCATGCGGGTCGGTCTGTGTGCGGGTCTTGCGCTGGCATTGTGCAGTTCGGCCGTCGCGCAGGAATTGGAAGTCGTGTCCGTGTCGCCGGCGGCCAATGCGCTCGCGGTTCCTGTGAACACGACGATCACGCTCAATTTCGATCGCGCCATCGACACCTCGACCATTACGGCGACGGACGCGCTGATGGTGTTCGGCCGCTCGAGCGGCGTCGTGCCCGGTTCGTACTCGTTTCTGAACGGCAACACGACCGTCCGGTTCACGCCGACCGCGCCCATCGCCGCGGGCCAACTCGTCACCGTCACGCTGTCGAACGAGGTCACGGACACGGTGGCCGTCGGCATCCGCTCCGGCGGGTACTCGTTCCAGTTCTGGACCGCCGCGCAGCCGACCAACACCACCTACCAGCTCATCGACGTGATGGACACGGGCACGCCGTCCACGCCGTACGGCGTCGCCTCGGCCGACCTGGACGAGGACAGTTTCATTGACCTGCTGTGCATCAACGAAGACTCGGACGATATCCGGATATTCATCAACAAGGCTGACTCAACCGGGGCCGTTTTCCCCTACGCCACGCCTCCTTCCGGTTCGGGATCGACGCCGAGTCCATCGGAGACGGCGGATTTCGATCGCGATGGAAACACTGACATCTGCCTGGCCAATGTGGGTGGCGACAGCGTCTCCGTGTTCCTGGGCAACGGCGACGGCACGCTCGACACGCACACCGAGTACGCGGTGGGCGACGACCCGCGCGGCATCGCCGTCATCGACATCAACGGCGACGGATACATGGACATCGTCAATACGAACCGGACGGCGAACTCCATCTCGATCCTCACCAACGACCAGACCGGACACTTCGGCGCGCCGAACTTCATCGAAACCGGCGGCGACCAGGAGTGGGGCATCGCCACGGGCGACATGGACAACGACGGGCTCCTCGATGTCGTCGTCGGTTGCCGCGGATCCAGCAACGTCGCCGTTCTGCTCAACAACGGCGCCGGGGGTCTCGTGGCCGCGGGCCCGCTGACCAGCGCCGGCGGCGGACCGTGGAAAATGCGCGTCGGCGACCTGAACAACGACGGACTGCTCGACGTCGCGATCGCCAATCGCACGCAAGGCAACGGCGCATTCGCCCTCAACACCGGCGGCGGCATCCTCGGCGCGCCCGCCACGGTCGCCGCGCCCGATTCGCCCGTCGCGATCGATCTGGGCGACCTCGACGGCGATGGCGACCTCGACACGGTCATCTCGCGCGTGTTCGGCGACTGGAACGTGTACAAGAACAACGGCAGCGGCGTGTTCACCTTCGACCAGACCCTCGACGCGTTTCAGGGCGCATCGTGCGCGACGCTCATCGACCTCGACAACAACCAGACGCTCGACCTCGCGCTGGTCGACGAGTTCGACGACTCGATGCAACTCTTTCGTAGTTCACCCGCCGGGCCCCCGCCGCCTCCGCCCCCGCCGCCACCGGGCGCGGGCCTGCCGGGCGTGGGACTGCTCGCCGGCGTGATGCTCGTGGTCGGCGTGACAGTCGCCCTGCGCCGGCGGCCGAACGATCACGCGGCCTCCTGAATCCCGGGCGCCTCGCCTAAGCGGAGTCCGGCTTGGTCGCGCGGGACAGCTTCGTCCCGAGGTCCAGGCAATCCCTCGCCTACCTGTCATTGCGAGGAGTGGGGTCTGCGACGAAGCAATCTCTTCAATCAAGAGTCGCGGGGCAGCCTCGTCGTGCGGCCTCTCCTGTAGATAGTGCGCGACTGTTGCACTCCGCCCCGGCGACAGATTCCTCGGCCGCAGAGGGACTCGGAATGACAGTGAGTCGAGCGGCTTCGCCGCGCTGGTTGGAATTCCTCGGCCGCAGAGGGACTCGGAATGACGGTCAGCGGAGCGACTTCGCCGCGCGCGTCAGTAAATTGCGAAACAAGCCTCCGCGCGCTGAATTGGCTGTGAACACAGGTGCGGAACAAGGGGTACGTGTCGAAAAGGTCAAGCGCAGTTGAACCACGGAGGGCACGGAGACCACGG
>CAYPNI010000155.1:0-8412 GCA_964411925.1 uncultured Nitrospirales bacterium
GTCTCGCCGATGTCCGTGGAGAGGTCATACAACTCGACCGGCGCATCGGGATTTTCGAACAGTCCGAGGCGGACGCCTTTCCAGTTGCCGACGCGCGCGGCCATCTTGCCTCCTTCCTCGTAGAATTCCCAGTAGAGGTACTCGTGTTCACGCTGGGCAGCAGGGTCGCCGCGGAGCGTCGGGGCGAATGAAATCCCGTCCAAACCTTCCGGCGTGGGAACACCGGCCAGTTCGGAAATCGTCGGCAACAGATCCCATGACGCGCCAATAAAGTCGCTAGTCGTCCCCGCGGCGACGGTCCCCGGCCACCACGCGATCGTGGGTACGCGCACGCCCCCTTCGTAGAGGTCCCGCTTTGTGCCACGCAGGGGTCCGTTGCTGTCGAAATACTCGTAATCGTGCCCGCCTTCCTTGTGCGGGCCGTTGTCGCTGGAAAAAAACACGAGCGTGTGTTGGGCGATGCCGAGGTCGCGCAGCAAGTCCAGCAACCGGCCGACATCGCGGTCCAGCATGCTCACCATCGCGGCGAACGCGGCGCGCGGTTTCGGCTGGTGTGTGTAGTGTCCCGCTGCGAAGGCCGAGGGCGACTCGGATCCCGGTTCGGGATCGAACCGGCCAGCGAACGCGGCGATCTCTTCCGCGGGCGCGATCATTTCGGCGTGGGGGATGGTGTAGGTCAGGTAGAGAAAGAATGGGGCTGTCGCGTTCTGCCGCACCCAACGCAGCGCCTCGTCGGTCATCAAGGAATGCACGAACTTTCCGGTCTGTTCCTTCGGGTTGTTGCCCTCCAGCACGACCTTGTCCGTGTTCCGCCAGACCCATTCGGGGTAATAGACATGGGCGCGCGACTGGTTCAGAAATCCGAAGAAATAGTCGAAGCCTTGCGCATTCGGAATGCCGGTTGACTCCGCCTCGCCACAGCCCCACTTCCCGATGCACGCCGTACGGTAATCGCGCGTTTTGAGCAACTCGGCGATCGTCACGTCCTCCGGATACAGCCGCACCGGCTGGCGATTGACCGTACCGTTGCCGCGAATGCGTGCGTGGCCCGTGTGCAATCCGGTCAGCAGCGCGCCGCGCGACGGCGCACAGACGGTGCTGCCCGCGTAGAACTGCGTGAATCGCATGCCCTCGGCCGCCATTCGATCCAGCCGCGGCGTCGCGAAGCGCCTCTGACCGAAACAGCCGAGGTCGCCATAGCCCAGGTCGTCCGCAAGAATGACGACGATGTTCGGTGGCTGAGTGTCCGGCGTTTGTCCCGCGCATTGTCCGCTTGGGGCGAGAGCAAGCAGTTGAGTGATCGCCGCGCACCACACAAAGGTTTGTGTCGGGGTTTTCCGCATGCAGGCGATCCACATGATCAGGCAGCGTCCAGTTGCGTCGGGATTAGTCTTCGTCGTTCGCGCCATCGGCAACCGAACGATACCACTGGGCGAGACTGCGCGTCGCCTTCGCCATACCGGTTTCATTCAGATGCACACCGTCGAGGTGAAAGTCGTCCTCAGACAGCCCGGACTCCGCCGCCGACTGCATCCAAATCATGTGCACATGATCGCTCAGCAGCGGCCCGATCATCCGGGACATTTCTTCCCGGCCTCGCTCGAGCCTCTCCTCCGTGGCGATGGCCGCGAATTCAGCGTTGAACGGGCCGTGAAAAAACAATAGATGCGTTTGCGCGGGCCGGGCGTCGAGTAACGATCGCAACGCGTCCAGTTGCACCCGTGAAGTTTTCTTTTCGTCATAGAGAATGCTTACGAACGATCGGCGCGCTTCGTCCGGATCGGCGATCATCTGTTCCATAATGTTTAATTCTTCGCGATCCGCGTACCGTTCCCGATAGCCCCCGGATAGCAGGTGTTCGAGACGGGCCGCGTCATCGCTTCGGGCCAGTTTCGTCGCGCGCCACCAGTTTGCGACGGTGTGCGAATTCGACCACGCGGGAACGACGGCGTCGAACAAGACCAACAGCCGGTCCAACGGGGAATCGACCAGCCACTTCTCTCGCAGGGTGCTCTCTCGCAGAAAGAGACGATCTGTCGGCCGGAGACCGTGCCCCCATCGGGCCTGGAACGGCAACACGTCGATCAGCCAGAGGTCGGCATGACGGAGCAGGTCCGGGTTTCGACGGAGGATCGCCGCCATTTGCCACCAGGTATTGAGCGGCCGGGACACGTTGTAGAGGCGATCGCGCGTATGCCAGCGCCGCGCGCCGATCGGGATGAGATCGATCGCCATGGATCTCGACGTGCCTTGTACGACGATCTGCGCCTCCGGTTTGTCCACCTTCAACGCGAGATCGTTCGTGTAGAAGTAATACTCCGTAGCCGATTCCGGCGTCGCGTTGAAAAAGTCGGGCTGGAAAGCGAAGAAGAGCCTCGCGGCGAGGAACAAACCCACCGCGGCGACGCACGCGCGCGACGGCCATGGGAATTCGGCCAGCGTCCTAGAACTGGAAATAGATGAAGGCATCGCTCGTTCCTTCGCGGAAGAAGGCGAGTATAAGCATACCCGCTGCGTAGCCGGCGCCCCGGAGCGCCCAGGGATGATTCCTGACGATCGGCAGTTCGCGATCGCGGTACCAGCACGGCAAATCGATGGCCAACGAAACGCAGGCGTAGAATACCAGCGTCTGGATTGACCCGTGCTGAAACAACGCGCTGGTGTCGGAGGAGAACGTGAACAACCCTGTCGCGTACTCCCAGGCACTCGCGAGCGAGTCTGCCCGGAACCAAACCCACGCGAGACAAACGAGGTGAAGCGTCAGCGCCGCGCCCGCGATGAATGTAGCCCAACCGGCGAGGGTCCGCGGAGGCGGCTCGGCGCCGATCTTTCGACCGCGGGTCATGGCCTTGTGAACGGTCAAATAGGCACCGTGCAACCCGCCCCAGATTACGAAATTCCACGACGCACCGTGCCAGAGTCCGCCGATCAACATCGTGAGCATGAGGTTGCGGTATTGGTTCGCCGTGCCCCTTCGATTTCCACCGAGCGTGATGTAGACATAGTCGCGCAACCACGTGGACAGCGATATGTGCCACCGTCGCCAGAATTCTGTGATGTTTCGCGAGAGATACGGCTGCCGGAAGTTCAGCATCAACTCAACGCCGAACAGCCGGCTGACGCCGCGGGCGATGTCTGTGTAGCCCGAGAAGTCGGCATAGATTTGCAGCGCGAAACAATACACGCCGATCCAGAGTTCCAGCGCGGAGAGCCCGGCGGGATTGGAAAACACGTGTTCCACATGCGGCGCCAGGCCGTCGGCGATGGCGACCTTCTTGACGTATCCCCAAAGAATCAATTGGACGCCGGAATGAAACATGTCGCGCGTGACCGATCTCGGACGCTCGAATTGGGGCAAGAGTTGCGCGGCGCGCTCAATCGGGCCGGCAACCAGTTGGGGAAAGTAACAAACGTAGAGAGAGTAGGTGAGGAAATCCCGAGTCGCCGGCCGCTGGCCGCGATACACGTCCACGGTGTAGCCTAGCGTCTGAAAGGTATAAAAACTTATCCCGACGGGCAGTATGATCTGCAGTACGGGCTGGTTGGCTTCTACTCCCGCCCATCGAAGCATCTCGACGGCCGAATCGACGAAGAAATTGAAGTACTTGAAGAACCCGAGGATGCAAAGGTTGGCGGCCACACTGATGGAGACGAGCCACCGTCGCCGTCGCGCGGAAGACGCGCCATCGATGTACAGTGCGATCGTGTAGTCCAGTACGGTGGAGAGCGCGAGCAGCCCGGTGAATCGCCAGTCCCAAATCGAATAGAAGACGTAGCTGGCGATGACAAGCAATAGATTCTGCAAACGATACTTCGGAATTGCGTAGTAGGCGGGCAGAACGAGGGCGAGAAACCCGAGAAATAGCCACGAATTGAATAACATGCGGCGATCCAGACCCGTCTGCTAGAACGCGCCGGAGCCTAACACCCGTGGGCGACCGCAGACAAGGAATGTACCGTTGATCGACCTCGATCAGTTGCGTTCAAATCTCGATGGCGCGGACGGCTGGCTCTTCGTCGATCATCACGGGCGCGATCCGATTGCCCACCGCGTGCTCGGGTTGCCCGGCGGCGCGCACGTAACGAGGCGGTGGTTCTATTGGGCGCCGGCCCACGGCGATCCGGTGAAGATCGTCCACCGGATCGAACCGCGGGTTCTCGATTCACTGCCCGGCCGCGCGCTCGCGTATTCGACGTGGCAGGAATTACACGCGCACCTCAAGGCCACGCTCTCGGGCGCCCGCCGCGTCGCGATGCAGTATTCGCCGAACGCCGCGTTGCCCGCGGTGTCGATGGTGGACGCGGGCACGGTCGAACTTGTGCGATCGTTGGGGATTGAAGTCGTAAGTTCGGCCGGCCTCGTCCAATATTTCGAGGCGCGCTGGACGCCCGAGCAGGCGCAGATGCACTTCGAAGCCGGCCGTCGCGTGGATAGGGTCCTCCGCGAGGCATTCGATGACATCGCCCGCGGACTGCGATCCGGTAACGCGGACGAATGCTCCGTCGCCGAGTTTATCCGCCGGCGATTCCTGGAGTCCGGCCTGACGACGGAACACGGCCCCGTGGTCGCCGTCAACGCGCACAGCGGCGATCCGCACTACGAACCGACGGCCGCGTCGTCCGCGCCGATTCGCCGCGGCGATTTCGTGCTCATCGATCTGTGGGCGAAGCTCGCGCAGCCGCGCGCGGTCTACTACGACATCACCTGGGTCGCCTACTGCGGGCGGGCGATCCCGGATCGTCACGCCGAAGTGTTTAACGTCGTGCGTACCGCCCGCGACCTCGCGCTGGCCTTCGTGCAGGACGTGGTCCGCGCGGGGCGCGCGATCGCCGGCTGGCAGGTGGACGACGTTGCCCGGAGCCACATCGCGTCGGCCGGGTATGGCGAACAGTTCACGCACCGGCTCGGCCATTCCATTGGCGAGGACATCCACGGCGCCGGAGCGAACCTGGACAATTTCGAGACGCGCGACGAGCGGCCGCTGATTCAAGACACCGGCTTCTCGATCGAACCGGGCGTATATCTTCCCGAGTTTGGCGTGCGGAGCGAAATCGATTGCTACATCGACGCGGACGGCGCGTCCGCCACCGGCGCGGTGCAGGAGGAAATCGTCCGCATCGAGTGATACGCTTTTGCGGCGGCGCGCGACGCGCCCGTGCAAGGGGACAGGCCGTATGCGCCGACAATTCGCCAGTGACAACTACGCGGGCGTCTGCCCGGAAGCCTGGGATGCGCTTGCCGAGGCGAACGCGGGCCACGCGCCGGCGTACGGCGACGACGAGTTCACGCAACGCGCCGCGGACCTGATTCGCGAATTTTTCGAGACGGATTGCGAGGTCTTCTTCGTATTCAACGGCACGGCGGCCAACTCGCTCGCGCTTTCTTCCCTCTGCCAGAGTTACCACAGTGTGCTGTGCCACGAACTCGCGCACATCGAGACGGACGAATGCGGCGCGCCGGAGTTCTTCTCGAACGGTTCAAAAATCCTGTTGCTTCCAGGTGAGAACGGCAAGGTGGATTTGCCGGGCGTCGAGTCGGCCATCACGCGCCGTTCCGACATTCATTATCCGAAACCCAAAGTGCTCAGCCTCACGCAGCCGACGGAGGTCGGTACCGTGTATACGGTCTCCGAGGTCGAGGCGCTGTCCGCGCTCGCGAAGCGTTACGGCCTGCGCGTGCACATGGACGGCGCGCGGTTGCCGAATGCGCTCGTGACGCTGGGCGTCGCACCCAAACGCGTCACATGGCAGGCCGGCGTCGATGTGCTCTGCCTCGGCGGCACGAAGATGGGCATGCCGGTGGGCGAAGCGGTCGTATTCTTCGATCGCGCGCTCGCCGCCGAATTCGACTACCGCTGCAAACAGTCTGGTCAGCTCGCGGCAAAGATGAGGTTCCTCGCGGCGCCATGGATTGGCCTCCTGCGCGATGGCGGCGCGCCGCTGCTCGCCCACGCGCGCCACGCGAACGCCTGCGCGGACCGGCTCGATCGCGCGCTGCGCGGCCTGCCGGACGTGACCCGCATGTTCCCGCGCGAGGCGAACGCCGTGTTCGTCGATCTGCCGCGTCCCGTCGTCGATGCGCTGCGCGAGCGCGGCTGGCGGTTCTACACGTTTATCGGCGAGGGCGGCGCGCGGTTCATGTGCTCATGGGATACGCAGCACGCCGACGTCGATGCGCTCGCGGGTGATATCCGCCAGCTCGCCGAGGCTGTCGTCGATTGAGCCGGATGGAGTTCATTCCGCCGCGATGACCGCCGCCATCGTTATCGATACACTCGCCAAATCGTACGGCCGCCGTGTGGCAGTGGACCGGCTCTCGCTCAACATTGAGCCGGGAGAGCTCTACGGGTTCCTCGGGCCAAACGGCGCAGGCAAAACGACAACCATCCGCGTGATCCTGGGATTGCTGCGTCCGACGAGCGGCGCGGTCCGCGTGCTCGGCAGCGACGCGTGGCGCGACAGCACCGCGATTCGCGCGGACGCCGGATACATCCCGGGCGACTTGCGCCTGTACCCCTGGATGACGGCGCGGAACGCGCTGCGGATGTGCGGTGCGGCGCGCGGCCGCGACATAACCGGCGCCGGGTTGTCCGTCGCCGAGCGGTTCCGGCTCGATCCCGACACGCCGGTGCGCCGCATGTCGCGCGGCATGCGGCAGAAGCTCGGACTCGTCGTATGCCTTGCGCACGCGCCGCGCGTGCTCGTGCTGGACGAACCGACCACCGCGCTCGACCCTCCCATGCAGCAGGCGCTCTACGACGTGTTGCGGGAGCGGGCGCGCGAGGGCGCCACCGTGTTTTTCTCAAGCCACACGCTTGGCGAGGTTGAGTCGCTCTGTTCGCGCGTGGCCATCCTGCGCGATGGCAGGCTCGCCGCGGAAGAATCGTTGACCGGCCTGCGCGAACGCGCGCGCCGCGCGGTTCTGGTGACGTGGCGCGATGCGAAAGCGGCGGGGGAGAGCGACGTGCCGGCAATGCTCTCGCTTGAGGCGCGTGACGGCGCCACGTGGCGCTGCTCGCTCCGGGGAGATGCGATGGAGGTCGTGCGCTGGAGCCAGGGCCGCCCGATCGCCGACATCGCCATCACGCCGCCCGACCTCGATACGCTGTTCCGGCGATTCTACGAGGGCGACGTGCCGTGAATCGCGGCATCGTGTCGAAGACGCTGCGCGAGATCGCGGCCGCGACGCTCCTTGCGGGCGCTGGGCTCGCCGCGTTCGAGGCACTCATCTCCTACGTCTTTTGGACGTACCAACAGGAGCTCACCGACGAACTGATGCAGATCGATTTCGTGCGCGAGCTGATCCAGTCGTTGGTAGGCGCGAACTACGACGCCCCGGTCGGCCCTGAATCGCTGATGTCGCTGGCGTGGGTCCATCCGCTCGTGCTCGCCGTCATCTTCGCGCACGCGATCACGATTTCGACCCGCGTGCCCTCCGGTGAAGTCGACCGGGGTACGGCGGATTTTCTGTTTACACTGCCCGTCTCGCGGCTCGGCATTTTCCGCGTCGAACTTGCGCTCTGTCTCGGCTCGGGCCTGTTCGTCCTTCTCCTTGGGGCCGCGGGTAGCGCCTTCGGCTATCGGTTCGTACCGCCCGAGGGCCGGCCCGAGCCCGACCGGATCGCCTGGGTAATCGCAAACCTCTATTTCCTCTACGCCGCGATCGCCGGGTTGAGCACGCTCATATCGACGCTGACCGACCGCCGTGGGCGCGCGATCGGCTGGTCCTTCGGCATCGTGCTCACCTTTCTGCTATGGAACTTTCTCGCGCAATACTGGGAACCCGCAGAACGCGCGCTCGTCGCGAACATCCTTTATTACTACCGGCCGTTGCCCATGCTCAGCGAGGGTGCCGTTCCCCTGGCGGATATAGGAACGCTGGGCGCCTTGGGCGCAATCCTGTGGATTTCCTCGGCCTGCGTACTGGCCAGAAGGGATATTTGTACAACCTAATCGTTAGAACGGCGCAGACTGTGAATATTTTGACGATATGTACGTCTTTTCTTGCACGGGTGACGCGTTTCGGTTACACTGCGACTCACCCGGGGGACTGTAATCAGTAACGGGGGCGAAACCGCTGCGCAATTCAGGAGCGGACTGGGGAAACCCAAGGAGGACACGATGAACCGCAAGCTGTTGTCAATTGTTTTATTTCCGATGGTCCTGTGTCTCGTCGCGACCGGCGCCACTGCTGCCGCCGCGAAAACCCAGCAGACCAAAGCGGACGTGGATAACATGGCCGAATCCGCACTCGATCGGCTGTTCGCCAAAGACTCACACGCAAAAACGCTCTTCGACATGTCGTACGGCTATGCCGTGTTCGACAATCTCAAGCTGATGTTCGGCGTGTCCGGCGGCGGCGGCCGCGGCGTGGCCATCGTGCGCGGCACGGGCCAGCGCGTCTACATGAAG
>CAYPNI010000156.1:0-8304 GCA_964411925.1 uncultured Nitrospirales bacterium
TCCCAGACTAGCCCAGGGCAGAGTGAGCGGAGCGAACGGCGCCCTGGGTCGGAGCATTTAGTAAATAGCAGCCCTGTAAGGGCGAACGAGGGTGCGAAAAACAGTCGATTTGAACAGAAGAGAACGGAGGTAACGCAGAAGGTGCGGCGATACCACTGCGAGGTGAGATCTGAAATCTCAAATTTGAAATTTCAGATGTTGGATGTGTGAGACGTCAATGGCGATGACGAGCACAAATGAAGGCTCTTCTGGCGAAGGGAGATTCCCGCCTGCGCGGGAATGACAAGGGGATGCGCTCGGGCTGGAAGCCCGCGCCAACTCGGCTCCCTCTCCGTTTCCTCCATTGCCTTCTGTGAATACAACCGATGCCCGCATGGATTAACAACGACACCGCCTACGTCCCGCTCTGGTGCAAGAGCGCGTACTCGTTTTTGGAAGGCGCGAGCCATCCGGACGAACTCGTCGACGAGGCGCACCGGCTCGGGCTGCGCGCGCTCGCGCTGACCGACCGCGACGGCGTCTACGGCATGGTCCGCGCGCACAAACGCGCGCGCGAAATCGGCCTGCAACTCATCGTCGGCGCGGAAGTCACGCTCGACGACGATTCCACGCTGCTGCTCTACGCGATGGACCGCCCCGGCTACGCGAACCTCTGCCAGCTCATCTCCGCCGGCCGCCTGCGCTCGCCCAAGGGCATCAGCCGCGTCACCGTGGACGAGGTCTGCGCATTCGCACCGGGGCTCGTCGCGGCGTGGGGGGGAGCGCGCAGCCGCCTCGCGATGGACGCCGGCCCCGAGCCGATCGCCGGGCCGTTGCGCGACGCCTTCGGCGACCGGCTCTACGCGCTGCTCACGCGCCACCGCGAATCGGGCGAGCCGAGCCGCGAGATGCGCCTGCGCGAACGCGCCGCGCGCTACGGCCTGCGCACCGTCGCGGGCATGGAGGTGCTCTACCACACGCCCGCGCGCCGCCCGCTGCAGGACGTGCTCGCCTGCATCCGCCACGGCGTGACCTTGCCGACCGCCGGCCGCATCATCCAGCCCAACGCCGAGCACACGCTGCGCCCGCCGCACGGCTTCGCACTGCTCTACGCCGACGACGCATCGTCCGTTTCGCGCACACTCGAGATCGCCGAGCGCTGCACGTTCTCACTCGGCGAAATCCGTTACCGCTATCCCTCCGAGGCGCTGCCCAGCGGCCTCACCTCCGCCGGGCATCTGCGCCAACTCACCTTCGACGGCGCGCGCGAGCGCTACCGCGGCGGGCCCGTGCCGCAGGACGTGCAGCGCCAGCTCGACAAGGAACTCGCGCTCATTCACGACCTCGAGTACGAAGGCTACTTCCTCACCATGCACGAGATTGTCCGCTTCTGCCGCCACAAGAGCATCCTGTGCCAGGGCCGCGGCTCGGCGGCGAACTCGGCCGTGTGCTACTGCCTCGGCATCACGGCCGTCGACCCCGTGCGCATGGGCTTGCTCTTCGAACGCTTCCTGTCCAAAGAACGCGCCGAGCCGCCCGACATCGACCTCGACATCGAGCACGACCGCCGCGAGGAGGCCATCCAGCACGTCTACGAAAAATACGGCCGGCGCTACGCCGCCATGACGGCCAACTTCATCCGCTACCGCGCCAAGTCCGCCGTGCGCGAGGTCGGCAAGGTCCTCGGCCTGCCCGAGACCGCCGTCGAACGTTTCGCGCGTCTCCTCTCGCATTACGAATTTCCCACGCCGCGCACCGTCGCCGACGCCGGCTTCGACCCGGACAACCCGCTGCACGGCAACCTGCTGCGGCTCGTGCGCGAAATCGAGGACATCCCGCGGCATCTCTCCATTCATCCCGGAGGATTCCTGCTGGGTCACGAGCCGGTGGACACGATCGTGCCCATCGAAAACGCCACCATGCCCGGCCGCACCGTCATCCAGTGGGACAAGGACGATCTCGAAGACCTCGGCCTGTTCAAGGTCGATCTGCTCGGCCTGGGCGCGCTCAACGTCGTGCACCGCGCGTTCGACCTCGTCGAGCGCCACACGGGCGAACAGCTCGCGCTCGCGACGCTCCCGCCGCAGGACGAGCCGACGTTCCAGATGATCCAGGCGGGCGACACCGTCGGTGTCTTCCAGATCGAGAGCCGCGCGCAAATGGCCATGCTGCCGCGCCTCAAGCCGCGGAACTACTACGACCTCGTCATCGAAGTCAGCATCGTGCGCCCCGGGCCCATCACCGGCGGCATGGTCCACCCTTACCTGCGCCGGCGCAACGGCGAGGAACCCGTCACCTATCCGCACCCGTGTCTCGAACCCATCCTCAAAAAGACGCTCGGCATTCCGCTCTTCCAGGAACAGGTGATGCAGCTCGCCGTCGTCGCCGCCGACTACACCCCCGGCGAGGCCGACCAGCTCCGCCGCGACATGGCCGCCTGGCGCAAGTCCGGCCGCATCGAGCGGCACCGCGAACGCCTCACGACGCGCATGGCCGCCAAGGGCATCCAGACCGAGTTCGCCGAGAAAGTGTTCGAGCAGATCCGCGGCTTCGGCGAATACGGTTTCCCCGAGAGCCACGCGGCGAGCTTCGCGCTGATTGCGTATGCGACCTCCTGGCTCAAGCGGCACCGGCCCTCGGCGTATCTCTGCGCGATGCTGAATGCCCAGCCGATGGGGTTCTATAGCTCCGCGACGCTTATCGAAGACAGCAAACGCCACGGCGTCACCGTGCGCCAGATCGACGTGCGCGTGAGCGCCGTCGATTGCGCGCTCGAGACGTGCCACGGCAGCGGTGAGGGTTTCGCCGTGCGGATGGGCCTGCGCTACGTCAAGGGACTCGGCGCAGCGGAGGCCGGGCGCATCGTCGCCGCGCGCGATGCCGGGCCGTTCAAGTCGCTGCAGGATCTGAGCGACCGCGCGCAGATCGACACCGGCACCCTCACGCGCCTCGCCGAGAGCGGCGCGCTCGAAACCTTCACCGGCGAGCGCCGCGACGCGATCTGGGACGCGCTCGGCGTCGAGCGCACGGACGGCGCCGCATTCGACCTCTCCGCGGCCGAGCCCGAGACGGCGTTCGCGCCGCTGCATCCCGTCGAGGCGATCAACTGGGACTACGCGTTCACCGGCCACAGCACGCGCGCGCACCTCGTCGCGCCGCTGCGAGAGGAACTCGCGCGCCAGGGCCTGCCCGACGCCGCGGCCGTGCGCGCGATGCCCAACGGCCGCCGCATCGACTACGCCGGGCTCGTCATCTGCCGCCAGCGCCCCGGCACCGCCAAAGGCGTCGTCTTCATGACGCTCGAGGACGAAACCGGATTCGTCAACCTCGTCATCTGGGAAAAAGTATTTGCGGAGTATGAGCTCATCGCTAAAACCCAGTCCTTCCTCGGCGTCACCGGCAAGTTGCAGGTGCAATCCGGCGTCGCCCACCTCGTCGCCGAAAAACTCTGGGCCCCCGACGTCTCGCTCTGCCCCCGCGAAACCAAAAGCCGCGATTTTCATTGATCTCCGCGCACGATAACCGGCACAGTAGCGCACGAGCTATCGCTTGAGCGGCTCGCTCATCCAAGTGTCGCCCCCGATCGTAGCGCCGCCGTCCCGGCGGCAACCGAGAACGCCGCTTCAATCGCACAGAACAGGGAGTAATGGAATGCACATCGTTAAGCGCCTCGCCGCGATCGTCTGCATCGCGCTGGCCTCGGCCTTCGCTACTGCCGAGCCGATGCACGTTTATCTCACGTACTCCGCCGCGCCGGAGACGTCGATCGACGTCAACGTGCTCATGCCCGAGACAGGGAGGACGGTCGATGTGCATTACGACACGAAGTCTCGTGACGGCAAGCCGGAGAGTTATGCGAACCATGCGAGGGCGGACTATCGCCAGCACCTGATTGAGCTCAGCGACGACCGCGCGATCTACGCCGCGCAGATCGCCGATCTGAAACCCGGCACCGTCTATTACTTCGTCGCGGGGGACGAAGAATCCGGATTCACGGCCGAACGCAAATTCCGCACGCTGCCCGGCGGCGACAAGCCTTTCCGCTTCGTCAACGGCGGCGACATGGGTGTCGACGGCGCGGTCGTTCCGCTGCTCAAGCTTGCCGGCGCGCGCGACCCCGATTTCGCCGTAATCGGCGGCGACATCGCATATGCAAACGGCCTGCTCGGCAACAACGAACTGTGGGACCGCTGGCTGCGAAACTGGGACCAGAACATGGTCACGTCTGACGGCCGCATGATCCCGATCGTCACCGCCATCGGCAACCACGAGATCAACGACTACGTGACGACGGATCCGGAAATCGCCGCGCCGTGGTACATGGCGCTATTCGGGCGGCAAGGGGCGAACGTCTATCACTCGCTCCGCGTCGGCGACAACGCCGCGTTTTACCTCATCGACACGGCGCATATCGCGCCTCACGCGGGTGCACAGGCCGAGTGGCTTGACGCCGAGCTGAACCGGTTCCGCGACGTGCGGTTCAACTTTGCCGCGTACCACGTCCCGCTCTACCCCGCGCACCGCGAGTACGAAGGCGGCGATTCCGTCGCCGGGCGCACGCACTGGGCGCCGTTGTTCGACAAATACAGCCTGACGGTCGCCTTCGAGCACCACGACCACGTCTTCAAGCGAAGCAAACCGCTCAAGGGCAATCAGGTTGTCGAGCACGGCACGGTCTACGTCGGCGATGGCTGCTTCGGCCGCGCCGCGCGCACGGTCGACCCGCAGCCGCGGTGGTACAACGAGAAAGAAGCGGGCATCCCGCATTTCTGGCTGGTCGAAGTCTCAAGAAAACGCGTCGAACTCGAAGCCATCGACGACACCGGAAAAACCGTCGACAAATTCTCGCTGCCGGCACGATAAATCGTCACCGCGAGGAACGCGGCTCCCGGCGAAGCAGTCCCCTCGTCTCAAATCCCGCGTGCCCGCGCCTTCCTCTACTCCGCGGCCGCCTCCGCCGCCGCCTGCTCGTACATTGCCCGTGCCTCCATGTACGCCGCGTGCGCGGCATCGCGCTCCTCTGGCCGAATCGCCTTCTGCTTCATCTCCCAACAGCGGTCCACGGATTGCACACACCACTCCGCGCTGCGGCGTGACGCGCGCACCGGCTTGTCATCGACCATCACGAATACCGGGTTCGTGTGGCTGCTCTGGTAGACGCGCATTGCGACCCAGCTCGAGAAATCGATGTCGCGATTGAACGAGACATTGACGAAATCGCCGTCAGCCTTGATGACCTTCGAGTCCACGGAATACCCGTTCACAATCAGTTCCACCGTGACGTCGCGCGATTCCCCGATCCGAGCGCGTTCGATGTCCCAGTACGGCGGCTGCGTCGCGCGGCGGTGCGCGATGTATTTGCCCGTGTTCTCCTGCACCTCCGGCAGGTACGCCGCAACCCGCGCCGACACTTTCACCTTTTTCCCGCGGTCGATATGCAGCTCGCTGTCGTTCCGGCCCGGTTCCGCATCGTCCACTCGAAAATCCACAATGTGCGACTTCCCGTCGCTGACGTAGTTCGCGCCTTGCCGAATCTGTTCCGCGAAATCGTCGAACGTCAGCGTGTCCAGCTTCGCATAGCTGCGGCCCATGCCCACGCGCTCGTCGTAGATGCACGGAAAATCCGTCTCGCCGCTGATGCTCGCGCGCATGCCCGAGTTCAACGTGTGGTACCAGATGTTGAGCTCCCACGGCGCCGGCGTATCCACCGTCGAGATGAAATCGCACGCCCCGTGCGCCACCGTCACGATGTATTCATTCGCGCCGATGCCATCCATCTTTGGGATCACATAGTTCGGCAACTCGTCCGTCGGGGTCTGCGGTTCGAGTCCCCAGCCCGAATGGGCATAGCCCGCGACGCCGCCCTGTGACTGCGCCCACTGCATCACCGGCAGCGTCCAGCTCGGCCATTCCTCGATGCGCGTCGTGCCGGGGTAGTCGTCCTCTTTGAGTCGCAGGAGGCACACGTGCCCCGCGTGACTCGACGGAAATCCCGACACCTCGACGTCGTACCGCATCAGGTGTGTCGGCGTGGACAGCGCGTGATCGTGCCCCTCGAAGAACGTCTTCTGGTGGTACCAGCACGGGCCCCACGTCAGCACGCACGAGACGTTCAAGTCCTCGCCGAGTCCCTGGCGCATCATGCTCGCCGGGTTGACGCCCGCCTCCGGGCTCTCATAGTGCGAGCAACCGCCCGCGTGCACGTGGTGGTCCCCGCTGTACCAGCCCAGCTCCGCGAGGTGCGTCCAGCGCTTCAAGTCGAACCGCGCGCGCACCTCCTCAGCATCCGGCGCGACTTCCACCGATTGCGTCTGCGGTATGTATTCCGGCCCGCGCGTCGCGAATATATCGTACGTCCCCGGCGGCAGGATCACGTGCTCGCCCGTGGTCCGGTACACCTGGCGCTGAAAATAGAAATCCGGATATTCGTCAACCATCGCGATGCGCCGCGCGGGCAGCGGGTAAATTCCACGGAACCGGCTCGACTGCGGGTCCGGGCCCCACAACGGGGTCTCCGCACGATCGTTCTGCGGACTGTCCACGGCGCGCCGGTCCACGCGATCGCGGATCACGAACGACGCCATCACGGGCGAGCCGTCCACATCGCGCACGTCGAAAACGAGCTTCGCCGACGGCCGGCAGTTGAACAGCACGGCAATCGCGTTGCGCATCCCCAGGTCTTCAGTGCCCGCGCCCACGTCGAACGAGATCTGCGCCTCACGCGGCCCGACAGCATTCGTGTACGCCAGCACAATCTGGTATTCGACATCGCCGCCGAGCAGCGTCTCAGTCATCGGACGCCGGCGATAGACATCGAGTTCGAGAAACCGGTCCGCGACTTGCCCTGCCGTCAGCAGGTTCTCCGGCTTGGGTTCCGGCCTGCCCGAAGAAGAGAACAACGCCGGTTCTGCCTGCGGCGACTGCACCTGCAACGCGGCCTGTGTACCGGATTCGTTGTGCACTTTCACCAGATACGCTGTCCATCCGCCCTGTGTCAGCCGGGTCTCCGCGGGCCCTCGTGCGGATTTCACGCGCATCTCCGGATTGACGTGCACCATCGCGAGGCAATAGGGATCCAGCACTTCCTGTAACGCCCGCGCGAGTGCCGCGTCGTGCGGCGCGTCCGCCAATTCCGCGATTCTCGCCGCATCCTCCGCGCGCAGCGGGCTGCCGGCCTGAGAAAGCGCCTCCGCGATCCGTTGCGCCTGCGCCATCAGCGGCTGCGGTTTGGCGTCCTCGACGACGTAGAAGTCCTGTGCGGACGCGGATGAAGTCACCGCGACCAGGACGAAGTGGACGGTAAACCGGCGGAACGTGCGCATTGATCGACCTCCGGAAACGGCGGAATTACCGGAGTGTACGCGCGATCTCGGACATCGTCAATACGGAAGTAGCGAGCGCTACTCCAGCATGTGCTCGGCGGCGCGCGCGCGATCCGGCTCGAGTTCGGGGTGCCGGTTCAGCATCCGCGCACACGTGTTCCAGCGCAGGATGGCCTCGTCGTTCTTCGCTGGACGCAGCCGCTCCGCGTGTTCGTAGTGCCGCATCGCCTCGTGGAACCATTCCCACGCCGCCTCGCCGTCGCCTGGACCGCCCCGCTCGAGATGCGTCTTCGCCTTCCGCTCGCAAATGACGCCGCGGTAATACGTGCGGCTGTATTCGTCGCGCAATTTGTCCAAGATGGCCGTCGCCGCCGGCACCGCCGCGCCCAGGCGCGCCGGAAACTGGTCCGTCAGCGACAGCAACAGCAGCACAAGCGCGCGCTGGTTGTCCGGATCCGCGTCGAGCACATCGAGGCAGATGCTCTCCGCCTCCATCGGCTCGTTCAGCAGCCGGTACCGCTCGACGCGATCCAGCGCGGCCTGCGTCGCGTCCTTCGAAATCGGCTTCGGTTCGAACATTGCGCAGCCTCCGTCAGCCGGGCGACACGGAAAACTCACGACACCGCGTTTCGGCCCATAGGTCGTATACGTCCTACGGATCCTATTCTAGACCTTGCTGGACGAGAACATCCTGAACAGCCGCAGCAGCGGGTCGTAGAACCGGTCCACCACGCGTTCCTTCAGCGGAATGATCGCGTTGTCCGTGATCGTGATGTGTTCGGGGCACACCTTCGTGCAGCACTTCGTGATGTTGCAATAGCCGATGCCGTGGGCCTTGCGCAGGTCCTCGACGCGGTCTTCGGTATCGAGCGGGTGCATCTCCAGCGCCGCGACATACGTCAGGAACCGCGGCCCGATGAATTCGTCGTGAAGATGATGCTCGCGCAACACGTGGCACACGTCCTGGCACAGGAAGCACTCGATGCACTTGCGGAACTCCTGC
>CAYPNI010000157.1:0-8164 GCA_964411925.1 uncultured Nitrospirales bacterium
TTCGCGCGGCGGATGTGCACGAGGCCTTCCTCGAGCGGCTGGCGGAGGACCTCGAGCGCGCCGCGGTTGAACTCGGGCAATTCGTCGAGAAACAGCACGCCGTTGTGCGCAAGACTCACTTCCCCCGGCATGGGCCGAGAGCCCTGGCCGCCACCGCTGATGGAGACCGTGGTCGCGGTGTGGTGCGGTGAGCGGAACGGGCGCTCATGGATGATCCGTTGCCCGCCGAGGAGCGAACCGGCCACGCTGTAGATGCGCGTCGTTTCCAGGGCTTCGTCAAACGTCATCTCCGGCAAAATGCCCGCGAGCCGCGACGCGAGCATCGTCTTGCCTGTGCCCGGCGGCCCGATCATGAGCAGGTTGTGTCCGCCCGCCGCCGCGACGGTGAGCGCGCGTTTTACGTGCGCCTGTCCGCGCACCTCGGCGAGATCTCCGATGCCGTTGCGCCGCGCGGCGGCGAGCGCGTTGAAGTCTGTGCGATGCGGCGCGATGTCGAGTTTGCCCGCGAGGAACGCCGCGGCCTCGTCCAGCGTGTTCACGCCCACGACGTCAATCCCCTCGACGACGCCGGCCTCCTCCGCGTTCTCCATCGGCAGGACGATGCCGCGCAGGCCCTGTTTGCGCGCCCCGAGCGCCATGGACAATGCGCCCGCGACGGGGCGCAGCGCGCCGTTCAGCGCGAGTTCGCCCGCGAGCGCAAACTCGCTCAGCGTCTCGCTGCGGAGTTGATCCATCGAAGCGAGGATGCCGAGGGCGATCGGCAGGTCGAGCGCGCTACCCTCCTTGCGGATGTCCGCCGGAGCGAGGTTGACGAGCGTCGTGCCGCGGTGCGCGCGGAACCCGGAATTTTTAAGCGCGGCCGACACGCGCTCGCTGCTTTCCTTGACCGCGGCGTCCGGCAGGCCGACGATGATGAACTTGAATATGCCCGGGGACGTGTCCACTTCAACCGCGAGCGGAATGCTGTCGATGCCGAGTATTGCGCAGGAATGGACGCGGGCGAGCATTAACAATAGTCCAGCGGTTTAGGCGTACACGGTGGCAGAGAGAGGATAATAAGAGCCGTCCGGCTGGCGGTCAACGTGCCGTGCGCGGAGAAGCCCGCGGCGTCCGGGTGCAACCCGCTGGAGTGCAGGGGCATAATGTACGGGAGACGGCGGCGGAGCGCAGGACGGAACCGATGACAGAGAACGAGGTCGCGCCGCGTATCCCCGAGGCCATCCCGCCGCGCTCGACCATGCTGCACCCGGCCACGGGCGCATTCATTCTGTTGCTCGATTGGGTGCTGTTTTCAGGAACGGTTGTCTCCGCGGGCACGGCGATGTGGTTGTTGTCCCTGGTGGGATTCGTCACGAGTTCGGTCGTTTCCACGTTCATTCAGCGCCGTTTTGCGAAGGACTCGCTTCGATCCAGCGTCGTCAAGGGGCTGTTTGCGGGCGTCGCGGTCGGCCTGCCTTTCCCCGTCGCGGGCACGGCGATCGGCGGGTGGATCCTCGCGGCATCGGGACTGGACCGGCTGCGCAAGTCGCGCGCGGCGGGATCGTAAACGCTGAATGCGGACCTATCCCGATCCTTTCTTCAGGCGATGGTCGCGCCGCGCGCTGACGTACTCGTTCGTGTTCGCGGGGTTCATACTGATGGTCGGCACGTTGCCCGTCTGGCTGCCGATCGCGCTGATCGTGGATGCGTTCCGCCGCGTGCATCTGAGCACGACACGTGCGATCAGTTTCGTGCTGCTCTATCTATCCTTCCAGGTCTTCGGCGTCGTTGCGTTGTTTTTGATCTGGCTCGTCTACCGCTGGAACCCCGAGCGCTACCTGGCCAAGCTGTTCTGGATCGAGCTCTTCTGGGGGTATTGGCTCGGCCACGCGGGTATCCGCCTTTTCGGAATGAAAGTCCACATCGAGGACGACTACGCCTGGGGCACGCGTCCCGTGATCCTGCTCGTGCGCCACGCCAGCATCACCGATACGTTCGTCCCGCTCGTGTTCGCGTGCGCAGTGCACGATCAGTGGCTGCGGTTCGTCATGAAACGCGAACTTGAGTGGGACCCGTGCCTCGACCTTGCGGTGAACCGCATGCCGCATCTGTTCGTCGTGCGCGGATCGAAGGACAGCGACAAGGAAGTGGAAGCCATCGGCAAAATGATGGATGGCGTCGACGCGAAAGGCGGCGTGATTATTTTTCCCGAGGGGACGCGGTATACGCCGTCCAAACGCGAGCGGATTCTCAAAAAACTGCGCGAGCTGGGCCAGGCCGATGTCCTCGCCTGGGCCGAGCGTTACCGCCACGTGCTCCCGCCGCGTACGGCCGGCCCGCTGGCGCTGTTCCGCCGCGCGACGGAGATGAACGCGGACATCGTATTCTGCGCGCACACCGGGCTAGAGCGGTCGTCCTCGTTCAAGGATACGTTCAACGGCAGCTTGGTCGGCGCGGATGTCTACATTCGCTTCACGGCCGTGCCGGCGTCGGAGCTGCCCGAAGGCGAGGACGCGCGCAAGACCTGGCTGTTCGAGCAATGGCAAAAGGTGGACGACTACATCGAGGCGCACCACGCGCCTGCGCAATAGACGCGGCGTCGTCGACGCATTCATGCGGCCGATCGGTCGATGCGGTGGACATAAAAATACCCTCGCGGGAGCGGAATGCTCCGACGAGGACAAAAGCGGCGAGACGCCGCGCCTACCTTAATCGGTGCTGGCGTTCGATTGGGGATCCTGCGGCAGCTTTACGGCGGCGAGCGGCGGGAGCGAGCCCTTGTGCGGCGCGAGATCGCGCGTCGGGTTCGATTTCGCCGGATCGGCCATGAACGTGCCGAGGTCCATGTTTACGAAATCCACGTCCGCGGCCTCGTTGATGTAGATCCACGAACCTTTATCTTTGGCCTTGTCTGGGTTCGTGCGTCCGTCCCAGGTGATGTCCGGCAGCGTCTCCGAGCGCGACGCGGCCATGGAGAGCTGGGCGAGCACGCCCGTGGGCTTGTAGCCGCCCTTGCCGAAGGTGTTGTCGTGGATGTGGATGCCCTCGGGATAGGGATAGTAATTCGGATCGACCTTTTCGCCCGGCTGCGAGATGTACGCCGAGATGGAAACGTTCACCGTCTGGTTTCCGGAGAATTCGTTGCCGAACACCTCGACGTTCTTGTTCGCCATGATGATGAGGCCCGTGCCGGTGGGTACGTTGCCGACGATATTGCCTTCGGGCGCGAAGTTGAGCGTGTCGTTGTCCACGCTGCGATTGTTGAAGACGCGCACGCTGTGCCCGCCCTGCTGCGGAAGATTCGGCAGGTCGAACACGAGAATCCCGCCCGTGTTGCGCGTCGCGAGATTATCGTACACATCGGCGTTGTAGCTGTTCTCGATCTCGATGCCGGCAACGTTAAACTTCGCCGTCGAATTGCGCACGATGATATTTTGACTCTGACCGACGTAGATCCCCGCGTCCGACGCGCCGATGGCGACGCAGCCGTCGATGAGGACATTCTTGGATTCCACCGGGTAGAACCCGTACGCGCCGTTCGTCGATTTCGGCCCGCCGGTCCATTCCGTGCGCACGCCGATGAACGAGATGCCGTCCGCGCCCTTGACCTTGATCGCGTCGCCGATCGTGTCTTCGATCGCGAAGTCGCGCAGCATGACGCCGCTGCTGGTCACCAACAGGCCCTCGCTCCCCGCGTTTTGACCCTTGAACGAGAGCACCGTCTTGTCGATGCCCGCGCCCTTGAGCGTCACCTGGTCCACGTCGAGCGAGAGACTGCTCTGAAAGTTGTAGGTGCCGGCGGCAAGCTCAATCGTATCGCCCGGCTTCGCCAGGATGAGCGCTTCCTGGAGCTCCTCCTGGATGTTGTCGCTCGGCGAGAGCGTGACGGCGCCGGCAAATGGCGCGATGAGCAGGCAAATCACGAGCAAGGTGGTCTTCATACGATGTCCTTTCTGTGTCGGACGGGACGGCATCACTACGAAATCAAAGGCAAGTCTACACGTTTTCCATGCGTTTGCCAACGAATTACGCGCCTCGCGAATCGTCAGGCGTCACCGCGGAACGTACGCGATCGGGTCCACCAATTGTCCGTTCCGATGTACCTCGTAGTGCAGATGATAGCCCGTGGCGTTGCCGGTCTTGCCGACGCGTCCAATCAGTTGCCCCGCGCCCACGCGATCCCCCGGGCGCACGCTGGACTCGAGCAGGTGAGCATACAGCGTGCGGTATCCGCTCCGGTGATCGATGACGATGTATCGGCCATACGCTCCATCGTCCGCGACGACGAACACGACACCGGCCGCGCTCGCAACGACCGCCGTCCCGCGGGGCGCGGGCAGGTCGATGCCTTTGTGGAAGCGGCTGTTCTTGCCGCGGCCGCGCGTGCTGCCGAACGCGCTGGAGATCACGTGTGTCGAGAGGTCCACGGGCCACAGCTCGGGCACGTCCGGTCCCGCGCGCGTGTACGAAAGTTCCTGGTGGCCCGCGCAGCCCGTCAGCGCCGCGAGCAGGCAGACAACGGCCAGACGAAACGCGATCGCGCGCGTGAACACTTCGCCGGCCCCCCTTCCGCGCGCCGGTCGTGTCCGCCGCGCGATTCCGCTATCAGTCGCGCGACATGAACAGCCGCAGCACGTACCAGAACAGCAGCACGACCGACGCCAGCAGCGAGAGCGATGCGGCCACGTGCTGGCCGATGTGGTATTCGTGCAGGACGTTGGACGTGTTGTAGAGGATGTAGCCGCAGGCGAGCACAATCATGACGATCGTGAACACGAGGCCCAGGCTGAATCCGAACAGGATGCTGCACACGATAAACCCGAGCGCGGCGAAGCCCGCGATGCCCAGGAACGGCCCGAGGAACGAGAAATTCTTCCGCGTGACCACGACCACGGCCGTCAGCCCGGTGAACGCGAGCAGAGTGACGATTGCCGCCATGGGGATGACTTCGGGCCCGGCGTAGTTCGCCGCGATGTAGAGCAGCGGCAGCAGGATGAACGCTTCCGCGACGACATACAGCGAGAGGCCCAAGTACTGCATCTGGATGGACGTGGCGTCGTGCGCCCATTTGTTTGCTACGTGGCTCACAAACATGAACACGCCCAGCACGATGAGCCAGGCATAGCCGCCGGCGCCCGTGAACATCAGCTCGGTCATGCGCTCGGCAAACGGCATCGTCAGCAGGACGGCCTCGAGCGCGACGAGGGCGACGATGGCTCCGAACAGATGCGCGTACGTCTTCACGATGAACGACGCGCGCTCGTCCACCGCGGCCTGATCGGCCAGCGTGTATTCACGCGGCATGAACGTGTCCTGATTCATGTTGGTCTCCTGGTTCGTCTACTGACACAAGTATACCCGAGCGCGCGGAGGCCTATTCGCTCTCACCGGCGGGTGCTTCCTGCGTCTTCGCCTGCTCGCTCTGGATACGCGGCAGGTCGGCAATCAACTGATCGATGATCTTGTCCATGAACGGATTGCCCGGCGTGCCGATCCACGCCACCCGGCCGTTCCCGTCGATGACAAATGCCGTCGGGTACGTGCCCGGCCGGCCGAACCCGCCGAAGTAGCGGCTGTTCGTTGTATCCGCGCGATCGAGCGCGACGCGGTAATCCATCTCCACGCCCATCTTCTCGAGGTAGGGGCGCACCGTGGCCTCGTCTTCGTTCGAGATGCCAATGACCACCAGCCCGCGATCGCCGTACGTCTTTTGCAGCTTGGTGAGATGCGGAATCGTGACTTTGCACGGGCCGCACCACGTCGCCCAGAACTCGACAACGAACACGTGTTTGCCGACGCCCTCGCTCAGGGTAATCGGTTTTCCCTTCAGGAAGTCGATATTCAAGTCCGGCGGCGGATCGCCCAGCGTGCGCAGCGTTGACTGCACGCGGTCCGCCGCGACGGCCAACGTCGCGGCGGCGAGGCAGAGTCCGGCCGCGATCATCGTGGCGCGGAGTGCGGTGCGCCTTTTCTGGATCCGTTCCATGGGCTTTATGTTCGCCGAGTCCGGGGGAGCGGGGCAACCCGAGCGGCGAACCTATCCAAAAGTGGGCCGTCTGAAGCCATTCGAGTACGGCGACCATCGGTCCGTTGAAACAAGGGGTCAGGACGACTATTGGACCAAAACTCCCAGTAATCGGGGATTCTTCAGCCCAGCTTTTATCGATTTTATCAGTTCGTCCGACGGCGCTCGATTGATTCTCATCGATTTCCGCAACCCGTTTGCCCGCGATTGGCCGTGGCGTGATAGATTCGCGCGGATTCACCCCGGAAGGAATCGTCGATGAAGACCCCTCATATCCGCCCGTTGAGTAACCTCCTGATCGCAGCGGCGCTTTCGCTCGTCACGGCTGCCGCCACGGCACAAAGTCTGCCGCGGTCCAAGCCGGAAATGGAGGGGGTTTCCTCCGCGGGGATACGGGGATTTCTGGACGCGTTCGCCGGAACGCCGCACGAGATGCACAGCATGATGTTGGTGCGGCACGGGCACGTGGTGGCGGAGGGGTGGTGGAGCCCCTACGCGCCCGAGCTGACACACATGATGTATTCGACGAGCAAGAGTTTCGCTGCGACCGCGGTTGGCATCGCCGCAGGCGAGGGGCGGCTGAGCGTCGAGGACGCAGTCACGTCGTTTTTCCCGGACAAGGTGCCGAATCCGGTGCCGCCGTATCTCGCGGAACTGAAAGTCAAGCACCTGCTGTCGATGACAGTCGGCCAGGACCCGGACCCGACGCGCGCGATCGCGCGAACCGAGGATTGGGTGAAGTCGTTCCTCGAGACGCCGATCGTGAAGGCACCCGGCTCGCGCTTTCTCTACAACTCAGCGGCGACGTACATGCTGTCGGCGATCGTGACGAAGGTGACCGGCGAGACGGTGCTCGGCTACCTGACGCCGCGGCTGTTCGCGCCGCTGGGCGTATCCGGCATCGACTGGGAGACGGACCCGGCGGGGACGAACACGGGCGGCTGGGGGCTGCGCCTGCACACGGAGGACATGGCGAAGTTCGGCCAACTGTTCCTGCAGGACGGCGTCTGGCACGGCCGGCGGCTGTTGCCGGAGGGCTGGGTGGCGGAGGCGTCCTCGTTCAAGATTCAGCAGGAGCCGGAGAAGCCCGCGGCGGAGCGCGCGCAGAGCGACTGGCTCCAAGGGTACTGCTATCAGATGTGGCGGTGCCGCCACAACGCGTATCGCGGAGACGGCGCGTTCGGGCAATACATCGTCGTGATGGCCGAGCAGGACGCGGTGCTGGCGATCACGTCGATGACGAGCAACATGCAGGGCATTCTCGACCTCGTGTGGGAACATCTGTTGCCCGCGATGCGCGATGAAGCGTTGCCGCCCGATCCGGCGGGTGTTTCGGCGTTGCGGAAACAGCTCGACGGCCTCGCGTTGCCGGTGCCGGAGGGGGCACGCAACAAGAAACTGGAAAGCGCGCTGTCTGGAAAGTCGTTCTCCCTCGGCGCGAACGACCGCGGGATTCAGAGCATCGGTTTCGAGTTCACGCGGGGCGAATGCAAGGTCTCGCTGGCGGACGACGAGGGAGAGTATGTGATTCCGCTGGGCGCGGGGAAGTGGCGAATCAGCGAGACGACGCGCCGCGGGCCGTACCTCGTCACCGTGGCGAGGAACGCGCAGAGCGGGCTGCCGCCGTTCGAGGTCGCAGGCGCGCACCGCTGGCTGGATGACGGCGCGCTCGAAGTGACGCTCCGGTACGTCCAGGGTCCGCACACGGAGACGCTGGTGTGCCGTCCGGCGGGGGACGGGATCGATGTGGACATTTCGACGACCATCGGCCCGGTGCAGACCGCGCACGGGACGTTGATTCCGTAATCGGCCGCCGCGGTTCCAATCGTGTCGGATTTAACGTATGATCGGCCGATAGTCGCGCGGGAAGGACGGTCGAATCGGATGAGCACGAAGAAGAAACCGGCGGGCGCGGGCGGCATTGACCCCGTCAAGAGCTCCATCGAGCTGGCCTATGCCTCTCTCGCGATGTACGCCGACGACGGCAAGCTCGACGAGGCCGAACTGACCACGCTGCTGCAAATCGCCATGCGCGACGGGGCGATCAGCGAACGCGAAAAGGAAATCCTGCGCGCGTTGTTCAACCGCATCCACGAAGAGGATGTCGGCGGCGACGTGTGGGACCACATCCAGCAGGTCCGCAAGCAGCACGCGATCTGA
>CAYPNI010000158.1:0-7916 GCA_964411925.1 uncultured Nitrospirales bacterium
GCCGCCCCGATGATGATGGGCGCGATGCCGATGGGCGGCGGTGGCGGCGGTGGCGGTGGCGAAGCCGCGGCCGAGCCGACGGAGTTCGATGTGATCCTGAAGGACGCGGGCGGCCAGAAGATCGCGGTCATCAAGGAAGTGCGCGCGGTGACGGGCCTCGGCCTCAAGGAAGCCAAGGACCTCGTCGATGGCGCGCCCAAGCCGATCAAGACCGCCATCCCCAAGGCGGAAGCCGAAGAGATCAAGAAGAAGGTCGAAGCGGCCGGCGCGACCGTCGAGATCAAGGCCGTGGGCTGACCAGCCGACACATCTGTTACGACGCATCCGCGGCAGGGAACACTCCTGCCGCGGATTTTTTTAGTTTGAGTTGGTAGTTCGAAGACCTGGCCAGCGAAAGATGCCGCCGGGAACTGGACCCGTATTCCGCGCGTTCGGCGGAACCCCCGCAGGCGGGAAGCCTGCGCCACCAGTCACAACCCCGCGGACGTAAGGCTCTGCTCGATGCGCTGGTCCATTTCGAGCGCGGGCGATTCCGAATGCGGCCGGCCGACGATTTTCGCCGGGACACCGGCGACGGTCGTGTGCGGTGGCACGTCCTCGAGCACGACGGCGCCCGCGGCGACCTTGGCGCCTTCGCCGACCTCGACGTTGCCGAGGATCTTCGCACCGGCCGAGATCAGCACGCCGCGCCGGACCTTGGGATGCCGATCGCCGGTTTTTTTGCCGGTGCCGCCGAGCGTGACCTCGTGCAGCAACGAGACATAATCCTCGATGACGGCCGTCTCGCCGACGACGACGCCCGTCGCGTGGTCGATCAGGATGCCGTGGCCGATGCGCGCCGCGGGATGAATGTCCACGGCGAACACTTCGGAGATCCGGCTTTGCAGGTACTTCGCAAGCGACCGGCGCCCGTCCATCCAGTAGAAATGCGCCGCGCGGTACGCCTGCAGCGCGTGGTAGCCCTTGTAGAACAGCAGGATGTTCGCGAACCCGTCGCATGCCGGGTCGCGGTCGCATACCGCCGCGATGTCCTCGCGAATCGCCGTCGAGATCTTCGGATCGCTCGCGTACGCGAGGTCGATCAAGTCGCGTAGCGCGGCGGCGGTCAGCGTCGGGCTCTCGAGTTTGTGGGCCAGCAAGAAACTCAACGCGGCCTCGAGTTTGCCGTGATTGAGCACGGTGGTATACAGGAAACTCGCGAGCATGGGTTCTTTTTTCGCGTCCCGCTCCGCCCGCTCGCGGATTTCGGTCCAGATCATGTCGTCATCGTGGCCGCTCATGGCGCTCCCAGGTTCCTGAGCCTACCAGTCTACATGCAGACCGGGGGACATTGCATGAAAACACGGCGGGGCGGGAGTGGCGTCCGCGCAGCGGGGACGACCCTCCCGGGACTCCTCGCGAAGACGATGGGGGAGGGTTGCGCTTCCGCCGTTCGGAGTTCCGCCTTCCGGCGGTGAACGAAAGGCCTACATCGCGGCGTTTTCGAGCAGGCGATGATAGAACTGCAGCATAGTCCCGTACGACTCGACTGCGATCCGCTCGTTGGTGCCGTGCATGCGCTTCAGGTCGTCGCTGTGGATCTGCATCGGAAGAAAGCGGTAGACGTTGTCGCAGATCACCTCGAACTTCCGCGCGTCCGTCGCCCCGATCACGAGGTACGGCGTGACGATCGTGCCGGGCGCGACTTCCCGGATCGTTCGCTCGATCAGCCCGAACACCGGCCCGTCCGATGGCGAGACCTTTGACGGGTTCTGCGCCTGTGTCATGAACGGATCGATCGCAACGCGGTCGTCCGCGACTACGGCCGCGATGTGGTTGACCACGTCCTCCGTCGTGTCACCGGGAAGGATGCGGAAATTGATGATCGCGTTGACCTCGGGCGGCAGGACGTTTTCCTTTGTGCCGCCCTGGATGATCGTCGGCGCGGTCGTCGTGCGCAGGAACGCGTTCATGACTGGCGACGCCGAGAACTGGCGCTCAATCAGCGGCGAGAACAACCACAGGTTTCCCACGGCAACGCGCAATCCGAAGGGCATCTCGGGCCCGATGTGCGCGAGCATGTCCGCCGAGAGTCCCTCGATGCCGCCGGGCAGTTGATGGGTCTGCAGGCGCGCGATCGCCGTGCTCATGATGCCGATCGCGGTTTCGCGCGGCGGCTGGGACGAATGCCCGCCATCGACCTTTACGGTCAGCTTGACCGTCATGTAGCCCTTTTCCGCCACGCCGACGGTGGCCACCGGCGCGTCGATCCCCGGCATCGCGCCGGTCACGATCGCGCCGCCCTCGTCGAGCACGAATTCGGGCTTCACTCCGCGCGACTGCAACAGTTCGACAATCGCCGCGCAGCCGAGCGCGCCCCCGACTTCCTCGTCGTGTCCGAAGGCGAGATAGATCGTCCGTGCCGGCGCGCGTCCCTCCTCGATGAGTTTCTCGGCCGCCTCCAATATCGCCATCGCCGACACTTTGTCGTCCAGCGTGCCGCGCCCGTAGACGTAGCCGTCCGCGATTTCTCCGGAATAGGCGCCGTGCTCCCAGTCACTCTCCGTCCCGGGCACGACGGGCACAACGTCCAGGTGCGCCATCAGCACGATGGGCGGCAGCGACGAATCCGCGCCGGGCCAGGTGTAAAGGAGACTCCATTGTGCGACGACTTCGCGCTTCAGCGTGGCATGCACGCGCGGAAACGAGTCAACCATGAAGGCGTGCAACGCGTCGAATTCGGCCCCGTCGAATTCAGCGGGGTCCTGGTAGGAAACGGTCTTGAACGCGACCGCCCGGCTGAGTCGTTCCGCCGCCGCTTCGACATCGAAGTCCACCGGCGCGACAGCGGGCACGTCGATTTGCTTGGACGTCATCGTCGCCGCGTTGTACACGACAACGGCTGCGATGACGAGAAGCGCCGTGACCCCTGCCAGCAGAAATTTCTTTGCCATGGACCGCCGTGGGTACGGCCCCCTGCGGCCGCGCGGGTTTAAGTGCCCAGACACGCCGGACGGGGACAGGGCCCCGCCCCTACCGGAACATTACTTCACACGGCCTTGTTCTTCCGCTCCGCCGCATCCTCGGCCGCCTGTTCCGCGAGGTTTTCCTGGAGGCGATTAATGCCGCCGGTGAACATCACGACGAAGTCTTCGACTTCTTTGCCGGGATACTCCATCGCGTTGAAGACCTCGACCAACTCGGAGTAGTCCTCCTGATTGATCTCGTCCTGACAATATAGGTCCCACAGCGGCCGCGTGGGCACCACGCCGTCGTCGTGTTTCGGGCAGCCCACGTCATCGTGCAGCGTGAATCCCTGGTAGTTGCCCTGCTCGTCCTCGATCACCTTGAACGGGTAGAGCCGGCAGAGCAGCGGCCGCGCCTCGTAGATGCCGCACAACCGCGTCTGTTTATCGAGAAATGTACAGCCGAGCGTCTCGTCGCGCTGCAACGCCATCATGTATTTCTCGCCATCCACCACGAGCCACGTCGGGTCGTCGGCGTCCACCTCTTCAATCTCTTCGGGCGAGAGGAACTCGATGAAATCGAACGGCTCCTTGCCCGTCATGCGCATGATCCGCCGCACGTCCCAGGGGCTGGGCAAACAGACCACGTCCGTGCAGCAGTGGTTGCAGTGATGGCACTTGAACCGTACCGAATCCGACGACATTGTTGCGCGTTCCTCCCCGAAAGGAGCGCATTATCCCGCCCGGCGAGAACGATTGCAAGGATCGCGGCCCCGATCGTAGACTACCCGCGTGATCCCATCGCGTGCTGCGTTGACCTGAATCCGACGACCGGCATCGCTCCCCGCGCTCGTGGAGAAACGATGACCCACCCCTGGAAGCGGCGCCTTCAGAACGCGCTGCTTGCGCTCGCATCGACGGCGGCCGTGTTCATCCTCGCGATCGTCGTCGATCGCGTGATTGGCCGCATCAGCCCACCCTCCGAACTGGATCGCGGCCTGCTCTTTTCTCCGTATTCCGCTGTTCGCTACGAGACCATCGAGTTCGATTGCCGCGTTCAGATCAACAATCTCGGATTTCGTGGCGCGGACACGACGCTCGAGAAGTCACACAAGACGCGGATCGTGGCGATCGGCGACTCGTTCACGTTCGGCTGGGGCGTGGATCTCGAGGAAACCTGGGTCAAGCGACTCGAAACGGAGCTAATCGCCGAAGGGCACGATGTCGAAATTCTGAATCTGGGTGTGCCCGGCTTTGGTCCGGGCGAGTATGCCGATACCGCCGAAAAACTGATTCCGATTCTCAAGCCCGATTTGGTGCTTGTGGGTCTCCTTCAGGGCAATGACCTGGAACAGCTCGACTATTGGGCTCCGGGACAGTCCCCGAAGAGCGTCGTTTCCGAGGTGATCCACTTGGACGACGGGCCTCCTGCGGCGGGATTCATCACGCAGCGGCTGTTGCCGAATCTTACCCGCGTCGTGACGCGCGTGCTGCGATCCGCGACCCATCGCGCCGGCCCGGAGATCGAAATCCGGGAGGTCTGGCAGCGGCAAGCCAGCCGGTATCTTGCGGCGATGAGCGAGCCTCAACGCGAGCAGTTCGACCGGATGTCCACCTTCGTGCGACGGGCGCTGTTGGAAGGACGGCTGAATCCCGCGCATTTCACATGGCTGTTCCCGCTTTCGCTGGGCGAGCCCGCGAACAACGATACGGAACAACTCGTTGATCAACCCGCCGCTTCAAACGCTGCACCGGACGCGGAACTCACACCGTCTGCTTCGGAGCAGATCGCGCTCGCCCCCGATCTGGATTTGGATTCCAAACTGATGCGTCACCGAATCAACGTTTGCGCGACGCAGTTGAAACGGCTGAAGGCCGTGGCCGACCGCTACGGCGCGCCGGTCGTCGTCGTGTCCATTCCCGAGCCCGGTTACGTTCGCCCGTCCGGTTGGAATTTGCTGGTCGCGCCGCTGTTGTCCGAGGAGACGCGAACGTCGCTCGATCGGAAATTTACCACCGACGTGCCGGATGAGGCGGCGAAAGCGGCATGCTCGCGCGCGGCGATGCCATTTCTGAGCGTCACAGACGCGTTTCGGGCGCGTGCCCACGGCCAGCGTTGTTTTTACGAGTTCGACGGCCACTACGATTCCAACGGCCACGCCCTCTTCACCGAACTCATTGCGCCCAAACTCGAGCCCTACCTGCCCTGAACCGGCATTTCGCGGCTGCGGTTCGCGGGAGGTTCGCGAACCCCTTGGACAAACCGGTGTCCAATTCGTTGTATAGGCAGGAAGGCCGGCGGACGAGGCAATGACGGACGACAGTTCCCAGCAGGCCCGGTGGGTGCGTGACGCGCTGGATCGCTACGAGCGGCCGCTCGTGCGCTACGCGGCACGGTTCACCGGCGACCTCGAGGCTGCGCGAGACGTCGTGCAGGACACGTTTTACAAGCTCTGCCGGGAACATCCGTCCAAACTGAACGGCCGCCTCGCCCCCTGGCTCTATACCGTCTGCCGCAACCGCGCGCTGGACGTGCGCAAGAAGGAGGGGCGAATGCAGACCCTGGAACAACACGCCGCCGAGGCCCGGCCCGATGCCGCGCCCGGGCCGGTGGCCCGCGCCGCGCTCCGCGAGGAGCACGCGCTGGTGCTCGAGGCCGTCGCGAAATTGCCGGCGAATCAGCAGGAAGCGTTCCGGCTCAAGTTCGAGCACGGACTGACCTATCGCGAGATTGGCAGCGTCATGAACATGCCGCTGTCGACTGTCAACTACACCATTGCGCAGGCGCTCGCCGCGGTTCGCGAACGCCTGCGCGGCACGCTCTACATCGAACACGCCAACGTGAGGGCTACACGCCATGAAGATTGAACTTGACGACCAGATTCTCACCGCGTACGCACTCGGTGAGCTCGATTTTGCGGAGTCAAAAGCCGTCGAACACGCGTTGGCCGAAGCGGCGCGCACGGACGACGATGCGCCGCAGAGGGTGCTCGACGAAATCCGCGCGACCATCGCGATCGCTCAGGACGCCCTCAAGGCGGGCGCGCCGGACGGCGCGCTCACGCCGGATCAGCGCGACGCCGTCGGGTCCCGCGCCGACGAGGCGCAGGCACTCCGTCCGTTCGCGTTTCCGTGGCGCGCGGCGGGGCTCGCTGCGGCCGCTCTTGCCGTGATCGCGGTGTACGGATCCGTAAACATGCTCTCGGAATCGCCCTGGACACGGGAGACAAAGCAGGCGCGTGTCGAAACCCCCGCGGAGAAGGCGCAACGCGAATTCAACGAACTGCAAGCGCTTCAGCCGGGTATCGAACGCTTCTTCATTACAGACATCAACAACCCCGGAGTTATCCGGCCCAATTTCGGGGACGTCGGTGTCCAGAATCAAGTGACCGAACTGCGGCGGCAGCTCATGCCGACCTCCGCTCCGGGCTTGGTTCCGGAGAGCGCTCCCGCGCAAGCCGGGCAATCGACTCCGTTGAGCGTGTCGCTGGCCACGCCCGCCGACGGCCAGGCCGTCGTCGAAGGTATCGAGCCCAGTCAAGCGCTGGTATCGGGCACGCTCCTCTCGGGCGATCAGTTGGCGAGTAATGCGTCGCCCCGCCTGCTTTCTGTGGGCCGGGGAGCGACGCTCGGTGACGCTGCGGGGAATGACGGTGTAGAAACGTTGCCGCAACAGTTCGGTCTACCGTTGGTACCCAGTCCGAAAAAGGAAAACCCGCAGCAGGAGGCCGCCTTGATGCGTTCCGCCGCGGTCGCGGCACAGGCGCCCGCTCCGAATGCATCACATTCCTCTGACCTAAGCCTCAACGTCGCCGCCCTGCCGACGGAGGAACGGGAGCGGCTTCGGTCGCTGGGCTATCTCACCGACGACCAGTCGGATACCGATGCGCGCCTGGGCATGTCGTTCAACGCGTCGGGAGGCCGGTATCAGGTCTCGCGCGTGGAATCGTGGTCCTATCCACAGCCCGCGCCGCCCGCCGTATCTCCTGGCGCGGAGGTGTACAAGCCGATCATCGAGCGCGGATTTACGCGCGTCGGAGATGAACCGCTGTCGACGTTCTCGATCGACGTGGACACCGCGTCGTATGCGAACGTGCGCCGGTTCCTCCAACAGGGCCTGCTGCCGCCGCCGGACGCAGTGCGCGTCGAGGAGATGATCAACTACTTCGACTACGCGTACGGCCGGCCGGAGGGCAACACGCCGTTCGCGGCGCACTTCGAGATGGCCGCATGCCCGTGGGAGCCGCAGCACACGCTCGTGCGCATCGGGTTGAAGGGCCGCGAGATCCCGCGCGCCGAACGCCCCGCGACGAACCTCGTCTTCCTCATCGATGTATCCGGTTCGATGCAGCCGGCGAACAAGCTGCCGCTGGTGAAGTGGGCCATGAGCCAACTTGCGAGCCAGCTCGACGAGCGCGACCGCGTCGCCGTGGTGACATACGCGAGCGGCGTGAGTCTCGCATTGCCTTCGACGAACGCCGGGAACCAGCAGGCCATCCAGAATGCGATCGCGACGCTGGGCGCGGGCGGATCGACGAACGGCGCGGGCGGCATCCAGATGGCGTACGAGGTCGCGCGGCGGAATTTCCTGCCGGGCGGCGTCAACCGCGTGATCCTCGCAACCGACGGCGACTTCAACGTCGGTCTGACGGACAACGGCGCGCTGGAGCAGATGATCCAGAGCGAAGCGCGCACGGGAGTGTTCCTCAGCGTTTACGGCTACGGCATGGGCAACCTCAAGGACGACCGGCTCGAGATGCTCGCCGACAAGGGCAACGGGGCGTACGGCTATATCGACTCGGAGACCGAGGCCCGCCGCGAGTTCATCGAGAAACTCTCAGGCACGCTCGTGACCATCGCGAAGGACGTGAAAGTGCAAGTCGAGTTCAACCCGGCACGCGTCGGCGCGTATCGCCTCATCGGCTACGAGAACCGCGCGCTCGCCGCGCAGGACTTCAACGACGACCGCAA
>CAYPNI010000159.1:0-7868 GCA_964411925.1 uncultured Nitrospirales bacterium
GCGGGATCGACGTGCGCGCGGTGACGTTCCAGTCGATGAGCCGGATGTCGTCGCCGGGGACGTACTCGCGGACTTCCTCGAATTCCATCCCCTGGCCCTTGAAGACGGAGTGGTACGCGCCGGCGAGAATGTCGTTGACCATGTGACTCGTCCGGATCTGGATCCGGCGAATCCGCTGCATGACTTCGACGGGAATCATGTCGTGCAATCCCGGTTGGGGGCGAAATTCGTTTTCCCGAAACAGACGTTCATCTGGCGCCGTCCCGTCGCGATTACACCGCGATCAGCCGTAACGTTCCTTCGGCGCCGCGCGCGGCGGCCCGCGAAGGGAGGACTCGGGACGTCCTCTACCCTTCGATTTCCAGGACGAGCGTCGCGCCGCAGCTGTAGCACCGGCCTTCGAGGAACACGAGGCCGTTGCCCTCGAACTCCTGCGGTTCCTCGATGGTCGCGGGCACTTCCATGCACCGGTGGCACCACATCTCGGACAGCAGCCGTTCGCGGTCGTCTTCGTTGCGCAGCGAGAAATCCCGCTTGCTTCGTGCTGTGTTTTTGACTGTGCTCATCGTACTTGGTCCTTCGTCTTCGTCTTCTGCATAACTCATGGTCAGATCCCCCTTCCGGAAATCACGGCACCGGTACCGTGTCGAGGATTCGTCGCACGATATCCTCGCTGGTTATGTTTTCCGCTTCCGCCTCGTAGGTGACCACGACGCGGTGGCGGAGAATATCCATGGCGACTTGCTTGACGTCGTTCGGGAACACGTTGCCCTCGCCCTGCAGGAACGCGAGCGAACGCGCGGCCTGTTGCAAGTAAATCGTCGCGCGCGGCGACGCGCCGTATTCGATCAGGTTCTTGACGTCGATCCCGAAGGTCTCGGGATGGCGCGTGGCCTGCACGATGTCCACGATGTAGTTCTTTGCCTTCTCGTCCACGTAGATGTGGTTCACGAGTTCGCGCGCACGCAGGATTTCGTCCCGCGACACGGCGACATTGACCTTGGGCTCGTGCAACAGGTCCACCCGGTCCATCATCTCGCGCTCCTCGGCGCGCGTCGGGTAGGACACTTTGAGTTTGAACATGAACCGGTCCACTTGCGCCTCGGGCAGCGGATACGTGCCTTCCTGCTCGATGGGGTTCTGCGTGGCGAGCACCATGAACGGCGCGTCGAGCAGGAACGTCTCGGGGCCGATGGTCACTTGACGCTCCTGCATGGCCTCGAGCAGGGCGCTCTGCACCTTGGCGGGCGCGCGGTTGATTTCATCGGCGAGCACGATATTCGCGAACAGCGGTCCCTTCCTCGTACTGAACGAGCTGTCCTTGGGGCTGTAAATCTGCGTGCCGACGAGGTCGGCCGGGAGCAGGTCGGGCGTGAACTGGATGCGGGAGAACGAGCATTCCATGGCACGGGCGAGCGTCTTGACGGCCGTGGTCTTGGCGAGTCCCGGCACGCCTTCGATGAGCACGTGGCCGTTGGCCAGCATCGCCACGATCAGCCGGTCGATCATGTACTGCTGGCCGACTATTACGTGGGCGATTTCCTGGCGCAGGCGCCCGACGAAACGCGATTGCGCCTCGACGTTGCGTCGTATCGACTCTACCGAAACAGCCATCCGTCTTCGTCCTCAGTCCGTTGGCGCGGACGTTTCGCGCAACACGCGCTCCAGGTCCCGCAGCGCCCCTTCCAGATCGTCGTCGCTCGGTTGCAATGCGCCGTACCCGACGCGCTGCGCATCCTGTTCGAGTTTCTCGCGCAACTTGCGCGCACCGACGCTCGGCGCGGCGAGCGTTGCGGCCTGTGCCAGCGCGCGGTAGTAGTCGTAGAACTTGCCATCGAGCCGGTGTTGCCGGGCCAGGTTGAGCACGCTTTGCACCGTGGCCGCGCCGGGGATCGGGTTCTCATGCCGCGCACGGGCCCGGCGGACGCGCGTCGCGATGGCGATGCCTCCGGCGATTAAACACACTGATATTCCCACGAGACCCGCGATGACCTTTGGGCCGAAGTAATACCCGACGTTGACGTTGATGGCCGGGGCCTCGAGCGGGGTCGTAACAAGCTCCGCTTCTTCGGGTTTGGGCGCGGTATCACCCATGGAATGTGCAACGTGAGACGTGGTGGCGGGCGTGTACTCGACTGGGGCGGCGAACACGTCGGTCCCCGGCACGTAGCTCAGCCGGAACGCCGGGATCTCGTAATTGCCGGGACGATCCGCGACGAATTCGACGGCGTATGTGACGCTTTGGCCGGACTCCGACGATGTGGACGCGGAATCTACGAGTCTAGCCGAACCCCAAGCGACCGGCGCGGGATCCGTGGGGATTACGGCGTAATCCTGCGCGACTCCCTGCCAGGACACTTCATATGCGACCCGAAACGGAATACCCGATTTGGGGTTCGGCGGGTCGATTGAGTAGGTGATCGCGGGGTCAGCTGCCGAGACAGCCGACACTAGCAGGGCTAGACACGGAAACACACTCCGGCTGAGCACAGCCGGTCCCATGAGGCAGTTCATGCAGCGGGGGGAGCACATTGCGTGCCCGGAATCATACTACGTAAGCGACTGTGATTTCTAGGCTTAAATTAACAGGCCGCGTCTGAAATGGGGCTTTTCGTATCGGAAGCGTCCGATTCCGAGGTCAGGGTGAATTATGACCGCATAACTCTTCCCGTACCAGTCAGTTACACACTGTTTCAAGGTTGTGCCGCGAGCAACACGAGGACTGACGCCTCTGCGTCGTTCAACGGCATGTCTGGAACGGCACGAGCGACGGCTTGCCACACGGCGTCCGAGCCGGTTTCTTCGCCAATCTGGGACAGCTGGATCGCCAACGAGAGGACGACACCCGGATTGGTTTCGGCGGGCAGCGCGGCGCGGGCGGCGTTGGCGGTTGCGTGTTGCAGCGGCCTGGAAAATCCGTCCAATTCCCAGACGACGGCCGGTCCCGGTGACCAACCGGCGGAGGGTGTCGTCATGATCCATTCCGCGAGATCGAGAAGCGTCTCACTCCGGAGCTGCCATCCCTGCGGAATCGGTTGGCCGCGCATCTCTCGCAGGCGGATCGCCGCGGTGATCCCCGCGAGGTGATCGAACACCTGGATCTGTGTCGCCGTGTCCGCCAGACCGGTGGGATCTTTGGACCACAACGGCGCTCCCCGGCGCGCGTCGGCCCACGTCGACAGAAATTCTGCGGCGGCGTCGATCGCCTCGGCATGCCGGGCGAGCCAGGCGTCGCGATCCGCGGGCGCCATTCGCTGCGCGTGGCGCCACGTAGCGTACAAGACTCGCGCGGGACCCAGATCGTCGACGATGAATGGCGGTGATGCGATCTCCCCGTTAGTGTAGAAGGATTCCGCCATCGATCCGTAGGGCTGTCCCGGTGCGTCGTCTTTGCGCACCGCGGCCAGGTAATGATCGAGAATGGACTGCGCAGCGCCGGCGTCTCCCCACGCATCGAAGGCGAGGGCAATCCGGGCGCCGATGCGCGGCCAGTCACGCGCGAGCGGCGGATCCACGTTGAGACCACGGACCGCGCGGCCGCCGGCCGGGTCGCGCAGGGTTTGCAACAGCCTCCAGTGGGGAGCGAGAACGATACGGCGATCGGCCGGAAGTTCCCTGAGCCGTTCGGGGAGCGGCGCCGGCTGCGGCACGGGTGCACTGTCCGCCCGTGTCGCGTCGAGCGCGGCGCGGGCGCCTTCGAAGGTCGTATCGACGGCGATGGTTATGGAAGCGTGGTAGGCCCCGTCCCGAGATTCGACGCGCGGTTCGACGATTGACGCGATGGGCCCGAGGGCCGCGATTGCGTCCCCTCCCCCGCCGAGCCCTGCACGCTCGCCGCCGCCCACTCCAATCCAGATGCCGTCGCCCGCGAGCGCCGACCAGTCTGCGAGCGTCGCCGTCGCTGCGGCGAGCTTCGCGGCGTCGGCGAGCATTTGCCGATCGGGTTGCCGGGGGCGGAAGTGCCAAGCCCGGCCGGAGTCTATTACGGCGGCGAAACCGTTGATCGAATCGAATGCGCCGTCGGCGAACGGCAGCTCCGGAACCAGATGGGTTCGCGGCGCCCACTCCGATCGCCAGCGCAACACCGGCGCGGCGTCGCAACCGCTGACTTCGATATCACTGACGAGCGCGGGCCGGTCGCGAGCGACGTAGTATGTGACGGATGCGCGTAGGTCCGAATCGGTCCATGCGATCACCGCGCGAATCACGCCGCGCGCGTCTGCGACGGGGGGTTCGACGACCTGCGCCTTGCCGTCGCCGAGCCAATAGATTTCGCTACCGATGTCGATCCCCCACCGGCCTCCGCCGTCGATCGTGCCCGCGCGCGGCTGGAAGAGCTGGTCGGGCCCGCCGGGATCGGGCGACCGCAGCACTGACAACACCGCGGCATCGTCCACGCCGGCGGTGAGTCCCCCGTGTCCCGCGACCGCGACGACGCCCGCGCCGTGGGCGGCGGGTGCGATGACCAGGACTAAGACGGCAAGCCGGGAGATCATGTGCCGCCGTCCACTTCCACGTCGTCTTCCGCCGGGGGCAGGAGCGCGCCGGTGAAGTGGAGTTCCGCACCGGCGAACCGCCCTTCGATTTGCAGGCGGCCGAGTTCGCCCGCCGCAGCGATCCACGGGAGCACGTCGCGCTCGACGTCGTTTGCGTCGAACGCGGGCAGGAGCTGTTCCTGTGCCGCCTTGCGCGCGAGCGCTTTCGCAATGTCCGCGATTTGCGCGAAATCGACGTCGAGGCGCGCGTCGTAGGGCACGATACGGCCGGGACGCGCGTCCTCGAGCACGCTGTTCATCGTCCGTTCCTGGTTGGCGAATGCGCGCATCCGCTGACCCGACGCGGCGTAGAGCGAGAGCGGTTCGCCGCGCCAGGGATCCATCCAGCCCGGCGTAATGCCCCAGACGTACGGTATGCCCGCGTGCGGCATGGGCAAAGGCGCGAACGGCACGGAGGACCGCAGCACGACGCCAAACTCGAGCACGGGCACGATGCCGCGTGTATCAACCGAGACCAGCGCGAACTGATACGAATCGGTCGACGCGTCCCACTCGCGCGGCAGTTTGGCGCGGAAGTCGTCCCAAGCCCGTTCAAGCTCGGCGGTGAACGGAAACTCGGGCCAGGCGTCGGGCAGCAACGCGTCGAGCAGGCCCGCGCGCGTCGCGAACAGCGTCGCGGCGGGAGTTCCCGGCCACTCGGCGGCGCGGCGTTGTGCGGCGGGTCCGGGGAGTTCCTCGAACTCATCCACGCGGACGGTGCCTTCGATTTTCCATACGTCCGTGAATCGAATCGTCGCGTTCCCGGCCGGTTCATGATTCCAGGCAACCGATATTGCGTCGAAGTTTTCACTCGCGTGGACCTTGACGCCGTCCCGCAGGATCGAGTCCACCACCTGCGCCGACGTACCGATGACGAGGAAACCCTCGCGCCAGTTGGCGTGATCCAAAACGCCCAGCGCGTCCGCTCCGCGAAGTAACAGGCCCGGCCGGCAGGACATCACCCACTCGCCCGACGATTGCGAAACTGAGAGGGGACGTCCGAACCATACATACCAGCGCAGCGGCGTCCAGCGGATCCCGGTCCGGTGGCGGGAGAACAGCCCGATTCGCTGGTAGACCTGGGGCGCTTCCGCCTGGATGCGGTCGAACGCGGGAGAATGTTCGAACGCGTCCCACGCCGCGGGCAGGTTGGAGGCGGACATCGAGAGGTCCGCGCCGGGAAGTACGAAGCCGCTGTGGGGCGCGCGCTTCAGGATGCCGTCCGCCAATGCGGCGGTGCCGGCGATGAGTGCGCCAAGCGCCAGCGCCCACCATCCCCGGCGGGAACGCGCGCGCGCGGCCGGCGTGGCGGTCATGCGAGCGTGACCACGGCGCTCAGCCCGCGGCCTCGTTCCAGACGGACTCCTTCTCGGCTTCGCGCTTGGACTCGAGTCGCGCGATCTCGTCCACGCGTTCCTGTTGGACTTTGGCGCGGTCCGCGTGTGGCGCGGCGGCGATGCGCTGGTCGAAATTCAGGTTCGCCTCGGCGATCCTGGCCTTGTATTTGTTTTCAATGGACGCGATCTCGGCGCGTTGCGCGTCGGAGAGTTTCTTGTCGGGGCCGGACTCGGCGCGCAGCCGTTCCATGGCGATTTCATACGCGCTTTTCATCGGTCCTCCTATACCTTGAACTCGTCTTCGAGCACGGCCGATATCAGCCGTTCGATGCTAATCGGGAAGTATTTCGCGTTCGGCGAGATCAATACGCTCGTCGTGATGTCTTCCATCCGTTCGAGCCGATCCAGCGTCTCGGCGAGCACGCGGTCCACCGACGATTCCGAATGGGACACGTGCAGGTAGTCGGACTTACATTCGACGGGGCGCCCTCGAAACCCGAGGAAACCGAAGAGGCGCCCGGCAATCGCGTTCGATACGTTCTCGGTTCCGAAGACCTCCTCGTAGCTCGGTTCCAGGTGCGAGGGCCGCAGCACGATGCGCGGCGAGACCTGGACCCTGCCGCGGACTTCGGTCGTTTGGTAGCCGGATTCGATCGATTCGCCGAGGCACACGTAGGGCAACTCATGGTAACCGCTCACGATGCCGAACCGCGGCTGCTTGATGACAACCGTCCGGTCGAAGAGCGATTTCATTTCGTGTTGATTGAGGTCCATCGCGCTCCATTGTAGTGAGCCGGGGTCACGCGCGGCAACGCGCACTGCAAACGCGGCGTCTTCGGCGATTCAATGCGGATGCGTACTTCTCGCAAAGCAGGGCTGTTGCATCGCGCGGGGAGAATGCGGCGAGGACGCGGCTGCTACTCTGGAGCCGAACCGAGATGGTCCAGGTAAAGTGCGCGGATCATGATCTTCGTGCGGGGGATGTTGAGTTGGTACGACGCGCGCAGGCGGGTGCCAGTCTCGACCGATTGCCAGTCGGCCTCGGGAGTGACGACGTCGTCCTCGAGTTCACGGGCACGCAGTGCCTCATCGCGCTCGGGGAAGTCCTCGGGAAGGTATCCCGCCTCCTGCGGCGACGCGGCGGGAACGGCCACGCGCACCCTGAGGCGGTATGCGGCGGGGCCGTCGCCTTCGGGCGCCAACTTCTCGACGACGACGGCTTCACCGGGGCGTTCGGGCAACCAGCGGTTGAGTTGGTTCTTCGTCAAAAAGTGGACGACGATACTGGCGCCCGCGAGCACAACGACCACGACGTAGATGTAGAGAAGGCGCCGCCGGGCGGGTTGTCCCGATTGGCCCGGGCGCATCTCGTAGCGGTTGTGAGGCGGCTCGGCGGCGGCGAGCGAATCGCGACGGAACTTCACCGCCATATGCAGATCCTCCGTGCTGACCGGTGCGGCGTTCAGTGTAGTCCATCGGCGCGTCCGGCGACGAGCGGACCGGATTTTTTGCATAGTCCCGCGCGGCTATAGGATGATCCCGCACTTTCCCCTGTCTCATCCAACGTCCCTACAGGCGTTTTGACCATGAATATCTTCATCGCGGGCGGCGGCCAGGTCGGTTTTCATCTCGCGCGTCTACTGAGCACTGAGCGGCACAACGTCACCGTCATCGACAACAACCCGAACCAGGTCGAGCACATCGATTATTCGCTCGACGTGTCCACGGCACCGGGCCGCGCGGAGGACGTGCTCACGCTCAAGTCGGTCGACGCGGGCTCCGCGGACCTGTTCGTCGCGGCGACGGGCGACGACGAGGTGAACCTGATCGCGGCGACGACGGCCAAGGGCCTGGGGGCCAAGCGGGTGGTCGCGCGTGTTCACGATCCGATTTACACGGAATCGGACATCCTCTACGAGACGATTATGGGGATTGATTACATCGTCAGCACGCAGGCGCTGACGGCGCACGAGATCGTGAACTACATCGAGCATCC
>CAYPNI010000160.1:0-7855 GCA_964411925.1 uncultured Nitrospirales bacterium
CGGAGGGGTCTTGTAAACCTCTTTTTTTGGAAGCCGCTCCCACGGAGTTTTTTTCCGACGCCCTGAGCGTTCTGAGGCAAAAAACACAATATGTTGTATATAAATCATTTTCATTGCGCCTCATATTGTAGATCAAACGACTAAGCAAGTCCAGCGAAAAGACTCCCCGAATCGATTAGGTTTGGGTTAGCGCCGGGAACGATCCGGGCCGTTCAGATGGACGAATTCCGAATCGTCGGGGCCCGGGTTAACCGCGCGTTAACTCACGCGTGAACCATCCCCAACACCCGGGGAGTCTGGCGAGGCCCCACAAAATGTAGGCACCCTAATTTATGGATTCGAGGGACGGCGCGTCGAGAAAGTTGATCGCGTCCGAGTAAGTTTCCCGATCGCGGGTGGCCGGATCGTCTCGGCCGGGGCGATCGGGGTTGGATTCTCGCGACGAAGACTCGCGCGCTGACTCGCCGCTTCGACGGCACGCGTACTAGCGCAGCAAACCCCCACGCGCGCCGCGCGATGCGAGGATCTTCGCGGACATCGGGCGAGTGCGTTTTGCTTGACTCGCTAATCGCGGCTATGGCAGGATTCGGCCAGGCTTTGGGTGCAGCTTCCCTTCGTTGAGCGTATCCACCCGCTCCCGCGTCCGTGGTGAGTGGGCCTTTCAAGCCAGTATCTGGATCGAAATCCGGTTTCGTTTATTGCGTCTCGGACGCTGCCGTCGGCAGGGCTGTTAACAGGTAAACCGTAACTGTGTCGCACGATTCAACTCACAACGGCAAATCGATTCTCTCCGATGTCGCGAGACACGAACGCGAATTGCTCGCTCGGATCGACGCATCGCGCGATGAAGCGCGCCGAAACGTCGAGCGCGCGCGCGCGGACGCATCGAAGCATCAGTCCGATGAAGCGGCCCGCGCGGAGGACGACGCGTCAAGGACGCGCAACGAAGCGGCGCGGGTTCGCGAAGCGAAGTTCAACGCGTCCGTGGCCGATGCGGCGTCGCGCCTGGAGGGGAGCCGCGCGACGGCGATGGGGCGCGTTGGCGAGATGGCCAACGACGTTCTCGGCATGTTCTTGCCGAAGGGGGGCGCATCATGATCGCAGACATGGCCCGCGTAGAACTTGTCTGCTTGAGCGCGACGCGGAACCGTGTGGTCGAATCGCTGCAGGCCAAGGGCCTGCTGCATCTTGAGGAAGTGCCGACGGCGCTGGAAGACGCGCCGGATTTCCTCAACCGCGCGACGCTGTGCGAGTCGGATCAGGCGGCGATGAGCCAGCTCGAGGAATCGGACCGGGCGCTCAAGGAAATCGCGCCGTTGCTGACGGTGGCCCCGAGCGAGATCGAGGTGAAATCCGCGGTCAAGGGCGTTGCGGAGTGGACGCCTGAGGCGACGGCGACCAAGGTCCGTGGCTGGGCGGAGTCGCTGCGGACGGTGACCCGCGGGCGAATCGAGCGGCAGGACGCCATCGAGGTCCTGAACAACTACAAGGGTATTCTCGAATCCGTCGCGCCGGCATTGGGCGGCACGGGCGTGAAGCTGGGCCGGGGCACACGGGCGATCGTGCTGCAGGGCAACGTGAAGAAAGTCGTCGCGCGACTCGAACAGCGGCTGGGCGACGAGATCGGCCCGGAGTGCCAGTTCCACAAGAACCAGACCGCGCGCAACCGGCTCGTCGGGCTGCTGTCCTTTCCGGTGGCGAAAGAAGACGACGTGACGCGCATTCTCGGGCAGGAAGGCGTGACGCCGGTGGACATGCGCGAGCAGGGATTCGCCGATGCGACGATCGCCGAAGTGCTCGCGCGCATCGAGAAGACGGTTACGCAGCATCAGAGCGAGATCGTGAAGTTCGAGGGAGACGCGAACAAGATCTCGCGGCAAGTTGGCAGCGAACTGATCGCGGCAAAGGGCATCGTGGCGGATCGCCTGGCGACGCTGCGCGTGCAACTGCAATTCGCGCAGAGCAAAATGGTGACGGTCATTCACGGCTGGACGCCGGTGGATCAATACGGCGCGCTCGAGGCGGCGGTGCAGCGGGAGTTTCCGGGCGAGGTTGAGGTCAACCGAATCGGCCTGGGAGACGTCCCGCATCATCACGTTCCGACGCTGCTGCGCAACCATTCAATCTTCAAGCCATTTGAACTCGTCATGCGACTGTTCAAGCCGCCGACGTACGGCACGGTCGATCCGACGTGGATGGTCGGGCTCTCGTTCGTGGTGTTTTACGGGTTCATTCTGGGCGACGCGGCCTACGGCACCGTCATCGTGCTGCTGTCCATGTGGATCAAGAGCAAGTGGGGCAAGTCCGAAATCGGCAACGCGATCGGCACGATCGCGATGTACATGGGCATTAGCTCGATCATCTTCGGCGTGATTTACGGCGAATACTTCGGCAACTTTGTCGAGTTGTGGTTGTGGCCGAAGGTGTTCGGAGCGGAATTTCATTTGTACCTGTTCCACCGGGCGCACCGCAGCACCGAACTGCTCGTGTTCGCGATTCTGTTCGGGGTCCTGCTGATCCCGACTTCGCTGATTCTCGGTATTCGCGAGAAACTGCGCCACGGCCACACCAACCACGCGATTGAACAACTGGGCATGTTGTTGGGCCTGATTGCGCTGCTTCTGTTCGTGATGGGATTCCTCGGCGTACCGGGGCTGTCCTCGACGCCGATGCTCGCGATCGAAGCGGCGCTCGGGCTGGCGGCGGCGGTTCTCCTGTTCTATTCGATGAAGCTGATGGGCCTGGTCGGCTTGATCGAAGTGGTGTCGCTGGGTGGCAACGTGATGAGTTACGCGCGTCTGATGGCGCTGGGGATTGCGTCCATCGCTCTCGCGGACATGGCCAACATGATGCCGGGCCTGATGGGCTATGCGTTCGGCATCCCGATGGCGCTGCTCATACACGTGGCGAACATCGGTATCGGCATTGCGAGTCCAACGATTCACTCGTTGCGACTTAACTTTGTGGAATTCCTCCCGAAATTCTATTCGCCGGAGGGGAGAGGCTATAACCCGTTCAGAAAGGAAGCACAATGGTAACGAAGCGATCGATGGTGAAGTGGGGTGTGGTGGCCTTCGCGGTCATGGCGGTGGTTGCGCTGGGCGCGCCGCTGGCGATGGCGCAAGACCATGGCGGCGACGCCGCGGCGGAGTCCGACGGCGGCGGCCTGGGCGCGCTTGGCCTGGGCATCGGCGCGGGAATCGCCGTGGGGCTGGCCGGCCTCGGCACGGGCCTGGCCCAGTCGGGCGTGGGCGCGGGCGGCACGGGCGCGATGGCGGAGAAGCCCGAACTGTTCACGAGCGTCATCATTCTGTTCGCGATTCCCGAGACGATCGTGATCATGGGTCTCGCGATCGGTTTCTTGCTCTACACCAAGATCTGACGCGGGGCTGCCGTACCGATGGCAAGTCCTGCCCTATTCGATTCCATGACGCGGCAGGTGGAGGCCGAATGTGCCGACCACCTGGCGAAGGCGCGCGCCGAAGCGGAGCGTATCCTCGCGGATGCGCGCGCGAAGGCGGCCGCGTCGCGCGACGCCGTGATCCAGAGCGCGCGCGCCGAGGTGGAGCGACTGGACACGCTGTGGAAGCAGAAGGCCGAAGGTGAGTCGGTCCGTCTCGACCTCGCGATGAAGAACGAGGCGGTCGAGGCGGTGCTGGCCGAAGTACAGCGCAAACTGCGCCAGACGGTCGAGGGCCCGAACTTTGGCGGCATCCTAGACAGGCTGCTCGGCGAACTCATGGCCGCGGCGGGCACCTCGACCGATATCACCGTGCTTGCGCCGAAGGCGCATGTCGATCGCGTGCGGAGTTGGCTCGAGAACAACGGCCGCGGCGGCGTGAAAGTCGAGGGTTCGGCGGAATTCTGGGACGGCGTGGCCGTGCAGGATCCGAAGCGCAGTTACCGCATCAGCAACACGCTTACGGGCCGGTTCACGCGGGTGGAGCAGGCGGCGCGCAAGCACTGCATGACGAGTCTGTTCGGAGGAAGGGCCTGACGATGGCCGATTCGTTCGGGGCATACATCAACGCGCGCGTTCGCGGCATGAAGAGCGCGCTGCTCTCGCGCAACGAACTCGAGGCGATGCTCGACGGCGGCCGCATCGATCAGATCGGCGAAGCGTTGCTGAAATCGCCGTACGAGGTCGAGCTGGCCGAGGCGCTCTCGCGCTACCAGGGCGCGGACGCGATCGAGGACGCGGTGTCGCGCAATCTCGTGGTGACCTTCGGCAAGCTCCGGAGCATGTGCCGCGAGGAAACGGCGCAGCTCGCGGAAATTTTCATCGGCCGTTGGGACCTCATCGCGGTGAAGGCGTTGCTGCGCAACCGGCACCACGGCGTCAGCCCGGACACGGCGGCACATTCGCTCGTGCCGAGCCCGTCGATGCCGCAGGCGGTGCAGAAAGAACTGGCTTCGCAGGACACGATGGAGGCGCTGGTTCGCGGCCTGGCCGCCTGGAACGGCGGGCTGTGTCGCGGACTGGTGGAGGCGTTGCCGGCGTACCAGGAGACGAAGAATCTGCGGGTGCTCGAAGAAGCGCTCGACCGCGCGTATTTCGTTCGCAACCTCGTCAAGCTGGACACGTTCCGGTCCAAAGACGCCGAGTTTCTCAAGGAACTGCTGCGCTCGGAGATCGATCGCATCAATCTGCGGCGCTTGTTCGAGCCGCGCGCGCCGGGCGTCGAACCCGAAGAGGTGCTGCGCGAGATGTTGCCGCGCGGCCGGCTGACCGAGCAGACGCTGCGCGAGATCGCCAGCGCGGGATCATCCGAACGGGCGGCGGAAGTAGTGTCGCGCACGGCCTACGGCGACATGGCCGAGGCGCTGGCCGTGTTCGCGCAGACGGGCAAGTTCAGCGCGCTGGAACGGCAGTTTGAAGTGAAATTCATCGAGCGTCTGCGCCGGGCGATGCAACGGCAGGGCATCGGTCTCGCGAGCCTGCTGCGGTACGCGTGGCTCAAATACAACGAAGTGATGAACCTGCGCATCATCGCGCACGGCCTGGCGGCGCGGCTTCCGAAGGCGCGGCTCGAGCAGGAGATACTGCATGTCTAGGATCAGCGCGATCGCGCACGGCGCGACCTCGATCAACCTCGCGCTCGCGGGCATCCGCGTGACGGAAGTGGCGGACGCGAAAGACGCGGAATCGGCGCTGGACACCCTGCTGCAGGAAAAACTGGACGTCATCATCATCGAAGAGAGTTTGCGCGTCCACTTTTCCGAACGGATGCAGGACCGGCTGAAGCGGCACAAGGGCGCGCCGCTGCTGGTGAACTGCCCGTCGTTTGACGACGAGGAAACCGACGTGGATGCGTATCTCTCGTCGGTGATCAAGCCCGCGGTGGGCTTCGAGATTCGGCTGGTCTAGGCAGGTTTTCGACAAGAATCGCAGCGATCGGAGCAAGATCCTTCGCTGGCGCTCAGGATGACAACGAGAGCTCTGGACGAGATGAGAGTTCAGGACGACATGAGAGAGGTGAGACGAGATGGCTGCTATCACGGGTAAGTTGGTGCGCGTGTCCGGGCCGATGATCGCCGCGTCGGGCATGACGGGTGTGTCCATGGGCGAAATGGTTCGCGTGGGCAAGCTCGGGTTGCTCGGCGAGGTCATCCGCATCGACGGCGACGTCGCGTTCGCGCAGGTGTACGAGGACACGGCGGGGATGTACCTCAATGAACCGGTGAGCGCGCTCGGCGCGCCGCTGTCGATCGAACTCGGGCCCGGACTGCTGGGCCAGACGTACGACGGCATCCAGCGTCCGCTGATTGACCTTCAGAAGCAGGCCGGCGACTTCATTGCGCGCGGTCTGACGTCCGATCCGCTCGATTACAAGAAGACCTGGTCGTGGACGCCGCTGGCGAAGGTTGGGCAGGAGGTCAGCGGCGGCGACTTCCTCGGGTCCGTCCCGGAGACGGAACACCTCAAGCATTACGTAATGGTGCCGCCGCGCGTGCGCGGCAAGATCAAAGAGATCGCCGGGCCCGGAGAATACAACGTCAAGCACGTGATTGCACGGCTGGACAACGGCACCGAACTTACGATGACGCACCAGTGGCCGGTCAAGCGGCCGCGCCCGTTCCGGCAGAAGATGCCGTCGAGCGTGCCCTTCGTCACGGGCCAGCGCGTGCTCGACATGCTATTCCCGATCCCGCTCGGCGGCTCGGCGATTGTCCCAGGCGGTTTCGGCACGGGCAAGACGGTCGTGGAACAGCAGATTTCGAAATTCTGCAATGCTGACATCATCATTTACGTGGGCTGCGGCGAGCGCGGCAACGAGATGGCCGACGTGCTCGACGAATTCCCGCACCTCAAAGATCCCAAGACCGGCGGCCCGCTGATGAATCGCACCGTGCTCGTCGTGAACACGTCGAACATGCCGGTGGCCGCGCGCGAGGCGTCTGTATACACCGGGATTACGCTCGGCGAGTACTACCGCGACCAGGGCTACTCGGTGGCGATGATGGCCGATTCGACCTCGCGCTGGGCCGAGGCGCTGCGCGAGATTTCGTCGCGCCTGGAAGAGATGCCCGGTGAAGAAGGCTACCCGACGTATCTTTCCGCGCGCACCGCGGAGTTCTACGAGCGCACGGGACGCGTGATTTGCATTGGCTCGAAAGTCGAGGGCAAGGAAGATCGCGCGGGCTCGCTGACGCTGGTCGGCGCGGTGTCGCCTCCGGGCGGCGACTTCTCGGAGCCGGTCACGCAGAACTCGATGCGCGTTTCGGGCGGTCTGTGGGCGCTGGACGCGAAGCTGGCGTACAGCCGCCACTATCCGAGCGTGAACTGGAACATGAGCTACTCGCTGTACTTCAAGGAACTCGAGCCGTGGTTCCGGCAGAACGCGCCGGCTGGTTGGGGCGAACGCCGCCAGCAGGCGGTGGACATTCTCCAGCGCGACACGGAGTTGCAGGAAATCGTGCAGCTCGTCGGTCCGGACGCGTTGCAGGACCAGGAGCGGCTCATCCTCGAGTTCTCGCGCATGCTCAAGGAGTCCTTCCTGCAGCAGAACGCGTATTCGGACGACGACGCCTACAGCTCGCTCGAGAAGACGGGACATCTGCTCGATGCGCTGCTGTCGTTCTACGAGGCCTGCCAGGACGCGATCGGCAAGGCCGTGCTCCTGAACACGTTGCTGTCGCATCCGTCGCGCGAGAAGATCGCGCGTTTGCGTGAATTGAACCCCGAGGGGTTCGCGGACAAGAAGAAGAAGGTGGTGGAAGAAATGAAGGCCGCCATCCAGGGCCTGGTGCAGGAAGCGGCCGCCGCCTGATCCGGCGCGAAGACCCGCAGGAGGACACATCGAAATGGCAACAGCTGAAGGCGAATTGCTGCAACGGGAGTACTGGGACCTTACGTACATCACGGGACCGCTGGTTTTCCTGCGTAACGGCGACCGGTTCCCGACAGGCGCGATTCTCGATCTGAAACTTGAAAACGGCGAGCTCCGGCAGGGCCAGGTGCTCGAGGCGACGACCAAACACGCGGTCGTTCAGGTGCTTCAGGGCACGACGGGCATCGACGTGAAGGGCACGGCGGTATCGCTCAAGAACGAAGGCGCGCGCATCGCGTGTTCGACCGACGTGATCGGCCGATTCTTCAATGGCGTCGGTGAACCGCTAGACGGCCTGGCGCCGATCGTGCCGGAGTTCGAGCGCGAAATCGGCGGGTCGGCGATCAACCCGGTATCGCGCGACAAACCGAACGACTTCATTGAGACGGGCGTCACCGCGATCGACGGGTTCAACACGCTCGTGCGCGGGCAGAAGCTTCCGGTGTTCTCCGGTTCGGGTCTGCCGGCGAACGAACTCGCGAACATGATCGTGCAGAACTCGCAGGTGCGCGGCGAGGCCGAGG
>CAYPNI010000161.1:0-7814 GCA_964411925.1 uncultured Nitrospirales bacterium
CCCGTTCATCTAGGGGTTAGGATGCGAGATTCTCAGTCTCGTCACAGGGGTTCGATTCCCCTACGGGCTACCATTTAACCGCACGACCCGCCGCCGCGATATCGCGACGCGGCGTTCCATAGGTCCCTCCTGCGAGATCGCCCGGCCGATCCGGGATAGAGGAGCGCGCATGCGGAGATCGTTTTTCCCCCTGGCGGTACTGATTTCCATCGCCCCGCTGGCACTCGCCGAGGACGGCTGGCGGGACCTGTTCAACGGCAAGGATCTGGACGGCTGGGAACTCAAGAACGGCGAGGCGAAATTCGAAGCGGTGGACGGAGCGATTGTTGGTACGTCTGTCCCCAAATCGCCGAACTCTTTCCTGTGTACGGACGAGGAATTCGGCGATTTCATCCTGGAGTTCGAGTTTTTCGGCCATCCCGAGCTCAATTCCGGCGTCATGATCCGTGGGCTTAGCACGCCCGATTACCGCGACGGCCGCGTGCACGGCTACCAGTGCGAACTCGAGGACGAGGCGCAGGATCGCGACTGGTCGGCCGGGATCTACGACGAGGCCCGCCGCGGCTGGCTTTTCCCGAAGAAAGAGGACGAGGCCTGGGCCAAATCCTTCGGCGACGAGGGAAAGCGGCTCTACAGGAACGGCGAGTGGAACCACGTTCGTGTTGAGTGCAATGGCGACTCGATCAAGACCTGGCTGAACGGTGAGCTGCGCGCGGAGCTCAAGGACGACATGACCGCGAAGGGGTTCATCGGCCTTCAGGTGCACGGCGTCGGCGACAAGACCCAAGCCATGTCCGTGAAGTGGCGCAACATCCGGCTCAAGAAATTGTGAGTCGAGTAGTACCGGCTGGTCTAATCCGGCGCGATACGCATCCGCGCGTGGGTCACAGAGAGCCGAGCATGGCGATGCGGACTACACGAAAGTAGCGCTGAAGCGACGTAGTCAGGCGCGTCACCGGGGTTCAGGTCTCCGACGGGCGGATCGTGGGTCCGACTCCGCTACCGCGCTCGCTTGTCATCCAGGTTTGCCTTCATCTCGTCGTCGCTCGGCGTAGTGGACACGACACCGCCAGCCGGCACGTCCACCTTCGCGCACCACGCGATCGCGTTCAGCACCAGTTTGCGGAAGTTGTCGTTCTGCCAGTTCCGATGAAAATGTCCGCCGGTGAACCCGAAGCCACGCCCGCCGTCCGCCCGCTCGATCGCCCAGGCCATGTGCTGCGGCTCGCCCTTCGCCACGGCCTCGCGCACCGCGGGGTTGCCGCTGTGCGGGCCGTCCGGTCGCGACAGTGTCTCCGGCGGCGGCAGCGCGGTCAGGATCGGCGCGACGCCCTGCATGCCTTCCGGAAATCGCATGTGGTAGTACCATTCATCGTTGATCTCGAACGGGGTGACACCGCGCGTGATGGGGTGTTCCGGCAACGAGGCGAAATTTGCGTTCCAGTGCGGGTTCACCGACCAGTTCGCCTCGAAGTAGCCGCCGATCCATTGCAGGAACTTGTCGCCCGAGGCGCCCGCGGGGACTTCGACGCCGTAATGGATGCACACCAGCCCGACGCCTTTGTCGATCAGCGCTTGGACGAAATCGAGATGGTCGTTCACGTAGTGTCCGCCGCCGCCGTCGCAGTACATCACGACCGCCGCGACGCCGTCGAACACGGATTCGTCTTTCGGCCAGCCGTACCACGACACCTCCGCGTCAACGCTCGGCAGGCCCTCCTCAAGCAACTTCGCGAGCAGCATGCTGCCCGCGCGGTGCTCGTGCTCGCGCGGGGCGTGGCTCGGCCGACCGGCGATGAGCAGAACTTTCGTCTTCGCGTCTTCGGCGGACGCCCCGACTGACAACAACGCCATCATGATCCACGCACAGGCATAACGCATCGAAAGAGGTCTCCAAAGTGCGCGTCTGCCCCTCTACTTGCGCGCAGCCGCAGGTTCGGCTGATTATAGCCGCCGTCCACCCAAAAGTCCGACTGGAGTCGCCATGAACCTGCGCATCACCGCGGCCGTCCTGACGCTCTGCGCAGCGATTCCCGCCGCAGCGCAACACCGCGTCCTTGTCCAGGGCAACAACCGGCTAGCCGCGGTATCCGCGGACGGCGCCATTGACTGGGAGATGCAATGGCCGGCCGTGCACGATCTGTGGTCGTTGCCGGATGGAAACATCCTGACGGTCCGCGACATGCACGCGGTCGTGGAGATCAGTGTCGCGTCAAAACAAGTCGTCTGGTCGTACGACGCCGCGAAGGAGAACGGCAACGCTGGACGGCGTGTCGAGGTGCATGCGATCCAGCCGCTGGACGGCGGACGCGTGATGATCGCGGAGTCCGGGCCGGGGCGCATCATCGAAATCGATCGAGACGGCAACCTGTTGAAAGCAGTCACGCTTCGGCTCGATTCACCTGACCCGCACCGGGACACCCGACTCGCGCGCAAGCTCGCGAATGGAAACTACCTCGTGTGCCACGAGGGCGATGGCGCGGTGCGCGAATACGACGAGAAGACGGGCACAGTCATCTGGGACTTCGCCGTGCCGCTGTTTGGGAACGAACCCAAGCCCGGCCACGGCCCCGAGGCATTTGGCAATCAGGTGTTCTCTGCGCTGCGCCTGTCGAAAGGCAACACGCTCATCGGCACCGGCAACGGACACGGCGTTCTCGAGGTTACGCCGGAGCGGGAAGTCGTCTGGGAACTGCATCAAAGCGATTTGCCGGGAATCATGCTTGCCTGGGTGACGACGCTCGAGGTGTTGCCCAACGGACACTACGTGATCGGCAACTGTCACGCAGGCCCCGGCCAGCCGCTGCTCGTCGAAGTCGACCCCGCAACGCGGAAAGTCGTGTGGACGTTCGACCGCTACGACGATTTCGGAAACTCCGTATCCAACACGCAACTGCTCGACCTTGCGGGGAAGACCGTTCGCTAGCCGACGGACGTCCGCACGACCTCGGCCAGTGCGTCTTCGAGGATGGCCAGGGCTCGGGCGAGGTCTGATGCCGAAATGGTCAGCGGAGGCGCGAGCGTCAAAACGTTGCCGGAGGAGACCTTGAAACTCAGGCCGCGCCGCAGGCACGCGTAAAGCACACGCTCGGCGATGGTGTCCGCGCCCTCGCCGTTCACGTCCTGCAGTTCGACGCCGAAGAGCAAGCCGCACGCGCGGACCTCTTTGATGGCCCCGATTCGCTCGCGCATCGCTCGAAGCGACGCGGCGATTTCGCCTCCGAGGTTTGTCGCCCGGCCGAGAAGCTGTTCGTCGTCGATGATGTCCAGCGTGGCCAGCGCCGCCGCCGCGCCGACCGGACTCTTTTCGTGCGTGAAATGACCGATCGAGCTCGCCGAGACGGTGTTGAGGCTGCCGCGACCGATCATGGCCGCGATCGGGAATACGCCTCCGCCCAGGCCCTTGCCGATGCAGACGATGTCGAGCGCGACGCCGGTGTATTCGCAGGCGAACATGCGGCCAGTACGGCCGAGCGCGATCGGAATTTCGTCGAAGATGAGGAGCGCGCCGTGCCGGTCGCAAAGTTCTCGCACGCTCCGCCAGTAGGACGCCGGCGGCTGCACGACGTTCGTGCAGCGGATGGGTTCCGCGATAAACGCCGCGATGTCACGCTCGCGCTCGAAAATTTCCTCGATGCGCGCGAGTGATTCTGCCGTCGCGCCGCCCTCGTCCGGTCCGGGCGGCGGCACGTGCATCGCGCCGGGCATCAACGGGCCGAGTCCGTCGCGGAACATGTCCTCGCCGCCGATGCTGATGGCGTCGAGCGTTGCGCCGTGAAACGAGCCCCACCAGCTGATCGTCTTATATCTTCTCGTGACGAGCCGCGCGAGCTTGAGCGCCATGCCGATCGCGCTGGCGCCGCCGGGTGCGAACAGCACGCGCGCATCGTTCATCGGTGCGAGGCGTGCGAGGCGTTTCGCAAGATCAATCGCGGGCCGGTTCGTGTAGCGGCGCGGGCTGAATGACAGCGCGTCGAGCTGCGCGCGGATCGCCGCGACGACGCGCGGGTGGCCATAGCCCACCTGGTGCGCGCTGTTGCCGTGAAAATCGAGGAATTCGCGGCCTCCGACGTCCACAAGCGAACTGCCGTGGCACGATTCCAACGCGTTCAGACACGGCGTGGACAGCGCCTGATGGAAAAAGTAGCGCGCGTCCTCATCGAGCAGCGCCCGTGCGGCGTCGCCCAGGTGTTCGCCCACCCACTGCGCGCGCGACGGGCTCGCGTTGACGTCGCCCTCGGTCCGATCGGGGCCGCCGCGCTGCGCGTGCGTGCTCATGCCGTCAGGGACGCTCGCCGCGGCGAAGCCGCCGCTCGACATCGTCCACGCACGCGGGCAATTCCGCGAACGACTCGACGACGTAGTGCGCGCCGGCGCCCTTCATCGCGCGCTCCGCGTCGGCAAGCCGCTTGCGCCGGTCGCCGGGCGACAGGGCCTGTTCGCTTTCGAGGTTCAGCCCCAGCATGTTGCCCGTGCGCGTGACGCCGACGGACCAGGCGCCCGCGTTCACGCCCGACGCAACGTCCGGCAGCGTGTCGCCGATGTTCACGACGCACTCAGGCGGATAGACACCGAGCGATTCCATGCTGCGGAAGATCATCCACGGCGCGGGCCGGCCTGCGGCGACGTCCTCCGCGCAGTACGCCGCATCGGGCACGAACCCGCCCTTCGCCGCGCAGCCGAGCACGACCTCGAGCATCTCGCGGTTGTAACCCGTGGTCGCGGCGACTTTGACGCCGCGCGCGCGCAGTTTCTCGACGGTTTCAATGACTCCGGGGATCACATCGCCGTAGTCCGGCAGGCTTTTCACCTGAAGCGGAACGAACTCGGCGTACATCGCGTCGATCCCGGCCTCGCCGGGACTGGACGTGTGGACGGATTTCCACGCTTCAGCGATTCGCGGAACGCGCGTCATCGCAACGATGTGGTCGCGCTTCTGCAGGCCCATCGGTCCGCGCGCTTCGTCCTGCGTCACTTCGACGCCCCGGCGGCGGAACAATTCGACAAACGCACCCGCCGGCGCGCAACTGCCGTAATCCACGGTCGTACCCGCGAGGTCGGCAACGACGAGTCTTACCTGGGCCGCACGGCTTGCCGTCATCGCGAGGCCCCGGCCGCGGTGTTCAGCGTAACGTTCAGCGCGGCCAGCACCTCGCCGACCGCCTCGATCAGCCGCCGGATGTCCGCCGGAAAGAGGCGTCCGATCGTGCCGATGCGGAAACAGTTAGCGCCGCCGACTTTGCCGGGATAGATCACGAATCCGCGCTCGCTCAGGCCGCGGTAGAACCGGTCGAAGTCGAAGTTGGGGTCGTCGGGATAGTGAAACGACGTGATGATGTAGCTCTGCAGGTCCGCGGCGAGGTACGTTCGGAATCCCAACGCCGTCATCCCGTCCACAAGCGCGGCGTGGTTCTCCGCGTAACGCTTCCCGCGTCCCGCGACGCCGCCCTCGGCGTCGAGCTCGTCGAGGGCCTGGCTGAACGCGAGAATCGCGTGCGTCGGCGGCGTGAATCGAAACTGGCCGTCGCGTTCGAGCCCGCGGAATTGCGCGAGCAGGTCGAGCGATACGCTGCGCGCCCAACCGTCCGTCGATTCGAGCGCCTCACGACGCGCCAGCACGAATGCAAAGCCCGGCACGCCTTCGATGCACTTGTTCGATGACGACACGAGATAGTCGATGTGAGCGTTTCCGAGGTGCACTGGAATCGCACCGAAACTGCTCATCGCGTCCACGAAAAACCGCCGGCCCGCGCCGTGCACGACGCGCCCGAGGTCCTCGATGGGGTTCAGAATGCCGGAGGTGGTCTCGCAGTGGCACACGGCGACGTGCGTCGCGCCGGGGTGCCGATCGATTTCGGCCGCGATGCGCGCGGCGTCAACCGGCTCGTTCTCCGCGAACTCGACGGTAACCATCTTGATCCCGAGCCGTTTGCCGATGTCCACGAGCCGCCGGCCGTACGCGCCGTTGACGCCGACGAGCACTGCGCCGTCCGGCGGCACGGCGGACGCCAGCACGGCCTCGAGGCTGAACGTGCCGCTGCCCTGCATGAGCACGGCCGTGTATTCGCTGTCCAGCCCGCGGCCGAGCGAGACGAGGCGCTTGCGGATCTGCCGCACGATCGCGATGAACGCGTCGTCGCGCGAACCGAGGTCGCGCAGCATGGCCTCTTTGACGGTTCGGCTGGTCGTCAGCGGGCCGGGCGTGAAGAGCAGTTTGTCGGTGGTTTTTCCGCGTTCCATGGTAACTTCCCCCGTTTCATTGCCCCGTCCGCGTGACCGTCGATTATACAGACCACGCGCCGCTCGCGCGCACTCACACGGCGCTAACAAAGCGGACGCATCGCGCGGCGCGCTCCTGATAGCATGGCGCGCTCCCGGAGACCACTCGCGTGAAGCTGTTGCAACTTTCCCGCTGGCAATGGACGACGGCCGCCACGCTGACCGTCGGCTATGCGGGGTACTACTTCTGCCGGTCGAACCTGTCCGTCGCGACTCCGCTGCTGCTGCAGGATTTCGAGGGCGTGCTCGACAAGGAGCGCATCGGCGACATCGCGGCGGCGGGCGTGCTGTTCTACGCGGGCGGCAAGTTCATCAACGGCGTGTTGTCCGATTTCGTCGGCGGCCGCCGCATGTTTCTGCTCGGCATGCTCACGTCGATCTGCGCGACGATTGCGTTCGGCTTTGCGACCGGCTTCGCCGCGTTCATGGCGATCTGGTGCTTCAACCGCTTCGTACAGACCATGGGCTGGGGCGCGCTCGTGAAGACGGCGTCTCGGTGGTTCCCGGCGACACTCATCGGCACGGTGCTCGGTCTGCTCTCGCTGAGCTATCTGTTTGGCGACGTGATTGCACGCCTCTTCCTCGGCACGCTCGTCGACCTGGGCGCCGGATGGCGCGGAGTCTTCTTCGGTTCGGCGGGCGTGTTCGCGGTCATCCTGCTGGGCAGCTTCTTTCTGCTCAAGTCGAGTCCGGCGGACGTCGGCGAACCGGAGCCGCTCGCGAAAGAGAACAATCTGTTCAAGGATCAGGGTAACGCGGCGCGGCCGACCAGCTTGCGCGACCTGCTTGTCCCGTTCGTGACCAGCCTGTCGTTCTGGCTTGTGTGCACGATGAATCTCGGCCTGACCGTGATCCGCGAGACGTTCAATTTCTGGACGCCGACGTATCTGACGGAATTTCTTTCGATGGAGCCGGGCGCGGCCGCGCGCGCCAGCGCCCTTTTTCCGTTGTTCGGCGGAATCTCGGTGATCGCGTCCGGCATGTTGAGCGACTCGCTGCTTGCGGGCCGGCGCGGCCTGGTCATGGTGGCATTTCTGGCGCCGGCCGTGGGCGCGCTGTTTACGCTGGCGTTCCTCGAGGAGTCCGCGAACCCGTTCGTCGCGCTCGCGCTAATTTCCCTGGTCGGCTTTCTGATTCTCGGACCCTATTCATTTCTCACGGGCGCGATATCGATTGATCTCGGCGGAAAGCGCGGCAGTTCGACCGCAGCCGGCATCGCCGACGGCATCGGCTATCTCGGCGGCAGTTTCGCGGTGAAACACATTGCAACGCTCGCCCAGCATCAGGGCTGGACGGCGGCGATGTCGTTTCTGGCGACGGTGTTGGCGGTCACTGTCGGCATCGCACTCGCCTACTGGTTTGTGCACGAGCACAGGCAAGGCTCCCGCTCGGGTGAAGCACAGGCCTAAGCAAAACCCGCTTAGGCCTGCCACACAGTTCCGCCAGTTTATCGACCAACACCGCACATCTCGCGCACGTGATCGAGACTTATTCTGGGAGGGCGAGCGTACTCGCGAGCCGGAGTTTCAAGGCCG
>CAYPNI010000162.1:0-7809 GCA_964411925.1 uncultured Nitrospirales bacterium
ATGGTGTCGTAGAAGAGGCGCCAGACGCTGTCGCCGTCGTTCTGGTAGTTCTTCGCCGCGTTGATGCCGCCCTGCGCGGCGATGCTGTGCGCGCGACGCGGCGAATCGTGAAACGAGAAGCACTTCACGCGATAGCCGAGTTCCGACAGCGTCGCCGCGGCCGATGCGCCGGCGAGTCCGGTGCCCACGACGATAACGGTGTGTTTGCGCTTGTTGGCCGGGTTCACCAGCTTGAGGTTGTTCCGGTGCGACGTCCACTTCTGCGCGAGCGGTCCGCTGGGGACGCTGGAGTTCAGCATCGCCTCAGTACCCCAGCGGCTTCGCGAACAGCGCGATGTAAAGGGGAATAGTCGCGAATGCGGCAGCAATTCCGCCACCCAAGATGAGGCTCGCGACTTTGATCGCGGGCGTGTACTTGGGATGGCTGAAGCCGAAGGTTTGGACTACGCTCTGGATGGCATGACTCAGATGCAGACCGACGCAGGCGAGTGCGACCAGATAGAACGGCACGCGCCACACGCCGCCGGCGGATTTGTACGAGTTCCACACGAGCCCGAACAATTCCTGGCTCACGTCCGGCTCGACGGCCGGCACAACAGATTGCGGGCCCGACTTTGACCCGAACGTAAAGTCGGACAGGTGAAGAATGAGGAACGCAGCCACGAGGATGCCCGTATAGCGCATCGTCGTCGTCGCGAAACTTCGGTCGCCTTTCGGCGTGTCCATCTCGTACGCCTGCGGCCGCGCCGCCCGATTCTCCCGCCACAATGTGACGGTGAGCCATACGTGAATGATGAACGCCGCGATCAGTCCGGAACGCATCACCCACAGCAGGGGCCCGAGGCTCGCGACCTTGTGCGCATAGGCGTTGAACACCTCCGGCCCGCCGAAAATCAGCAGGTTGCCGGAGAGATGCGCGACGAGAAAGCCGATCATGGCCAAGCCGGTCACCGCGATGATCTGTTTGCGGACCACCGAGGAGCGCAATATGCCTTTGTCGATCGCGGCCATGGCGTTTCACCCGTTGCGCCACGCCGTAACCGTTGGCGGACCGGCGGGCACTGAGACGACGGAACCGCCGGGGGAGAAAGGGCGGCGGATTGCCGCGTGACCCCCGGGGACAACGCGAGTGTATCCAAATGGCGCGGCTAAAGACAACGCGCGCACAGGGTTACGCCCGTACCGGCGCGGCAGCCGGTATACTGACGTGGGCCACAGGAGGAGCTCGATGAGTCTGAATCCCAGCCTCGAACCACTCGCCGCATCGCGCTGGTCCGAGCACCACGCGCGTCATCTGCTCAATCGCGCGGGATTTGGCGTTCCGGAGGCACGCGTGCGCGAACTGGCCGCGCTCTCGCCCGAGGAGGCCGCCGCCAACCTGGTCTACTTCCGCAGCAAGCCGGAGAACGGCAGGGAGCCAAACTTCCTCCCGACGGCGCAGGAGTATCGCGATTACGCGGAGGCGCGCCGCGCCGCGGACGACGACGAGGCCCGCCGGATCCGAAACGAGTGGCAAGCCCGCGAGCGCGCGGCGGTGGTGCAGCTTCAGGCGTGGTGGCTCGAGCGTATGACGACGACCGAGCGGCCGCTCCAGGAAAAGCTGGCGCTGTTCTGGCACGGGCATTTCGCCACGTCCGCGCAGAAAGTCCAGGCGTCCGTCTCCAATTTCGAGTTGAACGACCTGTTCCGCAAGCAGGCCGCCGGGAACTTCAAAGAATTGACCATCGCCGTAGGCCAGTCCTCCGCGATGCTGCGGTATCTCGACAACGTCCAGAACGTCAAGCAACACCCGAACGAGAACTGGGCGCGCGAACTCATGGAACTGTTCACCATGGGTGTCGGAAACTACACCGAGACCGATATCAAGGAATCGGCGCGCGCGTTCACCGGCTGGACGCAGGCGAACGGCCGGTTCCGGTTCGACGAGAAGCGGCACGACTTCGGGAGCAAGACGTTCCTCGGCCGCACGGGAGATTTCGACGGCTGGGACATCATCGACATCATCTTCGAACAGCCGGTCACCGCGGAATTCATCGCACGCAAGATGTGGAAGTTCTTCGCGGACGACCGGCCGGACGCCGAGGTGGTCAAGGCGCTTGCGGGTGTGCTGCGTGACAACAACTACGACATCGCGCCCATGTTGCTCGCGATGTTCTCCTCGCGCGCGTTCTATTCGGACGCCGTCATCGGCACGCAGATCAAAAGCCCGGTACAGTTCGTCGTCCAGCTTGCCGCGCACCTCGGCCTCGAGTCCCCGCCCTACGTCGCGATGGCGCGGGCGGCCGGCACGCTCGGCCAGTCGCTGTTTTATCCGCCCAACGTCAAGGGCTGGGACGGCGGCCGCGCGTGGATCAACGCCAACACGCTGCTGCAGCGGTACAACATGTCGCGCACGATCATCGTCGCCGACCTCGTCGAGCCGGACGAAATGACCATGCTCGACATGGGCGCGATGCGCCAGAACATGGGCCAGCGGTACAAGGATCAATTCCAGCAGGCGCTCGGCGAGATGCCGGAGGCGCAGCAAAAAATGATCCGGCAGGAAATGAAGACGGCCGAGACGAAGGAAGCGCGGACCGCGATCCTGCAGCGTACGCTGCTCGAACAGGGCGCCGGAAACGGCTGGGACGTCCGCGGGATCTTCGCGGCGCTCGAGTTCTCCAGGACCGGCGAGTGCATAGACGCGCTTGCCGCGCGCTACCTGCACCGCGAACTTTCCCGCGAGCAGCGCTCGACGCTGGCGGCCGCGTTGACGCCGTCCGCCTCGCTCGACGCGCCGTTGTCCGCGGACTCGCTCTCGACCGGCCAGATGACGAGCGTGCTTCATCTCGTGTTCAGCCTGGCCGAATACCAACTGTGCTGAAGTAACGAAGGAGCAATTCGATGCCGCACATTCTCTCGCGACGTGATTTCATGAAGTCGGCCGCCGTCTTCTCGGCGATGGGTCTCGCACCCCAGTTCCTCACGCGCACGGCCGAGGCCGCGCAACAGAGCATCCTCGGATTCAAGGACGATCGCGTGCTCGTGGTCGTGCAACTCGGCGGCGGCAATGACGGTCTGAACACGCTCGTGCCGTATGGGGACGACGCCTATTACCGCGCGCGTCCGCGGCTCGGACTCAAGGATGATCGGCTGATCAAGATCAACGATCACGTCGCGCTCAACAGCAAGCTCGACGGCCTCATGCGCCTCTACGACAACGGCCAGCTCGGCATCATCCAGGGCGTCGGCTATCCCAATCCCGACCGTTCGCATTTCCGGTCGATGGAGATCTGGCATACCGCGTCCGACTCGAACGAGTTCCTGGGCGACGGCTGGATCGGGCGGTATTTCGATCACGCATGCAGCGGCACGGCGCGTCCCCAGGCCGGGGTCGCGATCGGCAAGGAACGCCCGCAGGCGTTCGACGGTCACCGCGGCTTCGGCGTCGCGTTCGAGACGCCGGAGACGTTCGGCTGGCAACCGGGCGACGGCGCGGACAATGTAGAAAACTTCACCAGGGCGAACTCGCCCGACCTGCCCGCGGACAACGGCAGCAACCTCGATTTCCTGCGGCATGTCACGTCGGACGCGATCATGAGCTCGAAAGAGGTGCACGAAGCGGCGATGCACGCCGGCGCGCAGCCGCCCAAGGGCCGCGCGATCGCGCCGCAGCTCGACATCGTCGCCAAGCTTATCCGCGGCGACCTGCAGACGCGCATCTATTACGTTTCAGGAAGCGGGTTCGACACGCACGCGAACCAGCTCGGAACGCACGACAACCTGCTCACGAACGTCGGCAATTCGCTGCACGCGTTTCAGGAACGGCTCCGACAGGACGGCACGGCGGGCCGCGTCACGACGCTCGTCTTCTCGGAATTCGGCCGCCGCGTCCAGGAGAACCGCTCGGGCGGCACGGACCACGGCACGGCCGCGCCGATGTTCGTCGTCGGCGATCGCATCAAGCCGGGCCTGCATGGCGCGTACCCGAGCCTGACCGAACTCGATCAGGGCGATCTCATCCACACGGTCGATTTCCGCCAGGTGTATGCCGCGGTCCTCGATGATTGGTTCGGCGTCAAGCCGGCCAGCGTCCTCGGCCAGGACTTCAAGCGGCTACCGCTATTGGCGTAGGGCTATCTGATTCACCACGAAAGGAGCCGAAAAAACCACCAAATCACACTAAAGACACTTGGGTTTGAGTGTTTGTTCGTGCGCTTTCGTCATTTTTTCGGTAGTTTTCGTGGCGAATCATTTGAATTTTCCGATTCGTTTCCAACCTACGCCTCGACGCAGCCACGGAAGAACTCGACGCAACCTTTGCGGATATTGCGCACGTTGTAGCCGCCCTCCTGCACGACGAGCACCGGCAGGCCGGTATCGACGATGCGGCGCCCGAGCGTTCGCATGAACTCGGGCTTGATCAGCAGCGTCCCGGTCGGGTCGCCCTTGAGGATGTCGTAGCCCAGCGCGACAATGAGCACGTCCGCGCGGAATTTGTGCACGGCCTCGAGCGCGCGGCGAATCGCCGGCAGATACTGTTCCTCGCCGGACTGCGGCGCAAGCGGATAATTCTGGTTGTAGCCGAGCCCGCGCCCCGCGCCTGTCTCGTTCGCATACCCGCTGAAGTACGGGTACGCGTAATCCGGATTGCCGTGTATGGACAGCGTGAGCACGTCGTCGCGCTCGTAGAAAATGTCTTGCGCGCCATTGCCGTGGTGAAAGTCGATGTCGAGAACTGCGACCTTCGCATGCGCGCCGAGGTGCTGCGCCGCGATGGCCGCGTTGTTGAAGTAACAAAACCCGCCGAAGAACCGCCGGCCCGCGTGGTGTCCCGGTGGCCGGCACACGGCATACGCGAGTCGCCGCCCGGACAGGATCTCGTCCGCGGCCGTCAGCGCACAATTCGCCGAAGCCCGCGCCGCGACGTAGCCGTTCCGGTACAGCGGCGTCCCGGTGTCGAGACAGTAATACCCCGCCTGAACGGCAACCGACTTCGGCCGCTTGTCCAATCGGCGAATCGGGAACGTGTCGGGGTAGTACGGCCGGCCCTCCTTCAGCTTCGCGCACACGGTCTGCAGGTAATACACGAGATCCATGTCGTGTACGGCGAGGATGGGTTTCTCGCCGTAGTCGCGCGCCGGGACGGACGTAAACAACCCCGACTGCCCCAACGCGTCCTTAATCGTCTCGGCACGAATCGGCTTCTCGAAATAGCCGCGCTCGGCGATGTGATGGATCTCGTGTTTGGGCGTGTACACGATCGAGTAGCCCGCGCCGAGCCGCGTAGACGTTACTTCGGCCTTTGTCTCGGGGCGTTTGGTCGCGCGACGCTCGCGGAATCGCACGGGATCGTCGCGGAATGAATCGACCACGCGCCGGACGTACTTCGGGTCGACGACGTGGCCGAACCGAGTCGAGAGAATCAAACCAACGGCGCGCCGCGCCTCCTCCGCGCCGAGTTTCGTCGTCACGCCGAGGCCGTCGAAAAGGAGGAGCGCGCGCGTCGGCGGATCGCCGATCGGCGTGTCGTAGGCGGTCCCCTCGACGACGCGCACGCCGTATTGCTCGTAGAATCGCATGCGGCGCTTGGCTTCGGCGAGCTTGACGGGGTCCGGCATGCGCTCGGCGTCGTCGGGATCGACCTCGAGATACAAACCCCGCGCGTCCGACTGCACGGCAAACTCGCGCGTGGCTTCGTACAGGGCGCCGCCGACGCCGCCGCTGCGCAGTCCGGGCCGTACTGCGATAAAGTCCAGAAACACGCAGCGTTCCGCGGCAAAATGCAGCACGAGCGCGAAACCGTCCACGCGCCCCGCCGCACCCTCTGCGACCACGAGCACCGCGCGGTACCCATGCGCGATCGGGTCGCGCAGTAAAGCGGGAATTCTGTCCGCGTACCCGGCCAACTCGGGAAACGACGCGCGGAAAATCTCCTGCACCTGCTCGACGCGGTCGCGGGACAACAACGACGCGCCGCCATATATCACGCGGATCCGGATCACCCGGACGTCTCCTCAGGGTTCCCAACCAATGGAAACACGCAGGATAAACAGTCGAGGCCGCGATCCGCGAACTGCGTCGCCTATGGAGCGGTCTTGCTTGCCAGCCAGGCTTGCTCTTCCGCGTAGCCGGGGTGTTCGGGGGGAAGAGGAGGAAACTTCAGTTGATCCAACAATTCGCGATAGGGGCGGCTGTTTCTGAACTCGACAAAGTTGGGGTGATCGATGACCGATGCGCGGTACGGTCCCGCGCGAAGCAGCGCGATCCCCGCGGCGTGATCGCGGATGGCCCGGTCCATCGATTCCAGGGCCGACTCGTAATCGCCCAGATGGACGTAAACGGGGATGACGAACACCGAGTCGAAGTACTCGCCCGACGCGATCGCTTCTGACAGAAATTGCCTCGCTGCGACTTGGTTGCCGCGAATCGCTTCCGCCTCCGCGCGGCCGACCAGTTCAATTGCGCGCGTTCGCTCTCCATCCCGCGAGACCCCCGCGCCTTCGAGTCCCTTCTCAAACTCTCCAAGGTCGGCATAAGCCATGCGCAGGACGAAACGGACTTCCTCGAACTGTGGGTGCGTCTCTCGCAGGCGTTCGAGACGACCGATCGCCTGCTCGGGTTTTCCCGCCAACACGATGGTCAACAGCGCCGTCCGGGCGGTCCAGCGGTTGTCCGGGTCCAAATCAAGCGAGCGCTCCGCGGATTCGATGGCCTCGGCGGAGTGTCCCGCCATCAGGAGATACAAACCCATAAACATGTGCGCGAGTGCAAAGCTCGGATCGAGCGTTAGCGCCCGCGAGAAACGCTCATGCGCCTCCTCCCACTCCCGGTCGTAGGCCAGCGCGATGATGCCAAGAGACGTGTGCGCGTAAGCCATGGAGGGATCCAGTTCGAGCGAGCGCAAGGCCGCCGCCCGGGCCCGCGGAAAAATCGTGCCCGGTTGAGGCATCAATCCCGATCCCGCCATCAACGAAATCGTCTGCGCGGAATATGCCCATGCCTCGGCAAACTCCGGATCGATTTCGGTCGCGCGCTCGAAATGTTCAATCGCGGCGAGGACCCCTTGGCGCGTACCCAGGGCACGCTCGTTCATGCCTTGCAGAAACTCGTCATACGCCGCAGGGTCAATCTCGTAGGATCGCGCGATCCGATCGCGTTCGTCGACCGTCAATTCCGCGCGGATCGCCTTGGCAATCGCCAGCGCCACCTCCGACTGCAATGCGAGCGCGCTCGCGATCGTATTCGTGTACGACTCCGACCAAACGTGGTCGTCCGTCCGGCCGTCGATAAACTGCACCGTTATCCGCACTTGGTCGCCATCGCGCTGCACCGAGCCTTCGATGAGCCCTTCGACGTTCAACTCCCCCGCGATGTCCGGCAAGGAAAGGTCGGTCTCTTTGTACCGCATCACCGATGTGCGTGATTTCACTTTGATGGAGCCGATTTTCGCCAACTCCGCCGTGATCGCTTCGGTCATGCCATCCGCGAAATAGTCCTGAGCAGGGTCCCCCGAGAGATTTTCCAGCGGCAGTACGGCCAGCGAGTCGATTGGATCACCCGCCGCCGGCTCGGGGAGTGCGGCCTCCTGAATGGGAACTCGGGCACCACGGGTAACCCACAGGCCCGCCGCCGCCAACGCGACGACAACCAGGACGGCAACAACGGCGCCCGGACTCAGACCGCCTTGCTTCGCACGGCGCGCTTTCTCACTGCGCGCCGGCGGCTGAGGCCGCGAGACGCCTTCCAAGGCCGCCTCGCCCAGTTCGACGGGCGTGTCGAAGCCCTTCAGCGCATATGCCCCGTGCAGTTGCCAGAGCACCGGCTTGC
>CAYPNI010000163.1:0-7799 GCA_964411925.1 uncultured Nitrospirales bacterium
CAAGAAGATCGATTCTCGAACGCGCGCATCCATCTCCCCGCGCGACTACACGCCCAAGCATCTCGCTGACAAGATACTGCAATCGAAATCGGCCCTCGAAGGCGAACGCAAGCAGGTCACCGTCCTGTTCGCCGACGTCAAGGGCTCGATGGAGCTTGCCGAACAGCTCGACCCTGAGGAGTGGCACGCGATCCTCGATCAATTCTTCGCGATCCTCACCGACGGAGTCCATCGTTTCGAGGGCACTGTCAACCAGTACACGGGCGACGGCATTATGGCGCTGTTCGGCGCGCCGATCGCACATGAGGATCACGCGCAGCGCGCGTGCTACGCGGCGCTGCATCTGCGTGACGAGATCGCGCGCTACGCGACCGAGGTTAAGCGCGAACACGGTGTCGGTTTCTCCACTCGAATGGGCATCAACTCCGGGGAAGTCGTCGTTGGCGCGATCGGCGACGACCTTCGTATGGACTACACTGCACAAGGGCTTACGGTCGGTCTTGCACAGCGCATGGAGTCGCTCGCGGAACCGAATACCTGCTACCTCACCGCCTCAGCGGCCGGGCTCGCGGGCGGCTACTTCAAACTCGATGACCTTGGCGAGTTTCGCGTAAAGGGGGTCGCGGAGCCGGTGCGGGTGCATCGCCTTGCCGGCGTTGGTGACTCGCAGTCGCGGTTCGACCGTTCCCGTGCCAAGGGACTGTCGCGCTTCGTCGGCCGTGCCGCGGATTTGCGTACGCTTGATGACGCCGTGGAGCAAACCGACGCGGGTAACGGCCAAGTCGTCGGGATAATGGCCGAAGCCGGCACCGGCAAGAGTCGCCTCTGTTTTGAATTTCTCGAACGCTGCCGGGCACAAGGCATGAGGGTTTTCGAAGGCCGGGCCGTCGCACACGGCCGTAACATCCCGTTCCTGCCAATTCTCGAAGTCTACCGCTCGTACTTCGGCATCACGTTCCAGGATGACGACCGCGCGGCGCGCGAAAAAATCGCCGGGCGCATGGTTGTGCTCGACCAGCGTTTCGCCGACTCGCTGCCACTGCTGTACGACTTCCTCGGTGTGAGCGATCCGCAACATCCGCTGACCCGTCTCGACCCAGAAGTTCGCCAACGCCAGTTGATCGGCATCATGCGCGAGGTCATCCGTACCTTGAATGACGTGCGGCCCACCGTGACCATGATCGAGGATCTGCATTGGCTGGACGACGCCAGCGCGGAATTCATCGAGCACATGGTCGACGCACGCGCCGGCACGCGCAATCTGCTCCTGCTCAATTTCCGTCCCGAGTTCCGCGCGGAGTGGATGCAGAAGTCGTGGTACCGACAGATCCCACTCACGCCGCTCGGGCGCGACGCTATCGCAGAACTCCTGGCGGATCTGCTCGGGAAAGACCCCAGTCTCACCGGACTGGCGACTCCGATCCATGAACGCACCCGCGGCAATCCGTTCTTTACCGAAGAAGTTGCGCAAACGTTGATTGAATCCGGCCACCTCCAAGGTGAGCGCGGCGCGTACAAACTCGTGACACCCGTCGATCGCCTCCAAGTCCCCGCGACCGTGCAGGCCGTATTGGCCGCGCGCATAGACCGTCTACCAGAACGCGAGAAGCGGCTGTTACAACTGGCCTCCGTCATCGGCAAGGACTTTCCGGAGCCCTTGCTCACCGCCGTAACCGAACTCGCCAACGATGAGCTCAAAGCCGCGCTGGCGGCTTTGCGACGCGCCGAGTTTATTCACGAGCAGGCGATTTATCCGGTAGTCGAGTACTCGTTCAAGCATCCGCTTACTCAGGAAGTTGCCCTTGGCAGTCTGCTCAAGGAGCGCCGCCGCCTGATACACGCCGCGGTCGCCCGCGCGATCGAACAACAAGACGCGGCGCATCTCGACGAACGCGCCGCGCTTCTTGCGCACCACTACGAGGAAGCTGGCGAGAAGGCCCTTGCGGCACGCTGGCATGGCCGCGCCGCAGAATGGGCGGGACTTTCGGATATACGAGAGGGCTTGCAACACTGGCGCCGCGTCCGTGAACTCGCGCCCAGTATCGAGGACGAATGCGAACAGACCGACTTGACGCTGCAAGCGTGCCATCAGATTCTCAAACTGGCCTGGCGGACGGGTGGAACAGAAGAGGAAACTGCCGCCGTCTTCAATGAAGGCCGCGCATTGGCCGAACGCAAAGGCGATCTCCCTGCCCACGCCCTGTTTATTGGAAGCTATGGCCTCATACGCTCGAGTGTAGCCGGATCCGCGAACGACTACATCCGCTATGGTGAAGAGGCCGCTCGCATCGCGGAGAGCTTTGACGATCCGGCGCTGCGCGCGGCGATCAGAACCTGGCCGTCCTATGCTTACTTCCTTACCGGGAATGGAAACGCGAGTTTGGTTTGGTCGGAGCGCGTGCTGGCCGACGTCGGGTCGGACAACCTATTGGGACGAGAGTTCGTCGGGTACAGTCCGCGAGTATCCATGCACCACACTCGAGCAACGGCCTCCTTGTATTTAGGGCGACTCGAGCAAGCTTGGATCCGGCTCAATGAGGCTGAACGCATCGCGATGGAAGCAGGGGAGCTGGAAGTGCACGGATGGATTCAGTACTCCCAGATGATGCTCGCCGACGCGCGCGGCATCGGCGATTCGATATTGGAACGTGGCCTCCGTACCCTCGAAGCTGCAGAACAGCTTGACAACGATGGCAGTCTCTCGCTCGCCTATTGCGTCCTCGGCTACGGGTATCTTGCTGAGAAACAACCGCTGGCCGCCCGGGAAGCGCTGTACAACTCTTCTAGAATCTCGAAGGACCTACGCACCGTGCGCCATATGCTTCCCAATGCGCTCGCCATCCTCTCGGAAGCGCACATGGCTCTAGGAGAACGCGCCGAGGCCCTAGCCACGGCGCAGGAGGCCATTAGGTTGGCGAGTGCCGGTGGCAGCCGCTATTTCGAAGCACATGCTCAGCTCGCACTCTCAGCAGCCTTGCTCGCGACGGAGGGACCGATACCCCGCGCGGAAATCGAGACCGCCCTGGCACGCGCAGAGCACCTGGTCGAGACGGTTGAGGCCCGTTCACTGACGCCGCAGATACTTGAAAAGCGCGCACGCCTGGCGGCGAAACTTGGCGACGCAGAGGGATCGAGCCGACTACTCCACGAAGCGCTCAACGTCTATCGCGAGATCGGTGCCACAGGGCACGCGGCGCGCCTGGAAAAAGAAATCGACTAGTGCTTAGTCAAAAACGACTGCATCGAGCGTAGTGGCACACTGCCGATTCGCTAAACCGAGATACTTCGGACGTCGCGTCGCTATCGCAACACCTGCCGGTCCAGGTTCCGGTACTGAATCGCTTCGGCGACATGATTTTCGAGAATCGTTTCAGACCCTTCGAGGTTAGTCAGTGTCGGCGCGAGACAGGGACCTTGTCGTAGGCGCGGGCTTTTCGAGTAAATCGGTGCGATCGAGCAAAGGGCCCCGCGAGCCGCACCGTCTACCTCTGCACTTCGCCGGGCGAACACCGGCAGTGCTTCTTCGGGTCCGTCCGGTGTCCGCGGGGGCATGAACGCGTCGCCTGTCTTGGCATTCAGCGCCAATCGCGAAAAAACCCAGGGATTCCGCGTATTCCGCCGAATGGAAAACCATCGGCGACCACGTCCGGGCGCGGCGGCTGGACCTGAGGCACTATCAAAAGTATGTTGCAAAACGAGTCGGAGTCTCGACAGGTACGGTTACGAATTGGGAGAACGGGCGGACAAAACCGATGCGAATGTTGTGGCCCGCCGTGATCCAATTCCTCGGTTACGATCCTCGTCCGTCAGCCGCTGGGATCGGAGATCAACTCCGCCGTCACCGTCAGGGGCTGGGGCTGTCCTAGGATGAGGCCGCCCGCTGCCCAGGCGTGGACCCATCCACACTTTCCATATGGAAACGTGCAACCCTGGCCCCCGTACCCCAGTTCGCCGAGGCCATTCAAGGGTTCCTGGCCTCGGAGAATCGGTAGACCCGGCATCGTCATGCCGGTTTAACCCACTCCACGCCGTTTCTCGCGCCGGCATCCATCATCCGCTTCATCAGCTCTTCGGTGAGCGGCGGCAGAGGCGCTGAGCGATCCGTCGTAGGGTGGAACGATTCTTCAAAGAACCGCTGCATGCCCGTCGGGCCCGCCGGCGAAATGATGGTGAGCGCCCTACACGGCACCGCTCCGTCGTTCCTCACTGAATGCACCGTGCCGCGTGGGATGTGGATGAAATCACCTGCCTTCGCGTAGAACGTCTGCCCGCCCGCCTGGAACGTGGAACTGCCCTCCAAGATATAGAAAGTCTCGTCCTCGGCGTGGTGAAAGTGCGGCGGCGGACCCCCTCCCGGCGCAAACATGGCCTCAACGACGAAACAGCCTCCGTGCGATTCCTCGCCAGTGACCAGAAAGCTTACCCGGTCGCCCGGTCCGCAATACATTGGACCCGTTCCTGCTGGCACGTATTTGGCCTGTTTTTGATTCGGCATGACGGTGACTCCTTTCGTCGTCGTTGTGTCGCTAGCAGGCGATGATGCGCTGCGTGAGAAGATAGCAGAACGACGCCTAATAACGGCTCCGCAGCCACTTGTTGCTTGTCGAATTCGCGCGCAGCACTACAATACCTGCCGGTCCAGGTTCCGGTACTGAATCGCTTCGGCGACGAGTTTTTCGAGAATCATTTCAGACCCTTCGAGGTTAGTCAGTGTCGGCGCGAGACAGGGACCTTGTTGTAGGCGCGGGCACTTCGACGAGCGACTCGATACGATCGAGCAACGGCCCCGAGAGCCGCACCGTCTACCTCCGCTCTTCGCCGGGCGAACACCGGCAGCGCTTCTTCGGATCCGTCCGGTGCCCGCGGGGGCATGAACGCGTCGCCTTTCTTGGCATTCAGCGCCAATCGCGAAAAAACCCAGGGATTCTGCGTATCCCGCCGAATGGAAAACCATCGGCGACCACGTCCGGGCCAGCGACAGCTCGAACGTACCGAACCGGATGACCGAAATTGCCGTGTGGGATCCGCTACTGAATTGCCCCCAGTCACCACGGCGAAGACGCGATTTTGATCCGGGCGAAGAGCCGCTTGATCCGTTCGTCCAGAGGAAACGAGAGTAACTCGAAGATGTGGGAGATGTTGAACCAGATCAAAGAGAAATTCCGCTCGTGATAACTCCTTTCCAAAAGCGGATAGGCCTCGTCCATCCTGCCGAGCGCGAGCAGGAGGAAGCCCAATTCGCAGGTGAGCGCTCGGTTGGGCGTCTCGACGTAACGCGCGCGCAAAGTTTCGAGGGCAGCCTCCGCGTCCTTCGGCCGGCCCGAAAGCGAGTGACATATACCGGGAACCGATGCGAACATTCCCCGTTCAAAGAGCGGTCCGCTCTGCGTCAGCACTTCGGCGACTTTGTTCGCCTCGGCCATCGCTCCCTTGCACAAGTACGCCGCGATGAGATTGAACTGGAAGCCAAAGAATACAAACGTATCGAAACGCCTCTGTACGTCCAGGCCGAAGGCGATGGCCTCGTCGTAGCGGCGCTCGCCGACCAAGAGCGCTTGCTTTCGCACGTAGACCAGCGGATCCAATGGATCGGCCGCGATCGCTCGATCGAAGTATCGTTGCGCCTCGACGTAGTCTCCCTTATAGAAGAGGGCCGAGCCGGCCACGCTCAGGCACCCGGGGTCGCCGGGGCTGAGCGCCAAGCCGCGCTGGGCGTACGCCAGCACGTTCTCCCAATCCCATTCCATCGCCCGTGCGACGTCGGCCAACACCCACAGCGCCGTTGCAGATTCTCCGCCCACTCGGATGGACTCCTGCGCCGAGATGCGCGCCTGAAAGTACGCCGTCTCCTGGGTCGTGAACTGCCATGTACTCGCGGATACATAGATCGCCGCCCGGACCGCGTAGGCCTCGGCATACTCGGGATCGATCGACAGTGCTTCGCGAATATAGTCCAGAGCGTCGGCGCAGTTCTTGGCCGACGGCGATTTCAACGCGTACTTCGACTTCATCAGCAAGTCGAAGGCCGCCGGATTGACCGGCCGCGACTGCTTTAGCGGGGCAGCCTCCTGCGGCGTCAGCACGACGTTGACCTGCTTGGCGATCGCCAGTGCGACGTTGCTCTGGAGATCGAGGATTTCCTCCATCGTCCCGTCGTAGCGCTCGGCCCAGAGGTGCACGTCCGTGTTCGCGTCAATGAGCTGCGCGGTAATCCGCACACGGTTCCCCGCGCGCATCGCAGAACCCTCGACGAGCGCCTGCACGCCCAATTCCTGGGCGATCTGGCGCATGGGCTTGGCCGTGTTCTTGTACTGCATCGCCGAGGTGCGCGAAATCACCGTCAGCGCCTTGATCTTTGCCAATTCCGCGATCAGCGTTTCAGTCATTCCGTCTACGAACCACTCCTGATCTGGGGCATTGGAGATGTTCGTGAAGGGCAGGACCGCGATCTTCCGGATCGCGGTCTGAGTGCCGGCAGCCGAGCCGGTCCCAGCCACCGTCTCCTTCTTCGGCCAGGCCTTCTCGCTAGACTTTGGCGCCTCGAAGGGTGAAATGTTCTCCAGGCCCGCCTCGCGGATTTCCACGGCCTCGTCGAAACCCTTCAAGGTATAAGGCCCGTAGTTCTCCCAGCGAATCGGCTGGCCGAACTCGTAGATGCCCAGGCGCTGCTTCGCGCTCTGCTGCACCGCGCCGGATACGAGCACCTGCCCCGCGCGCGCCAGGCCCGAGACCCGTGCCGCCAGATCGACGATCAGCCCCTCGACGCGCTGCGCGCCGTTCATCGGACGCACTGTCACTTCGCCGAGATGAATGCCCGTGCGCACGCCGGGCAAGTCGGCCTCGTACTTATGAATCTGTTGCAAGCGCAACGCGAAGACCACGGCCGAGCTTGCCGTCTCAAAAGTCAGGAAGCAGCCGTCCCCCGCCCAATCCACAATGCGTCCCCCGCCCTCAGCCGCCAGACGCGTCACATGCTCGCGGTGCCGCGCGATCAGATCGCCGCCTGCCACGTCGCCATGGCGCGACTTGAGCGCGGTCGAGTCCGCGAGGTCGGTGAAGACCAGCGTCAACACGCGGGAAGCAGAGTGGATTGCAGTCATGATGGCTCGTTCGGAGCGCACACCCACCAATGCGAATGGGTACTCCGCCTAGCATACCGCTTAAGCCCAATCCGGGAACAATCGCACCGTCGAACGTTTTTGATTCGTCGCAGTTCTACAACACCTGCCGGTCCAGGTTCCGATACTGGATCGCCTCGGCGACGTGGTTGTCGCGGATGAATTCAGACTCTTCGAGGTCGGCAAGCGTTCGTGCGAGGCGCAGCACTTTGTCGTAGGCCCGGGCGCTGAATCCGAGCCGGTCGATCGCGTTTTGCAGCAGCGACTCCGCGCCATCGGCGAGCTTGCAGTGTTTGCGTGTGGCCGCGGCATCGAGGTGGGCGTTGCAGGCGAACTCGCCGTCGTAGCGCTTGCGCTGGACGTCGCGTACCTGTTGTACGGTCTCGCGCACTTCGGCGCTGGTCGGGCCGGACGCGCCTGAGCCGGCAATTTCGTCGTAGCTCAGCGCGGGCACCTCGACGTGCAGGTCGATGCGATCGAGCAGCGGCCCCGAGAGCCGCGCCGTGTACCTCTGGACTTCGCCGGGTGAACAGCGGCACTGCTTCTTCGGGTCCGTCCGGTGTCCGCAAGGGCAGGGGTTCATCGCCGCGACGAGCATGAACCGCGAGGGATAGGCGACGGAGTAGTTCGCGCGGCGGATGTGCACGAGGCCTTCCTCGAGCGGCTGGCGGAGGACCTCGA
>CAYPNI010000164.1:0-7795 GCA_964411925.1 uncultured Nitrospirales bacterium
CCGCGCGACCGCGCACACACCGGGGCTTCCCCGCCGGGTGGGTCGCGCTCCGGCGCCACCACGCGCACACCGGCGGTCTACCGCGGTCGCGCAGGAGCGCGACCCTCCCGGGTGAACCGGTGGATACGTCGATGGCATGATGGCCCGATGGCAAAAGCGTCGGACAAGGAACTTCTGAAGGCGCACTTTACGGCGGAAGACCCGCTTCGGATTCTGGTAATCACGTTAAGCGATCGCGCGTCGGCGGGGGAGTACGAAGACAAGAGCGGGCCGAAACTGCGCGGCCATGTCGAGGCGCATTTCAACGGGACCGGCATCGCGACGAAGTTTGAGTCGCGCTTGTTGACCGACGACGCCAGCGGCCTGCGCGAGCGCCTGATCGAGGCGCGCGACGCCGGGGTACACGTCGTCTTTGCGACCGGAGGCACGGGCCTCGGCCCGCGCGACAACACGCCCGACGTCGTGCTCGCGCTCGCGGACAAGGTCATCCCCGGCATCATGGATCTCGTCCGCCTCAAGTACGGAGCGGACAAACCGTGCGCGCTCATCAGCCGGAGTGTCGCGGCGATTCTCGGACGGACGGTGGTCTACGCGATTCCCGGGAGCAACAAGGCCGTGGACGAGTACATGGGCGAAATTCTGAAGTCACTCGACCACGTTATTTGCACCGTGCACGGCCTGGACGTGCACTGAGGTGGGCGCGGCGACCGCGCCGCTCTGGCTGATCGATGTGTCGAGTTCGTCGTTGCCAAGAACAGCGAGGTCGCTGCTTCTACCTCAGGCACTCTCGGATTCGGACGATTCCTGCTTCGCGATCTCACCCTGTTTTCTCGCACCGCGAATCTTTCGTATGGAATAGACGTCCCAGACGCGCGGAAAAAATCGCATCGCGAGCATCATCGCGCGCGCCTCGAACCCGACCGCAATCGTCCGTTTATGGTTCGCGATACCCTGCACGAATTTCGTGGCGACGTACTCCGAGCCGAGCAGCGCGCCGCCCTTGAGTATCGCGCGCGTCTCCGGCGGGTAAAGCTTGACCTCCTCGCGATAGCCGGGTGTGTCCGTATCGGGCGGGAGCAGCAGGTGCACCCGGATCTTGCGGTCGCCGTACTCGAATCGAAGCGTCTCCGCCAGATTGCTGAGCGCCGCCTTGGTGGGCCCGTACGCGGAAAAGCCGTAAATCCCCATGTGGCCTGCCGGCGACGACGTGATCCCGAGAAAGCCCCCTGCCGGGTTCTCCAGCAGGTGCGGCAGGCCGAGCCGAAGCGTATAGACCACGCCGCGCAGGTTCGTGTCGATCTGGCGGTCGAAGTCCGCCAGTTCCAGTTCGTGGAAATTGCCCGGGTGGCAATAGCCCGTGTTCGCGATCAGCCCGTCCAGTTGGCCGAGTTCGAGCCGGATCATGTGGAAGTAATCGCGCAACATCTCGGCGTTGGTGACGTCGCAGGCATACGCGCGCACCGTGATGCTCTTTCCCTCCGATTCGAGCATATCGCGCGCGGCATTGAGGTCATCTTTGCCGCGGGCAATGAGCGCCAGGTTCGCGCCCAGCCGCGCGAACTGGCGGGCCATCTCGAGGCCGATCCCGCGGGACCCGCCGGTGATGACGATATTTTTGCCGTTGAAGGGATTGAGAATCATCGGTCGCGCCGCACGGGCCCGCGCCCCCGTATCGCGGCCCGTGAAGTATAGGAAACACGCGCTCGGCTGGACAAAAAGAGCGCGGGCGCGGGAGGAGGCCCGCGCCCGCTAATGTCAGGGCTACTGCGGATAGCCGCGTTTAATGCTCAGTCGCCGGAAATCGCCTTGTCTTCAACGCTGGACGAATAGTGGAAGAATCCGATCATCATCTCTTCCCACGTCTGGTCGCCCCAGCGCACGGTCTTGTCCGGGTCCGGGTTGTACGGGTTCTTGTCCGAATTGTCGAAGTGCGCGATGCAGTGCATCTTCGATCCGGCCGGAACCACGACCGGTTCCTTGAAGTCGTACGTCGTCTGCCAGTTGAAGTCGTAACGAGGCACCGAGAGCAAATGCGTCTTCTTGCCGTCCGGCGTCTCGAGGTAGTACTCGAACGACTTGCCGCGGTAGTGCATGTGCGGCGCGAGCGACATCAGCGTGGCGGGCGTCTTGAACGACATCCACGACTCGACTTTGTAATTGTCTGCGTTCGCCGGGATTTCGAAGTCGGTGTTGATCGCATTGCCCGTGCGCATCTCGTACTGGATCGGTCCTTTGGCGAACTTGATGCCAAACTGAGAACGGTCGACCTCAACCTTGCCTGTCGGCGTGTAGTGCACCTGCCAGATTAGGCTGCTGCCTTTGGGAATCCGGCGCGCCTGGCCTTCGGGCAGCGCCTGAGGCGTGCCGCCCGGAGCGAACGCATCGAGGAACCCGCTGCCGCCCTCGCCGCCCGCTTCATCGTCGCGGAAGTTGAGCGGCTTGTCCGGGTCATTCACGAACATGATGATGTGATGGACGACCTTGGGGTTGCCCGGCAGGCATTCCATCGAGGACACCCACACATCTTCATCGAAATTCGTCTTCGTCTCGAAATACATATACGGCACAACGCCGGCCGGATCGATCGTGACCTGCTCGGGCATTTCGAAGATGACGTCCGGCTGGCCGATGCGCCATTCGTTGTGATACTCGACCTCTTCGGCCGCGTCCGCGGGCTCGCCCTGCGGCATGCCGCCGTCGATCCACGCCACGAGCATGTCCTTCTGTTCCTGCGAAAGGCTGCGGTCGTTGGCCCATTCGCCTACATGCGGGTCGGCATGCCACGGCGGCATGCGGCCGTCGAGCACGACTTCCTTGATCATCTTGCTCCAGCCCCGGACCTGCCGGTAGCTGTTCATGCTGAAGGGCCCGATGCCACCGGGGTGATGGCACTCGGCGCAATGCGCCTGAATCAATGGCGCGATGTCCTTGGTGTACGTGGCGCGCGCCGGGGTGGCGGCTCCTCCATCCACATCAGCCGCGAAGGCGGGTGCCGTAGAGAGGGCGGCGACAAACGCCGTTGCCGTTGCGATTCCCAAATGCCTGAAACCCATCGATGTGACCTCCCAATAAGTTGCCGCCGCGGCCGCAGCGGAACGTTCGCTTAAACCCGAATTCATGTAGAACGGTTCACATTTTGGTGAACCGAGCGCATCTCGTCCGAGCGAGGGCCCAGATGAATCATAACACGTTATTTTTCAGCGTGTTATGTCGCCGGATCGTGACACGCGCCGCGAGTCACTGGTAACCGGTCTCTGAGCGACCAGGCCGTCATCGTAACATGAGCAACTGCTCATATTCAAGTGCGCCGACCTCTGTTCGCCTTGGCGCGGTCTCGCCGCGCTTTGATACGCTCGACAACCCAACCGGTGAGGATGCGCGCTTGGCCACCACTGTGCTTGTTCCGGTCGATCTTTCGTCGGTCGCGCAGCGCGTTGTCGAAAAAGCCGGCGAACTCGCCAAGAGTATCGACGCCGAGATCGTACTGCTCCATGTCGAGCCTCCGGACCCCGATTTCATCGGTTACGCCGTCGGTCCCCAAACGGTCCGCGACTCGGTCGCGCGGGGAATCCAGAAAGACGACACGCGGCTCCATGCGCTGCGCGACCTGCTGCGTTCGCGTGGCCTGAATGCGGAAGGGCTACTCATCCAGGGGCCCGCGGTGGACAAGATACTCGAAGAGAGCGAGCGGCTCGATGCCGCGTATATCGTCATCGGTTCGCACGGGCACGGGGCGCTATACGATCTCGTGGTCGGCAGCGTATGCGACGGCGTGGTCCGCCGGGCGACGCGGCCGGTGGTTGTCGTGCCGCGCAACCTCCGGGACTAGCGCGGATGGCCGTTGCCGAACCACGCAACGACGCGGCGGCGCCGATTACGCGCGGGCGTGTCTGGCGGAACTGGTCGGGCCGCGTTGAGTGCCGGCCGGCGGCCTACGTCGAGCCACGATCGATCGCCGAGGTGCAGTCCGTCGTGCGCGACGCCGCGGCGCGCGGGGCGCATGTGCGCGTGGTCGGATCCGGTCACTCGTTCACGAACCTCGTCGAGACGTCCGACACGCTGATCTCGCTGGACAACCTGCAGGGCGTGGTCGAGGCCGACCCCAAGTCGGGCTCCGCCACGGTATGGGCGGGCACGAAGCTCAAACGGCTGAACGAAATGCTGGACGAGCGCGGTCTTGCGATGGAGAATCTCGGCGACATCAATGTGCAGTCGATCGCGGGGGCCGTCGGCACCGGCACGCACGGCACGGGGATGCGTTTCGGCAACATTTCGTCGCAGGTCACCGGCATGACCATTGTCACCGCGTCGGGCGACATCGTGGAGTTGTCGGACACGCAGCACCCGGAGTGGTTCAAGGCTGCGCAGGTGTCGCTGGGCACATTGGGCGTCGTCGTGAAGATCGCGCTGCGCCTCGTGCCGTCGTATCGGTTGGACTACTGGCGCAAGAAAAGTACCTTCGAGGAGACGCTCGCGAAGGCCGAAGAATGGCGCGACGGTCACCGCCAGTTCGAGTTTTACTGCTTCCCGCACGCGCCCCAGGTGCAAACGAAATTCCTCGACGAGACACACGCGCCGGTGAACGTGAACGCGCGCAAGAAGTGGTTCGCGGACGTGTTCATGGAAAACCTCATGTTCGGCGCCATGAGCATGGTCTGCCGCGCGTTCCCGTCAACTTGCATACCGATCGCGCGGTTTTGCGCGGGCACGGTCGGCTACAGCCACGAGATCAACGTCGGACATCGCTCGCTCTCGACCGTGCGCATGGTGAAGTTCAACGAGATGGAGTTCGCGCTGCCGCAGGAAAACGGGTTGGCCGCAGTGCAGGAGCTCAAGGAGTGGATCGACCGCGAACGTGTTCAGGTCCATTTCCCGATCGAGTATCGTTACGTGAAGGGCGACGACATCTACATCAGCCCGCACACGGGCCGCGATTCCGCCGCGATTTCGGTGCACCAGTTCAAGGGGATGGACTACACGAAGTACTTCGACGGCTGCGAAGCGATTTTCCGCAACCACTCCGGCCGGCCGCATTGGGGCAAACTGCACAGCCTCACGGCGAAGGACCTGCGCAAGCTGTATCCGCGCTGGGACGACTTCCAGCGCGCGCGTGAGGCGCTCGATCCCCAAGGCGTGTTTCTCACGCCGTATCTGCGCGGGCTGTTCGTCGAGTGATCGGACGGTCGCGCTCCCGCGCGATTGCTCTCCAAGGAATGTCACGCAAGATTGGCTCGCGTTCAGGCGCCGCATGACGAAGGGAGATTCCCGCCTTCGCGGGAATGACAACGGGAAGACCGGGATCCTCTATTAGAGCCGACCCTCAATAGTCGGATACCCCCTTGTCATTCCCGCGAAGGCGGGAATCTCGCGAACCAGTCGCCTAGACCTTGCCGTAGACGTCCACGTGGCGATCGGTGACTTGTTTCACCGTCAGGTTGAGGCCGGCCTCGCATACCTGTTCGCGGATTTCTTCGAGCGTGAACGCCGCCAGAAACGAGTTGTAGAAGTCCTCGCGCAGCAGTGTGTGCTCGTCCCGCGCATACGTGTCGACGAGGTGTTGGGCGTCCCGGGGTTCCGCGGGCCGGACCAGATCCCGCACCAACACCACCGCGCGCGTTCGCGCGAGCCGGCGTACCTCGCGCCAGAACGGCAGCGGATCGGGCAGGTGGTGTAACAGGCTGTTCGAGAACACGATATCGAACGACGCGTCGCCAAACGGCAACTGCTTCGCGTCCGCGCAGAGGATCGCCGCGCGCCCTGCGCTTGAAACGTCCGCTGCGCGGGCATGGCGCAGCATCGGCATGGACGCGTCCGCGGCAACGATACGCCACTCGGGGCGCAGCGCCGCGAGACGGCGGGGGACCTCGCCGGGCCCTGTGCCGAGGTCGATCGCGCGGCACGCCCCGTGACTGCCGGCGAGCTCGGTCAAGCGCGCCACGAAGGCCGCGTTTACGTTCGAGAAATCCGTGCGCGCATAGGCGTCGGCACGCTCGGGAATGTCCATGCGTTCGGGTTCGAGAACGCGATCCATGGAAAGATTGTACGCGGTGGCGTGTTAAGTCAACCAGGCGGCTCGATTACGATGACAATAACGACTACGATAACGACGGCGGCGGCAGCGCGGGGGTAATCGATGTCCACGACGGTAGGGCGATACCTGATTCATCGGCTCGAGGAGTTGGGCCTGAAGCATGTCTTCGGCGTGCCGGGCGACTACGTGCTCGGGTTTTACGACATGCTCGTCGAGAGCAAGCTGAACGTCGTCGGGACATGCACGGAAGCGGGCGCGGGGTTCGCCGCGGACGCTTACGCGCGCGTCAACGGCCTTGGCTGCGTCTGCATCACGTACTGCGTCGGCGGGCTCAACGCGCTCAACAGCGTCGCGGGCGCGTACGCGGAGAAATCGCCGCTGGTGGTGATCAGCGGCGCGCCGGGCATGGGCGAACGCGTGCGGTCGCCGCTGTTGCACCACAAGGTGCGCGACTTTACAACGCAACTCGAGATCTTCGAGAAGGTGACCGTCGCCTCGGTTGCCATCGAGGAGCCGGCCGCCGCGCCGCGACTCATCGACGAGGCGCTCGAGGCCTGTCTGCGCCACATGCGGCCGGTGTACATCGAAATCCCGCGCGACCTCGTGGACAAACCCTGCCCGGCGCCCAAGCCGTGGAAAGCGCGCCGCCTCGTCAGCGAAGAGGCGCCGCTCCAGGAGGCCGTCGAAGAGGCCGCGGGCATGCTGCGGGCGGCGAAACGGCCGGCGATCCTTGCGGGCGTCGAGATACATCGGTACTCGCTCCAGGACTCGCTGCTCCAGTTCGTGGAGCGCTCGGGCTATCCCGTGGCGGCGACGCTGCTGGGCAAGTCCGTGATGACCGAGGCCCACAAACAGTACATCGGGATCTACGAAGGCGCGATGGGCCGCGAGGACGTCTGCAAGCGGATCGAGAGCGCGGACGTCGTGCTCATCCTCGGCGCACTGATGACGGACATCAACCTGGGGATTTATACGGCGAAACTCGACGTGGCCAAGACGATCAACGCTAACGCCGAGCGCATTTCGATCAAGCACCACCTGTACGAGAACGTAAAGCTCAAACACTTCATCGAGCGGCTGACGGAGGCCAAGATCGGGCCGAACCGTGGGTTCGTGCACAAGGAGCGCCGCGTTCCGGAATACACGGCCAAGCCCGGCGCCGCGATCACCGTGCGGCGGCTGTTCGCTCGTATGAACCATTTCCTCGACGAGAAGAGCGTCGTCATCTGCGACATCGGCGACAGCCTGTTCGGCGCCGCGGACCTGACGATTCACCGGCGCACAGAGTTTTTGAGCCCCGCGTATTACACGTCGATGGGCTTCGCGATCCCCGCGGCGATCGGAGCCCAGGCGAACCAGCCGCGACGCCGGCCGATCGTGTTTGTCGGCGACGGCGCCTTTCAGATGACTGGACAGGAACTCAGCACCATCGTCAAGGAAGAGCTGAACCCGATCGTCATCGTGTTGAACAACAAAGGCTACAGCACCGAGCGGTTCATCAACGATGGGCCGTACAACGACATCCACAACTGGGCATTCCACAAACTGCCCGACGTGCTCGGCGCGGGCACGGGCTACGAAGTGCGCACGGAAGGCGACCTCGAGACTGTCCTCGCGTCGGTCGAGAAGGACAAGAAGGAATACTCCATCGTCAACGTCCACCTGGATCCCTACGACCGTTCCACGGCCATGGAACGACTCGGGAAACGCCTCGGCGAGCGCGTGCGTTAGTCCGCGCCGCGAATGAACGCGAATCGCGATCGA
>CAYPNI010000165.1:0-7752 GCA_964411925.1 uncultured Nitrospirales bacterium
CTCTCGTGTTCGCCCGCCTCGTGCACCGCGACCCGGTGCAGCGCCTTCGAAACCGCCGTCCCGTATTCCAGCGTGAACGCCCGGTGCAGCCGCGGATGAAGTCCCTGCCGCGTCGCGTCCCCCAACTCGTCCAGGAAGTCGCTCGCCTCGTCGCTCGAACCGCGCGCAGACCCCAGCTTCCGCGTCAGCACCGCGTTGTCACCCGTCACCAGGTACTTGTCGATCTCGGCGTTTGCGCCGTTCAGCGCGTCCTGGAAATCGATCGCGTCCTGTTCCTCCTGCCGCTTGCGCGCAAGCTCGCTTCCCGCCCGGCTGATCCCGCCCGCGAGGTCACCGAACGCGCCCGCCGCACGCGCGTCCAGCGCGCCGAACTCCGCGCCCGTCGTCCGCGCCTGCACAAACGGCGTCCCCAGCCGATTGCTCGGCACCTCGCCCAACCGACCTACCAACGGCACCCGCGGCATGAAACGTTCCTTATGACGTGTAGAGGTAGCGCGCCCGGAAACGGCCCGCGAGCACCTTGCGCGCTTCGCCGTCGCGCAGCATCTTCGCGGTACGCTCCAGCCACGCAGCAATGTCCCGCGCGCCCTTCGGCGTCATGTTCGGCGCGTCGTGAATCGTCACGATCGCCGCCGACCGTTCCTTGCGCTTCTTGCTGCGACTCTTTCGCTTTGGCATGTCTCTGTGCCCTCTGTGGTTAAATCAAAACGCCCCAACCGGCGACGGCCGGAAGTACCGCGCCGCCCGCGGGTTGTACTTCGCAACCTTCGGCACCTTCGGCTTACGCGCCGCACCGCTCAGCCCCGATCCCGCGAACGACAGCCCAACGTTCGCCGCCGTCTCCACGCCAGCCGCCACCGCGCCCAGCACGCCGGCACGTTTCGCGGCCTTGCCCTGCGCCCGGTACAGCGCCGACTGGTTTAAGTACTGGTTCCGCTCGTTCAAAAACCCCAGCGCCTCGCGCTCGGCATTGCTTCGAATCGTCGCCGCGTCCACGCTGCCCAGCATCGCCGTGTCTTCCAGAATCCGCGCCGCGCTGCCCGTCCCCAGCATCACCCCGTTCGCCGCCAGTGCCGCGCGCTGACGGCCTTTCAGGTCCGCGACCTCCAGCGCATAGTCCGCTTCCTCGATCGCGCCCCGGTCCAGCGCGTCCCGCGCGTACGCCGCCGCCGTCACCGCGTTCTGCCGCGACAGCTCGGCCTGGTAATTCGCCTCGGCCGACGCCGCCTTGCCCGACGCGATCGAGCTGTACGCCTGCAACCCGCCCGACAGCACCGCGCCGCCGATCGCCAGTCCCAAACTCACCGGTTCGCACATGGCCTTACTCCAGGTTCTTCCAGAATTTGCGGAACGGCGCGCCGCTCGCACCCCACGGCGCCGCCTCCTCGACCGTGAACCCCAGCTTCTCGATCAGCCGGATCGCCCGCGCGTTCTCCGCGTGCACGTGGTTCTCGAGGTACGTGATCCCCAGCGGCTCGCTCATCTGCTTGAGGACGAACGGCGCAATCCGCAGCAGCCGGATGTTGTACCGTTCCAGCCGCGGCGTCGCCAGCAGCCACGGACGCGCCGCGTGCGCTAGGCCAACGATCGGCACCAGCCCGAAGATCGCGATCGGTTCCCACGCCATCACCCGCGCAGGAATCCGGATCACGCCGCCCGTCGCCGTCTGCTTCCAGCTCTCCTCGATCACCTTCTGCACGTCCAGCGGCAGCGCCGCCTCAATCTCGCGCTTGTCCTCCGGACGAATGTACGTCGCGATATGCTCCGCTTCCCACGCCAGGCAGCACGTCGATAGCGTCGGCTGCGTCGGCGGCATCAAGGTCGTCCGCTCGTCCCGCAGATCGATCGTCTGGCTCCGAAGACTCCGCTTCACGCCGATCAACGGCGGCTTGTTCGACCACATCACCGATCCCCCACGGCCAGCTTCACGCTCACCCCCAGCACCGTCATCGGCGCCGGCTCGTCCATTCGGATCAGTACCCGGCCGTTCCGGTTCCAGTCCGGCTCCACGTTGACCTTGTATTCGCCCTCGGCCAGCCGCGTTAGCTCGTTGTACCCCTCGAACTCGCGCGTCTCCACGAGGTCCAGCTTGTTCGCGTTCGGGCCAATCCGCACGCCCGCCGCCGTGTTGTAGAACCGCGGCACCACCGTCTTCACGTTCCGCAGGGTCCCCGCGATCGCCCCCGTCGGACTGTTGATGTCCAGCGTCTCGATCTCCGTCCGGTATCCCAGCCCCACATGCACCCGGCTCGCCGGCACCGTCAACGTCACTTCCCCGAACGCGTTCACCACCGCGTCCGGCTGCCGCGTCCCGTTCGCCACCACCCGCACGGTCCGGCCAATCAGGTGCCACAGCCCGCGCACGACCGTCACCGCCTTGCGGATCTTCCCGCCGCTCGCGTACGCCCCAAACGCCGTCCCGTCGAGCTGCTGTGCGAGGTCGATCTGCCCGTCCATCGTGTACGCGCCGAACCCCGACGAATTCACCGCCGCGCCCGCCAGTGTCTGCAGCTGGAACGTGTTCGCCGTCGCCCCGGCCACCTTGAAAAATTTGTTGCTCACCTCGGTCATGCCCTGCACGTTCCCAAGGTGCACGATCGCGCCGTTCGGAAACCCGTGCGCCGTCGCCGTCACGACCGCCGGGTTCGCCTGGGTAATCCCCTCGACGTTCTTCTGCGCGCCGGACACGAAATACTTCCGCATCAGCCACACGTCGTTGCCGTTCACGTGCCCGACCCGGAATTGCCCGCCGTCCATCGTGTTCAACTCGGTCGTGCCCACGACGTCGCTCAGGTCGCAGTGGTCCCCGTTCGCCAGCCCGTGCCCCGCCGCCGTCACCACCACCGGCGTCGCCTGGGTCGCCCCCGTAATCAGAACCGGCACGTCCAGCGTCAGCCCGCTGTCCACGTGGAACGCGTCACGAACGTCCGCCACCGCACGCGACCGCAGCCGCTCGATGCACCGCAGCGTCCCGCGCCGCACGACGAAATACACGCCCGTCTCGCCGTCCTCGGGAATCGCCACCACCGCCTCGACAAACCCGTCCGTCTCGTGACGCGCCCAGCCGAACACGCCCTGCTCAGGCACGTAGGTCATGCTCGCAAAGGTCCCGTCGTCGAGCACGACCCACAACAGCCGGTCCGGCACCTGCGCATACGCCCAGTCCACGATCCGCTTGCGCTCGAAGATATGCTGGCTCGCCAGCGTCCGGTCTTCGCCGCGGCTGCCCCCTGTCTCGAGCTGATACCCCAGGTCCCAAATCGAATTCCGCCGCGCCTCGACGTACAACACCGTGTCCAGGATCGCCAGCGGCGCCGGGTACCACGCGCACCCGTTCGCAAACGACTCGGTGTTCCGGATGTTCTCGATCAGATACCCGCCGTCGCCGCTCCCGCTGTCGAACAGCGTCCCGCCCGTGAAGATCAGCAGCCGCGACGCCTGCCCCAGCCGCGCAGGGTCGCCAAGGCTCAGCAGATGCCGGATCGCGTTCGCCCGGCGCCCCGGCAGCGTCATCTCGATCGCGTCCTCGGCCGTGCTCGGCTCGGTCTGATTAAAGTTGTAGATGTTCCCCGGCTGCGTCGCCCACACGGTCTGCGGCCGCTCGAGCGTACCCGCGAATATCCCGCGCTGCTCGTGGAACGCCACCGCCGCCGGGAACTTGTTCGCCCCGCTGAATGGGTTCGCCGCCACCTGCGGAGGCGCCGGGTCCGTCAAATCGGGCGCAATGTCGTCGTCCTCGAACCAGTAGTCCGAGATCATGATCCGGTCCGTCGCCCCCGGCGTGTACGGAGGCGCCGCGCTCCCGTCTATCGGCACGCCGATCAGCGTCCCCAGCCCCACCTGGTCCGCCCCAGGCACCGTAATCACCATGTACGTATGAAAACCCAGCGGCGCGAACCCCGACCACAGATACACCTTGTCCCCGATTTTCCAGCCGTGGTTCGTGCTCGTCGTCACCACCACCGGGTTCGTGCTCGAGATCGCCGAAATCGCCAGCTGCGTCCGCGGCTCCACGTTCCGCGTCCCGATGTACCCGAACACCCCGTTCTTGTCCTTGTACACGTGAAACATCCGCAGCCCAGGCACCGGCGCGAACGGGAAACCGCCCACGCCCTGCACCGGAGGACGCCACTTGATCGTCACCGGCGCCGTGTCCGCAGGACGCGTCACGTTGATCCGCTCGACCTCGACGCTCGCAAGGCTTTCCTCGCCCGTTTCCCCCACCGCCGTCACCCGGTACCGCTGGATCGGGTCCGTCGATATGCTGCCCGTCTCCGCGTGCGTGCCCGCGCCCGCCGCCCAGGCCGTCGTGTCGATCAGCTGCCCGTTCGTCTGCACGATATGTATGTCGTTGTGGTTCCCGCCCGGGTCCGTCCGGGTAATGATCCATTCCTTGTCGTTCAGCTCGGTCACCACCGTGTTGCCCGTGATCCGGATCCGCTCGCCAGGCTTCAGCACCTCGTACTTCGGCGTGATCTGCAGCTGCACTTCCTGCACCGCCGCCGCAATGATCACGTTGTATATCCCGATCCCGTAGTCCTGGTTGGTGAACAGGCTCGTCGGCGCCCCGATCCGCGGACCCACCACCATGTCCGCGATCGAAAAGTCATAATGCCCCGCCGTGCCACGCGTCAGCTCCCGCACCGCATGGCTCTGATGCACGAGGCGCATCACGTCCGCGCTCTGCACCTGGTTCACCCGCGAAAGCTGCGCCTGAAGATATGCCGTCGCCACCGTCTTCAGACGCGCGGCCGTCCCGCCGCTCGTGTACACGCCCCAGTCCGCCGTGCTCGTCGTGTTCACCGCCGCGAAGTAGTCGGAAATCTCAAACGTGTTCGCCGTCGGCGATCCCACCTTCGCGATCAGACCGTGCAGCCGCGGCATCCCCCCGAGGTTGGACAGCAGCACCCACTCGTTCGCGAGAAACCCATGCGCGTTGCACGTGATCACGCACGGGTTCGCGTTCGTCGCCCCCGTGATGTTCTTCGCGGGCTCGAGCACCTGCCCGCTCACGCCCCCCTCCCGCTTGAAGATCCGGAAATACTGGTCGCCCAGCTCGATGACGTACGCCTGCTCCGTGTTGTACTCGAACGGCAACAGCCGAGGCGGGCCCGACGTCCCCAGCGCCACGCCCGTGAACTCCAGCCCCGCCCGGTTGCTCGCGCCCCCCTGCGGATGCACGAATCCGTTCACCAGCCGCCGCAGCGCCGTCGCGTACCGCGCAAGGTCCACCCGGCCCCACAACGGCGGCCCGACCTCGCCCCCCGCAAACGTTATCTGCGAACCGCTCGGCACGCCTCACCCTCAGAAAGTTGTGGTAGCAGGGGAAGGAATCGAACCTTCGTCACTCGGGCAATGAACCCGCCGCTGGCACCACTCCAGCTCACCCTGCGTCTGTGCTCACGTCCCGCGCGCCGCGATGCTCGCCGGCTCGCTTTCCTCAAACTCGTTCGTCTCGTTCGCGTCCGTCGCCCGCGCCTGGCCAAGCGCAATCGCCAGTTCCCCGCGCATCGTCTCCCGGGCCTGCGCCGCGTTATCCGTCAACAGCACCGTCAGGTCCAGCGCCAGCCGGTACGACAGCGCGCTCCGGAACAGCGGGTCAAAATGCAGCGGGTTCGTGTTCGGATACGTGTATCGCAGATACGCCGGGCTCGCGTCCGTCAGCAGCGTCTTCGCGCTCCCGTCCGGCAACATCTCGAGCGTGTACAACTCGCCCGGCGTGCCCCGTTCCCGGCCGTCGATCGTCAGCTTCAACGCCCGCACCAGGTCCGACGGCAACGCGTACCGGTAACTCCACCCCGCCGTCGGCGCGATCCCGTGCACCGCCAGCGCCGCCGTCTTCTTCGTGAACGTCCACGCGTGCGCCCGTGCCAACTCCTCGACGCACCCCGGATACAGCGCCTGGCACAGCCGCGCCGCCCGATTGTCCTCGGACAGCGCGTTGATCGTGCTCATCCCGATCCGCGCCAGCGCCACGTTGCAAATGTCCACGTCGCTCGCCATCATGCCCTCGCTATACGCGTCATCCCGGAGGGGACGGGCTGAGAGTGGTCTTGGGTGACCCCCGCCCCCTCCGGGTCTAACAACTCGTTACTGCACCGTCGGCGCCCCCGGCTCCGCAAAGGTCGCGCTCGGCGCCTGGCCCCGCTTGCGGGGCTTGAGCCGGGACTTCACCGACTCCCGCCACGCCGCGTGGTGCTTCTTCGCTTCCGACGGGCTCAGCGCCGGCAGGTCCTGCCCGTTGGGCAGCATCAGCGCCGACGCCGGTTTGCCGTCTTCGCGGTACACCGACGCCACCGGCAGGGTCACCACCTCGCGCTCGCCCGCCTGCTCATGCGTCTGCGGATACCGGAAATCGCCGTCGTACACGCGCGCGTCCGCCGCGCCCGTGCCCAAGTGCGCGCGCATCCCGTCCCGCACGCACACCTCGACGTATTCGACCTGCGGGCCCTCTGGCGCCGCCGGCTGCGTTTTGTCCTCTTTCGCCATCGTTCGGCTCCTTCATGCGGCTCGCGCCGCGGTTAGCGGTTCGTCTGCAGGCCCTCGACCACGCCCGCCGTGATCGCCCCCGCCGTGAAGTCCGCCGTCGCCGGCGTGTACAGCAGCCGGTAATACTTCTCGATCATCCCGATCGGCAGGTACCGGATCGGGAACTGGAACCCGGCAACGAGACTCGCCACCGGGATCGCCCCCGACGTCCACCGCGTCGCCGCCGACGAGAACGAGATGTTGTCGTCGGTCTGCAACGCCACGGTCAGCGTCGCCGTCGCGCCCACGAAGGTCGTCACGACCTGCACGAGCAGTTCCAGCGGATTGCCCTTGCCGAGATCGAACGGCAGCGCGCTCGCGTGCAGCACCGGCGTGCCCGCCGTCGGCAACACGCGGTAGTTCGTCGAGGCGTACGGGCCGCCCGCCACCGTGCGGATGTCCGCCTGCGCATTGCTGAGCAGTTCGCTCGCGTCCAACATGATCTGTGCTCCTTTGTCGGCCGGCCGGTCTTAAACGACCGTCGCCTCGGTTTCGATCAGCGCCTCGTCAAGCTCGATCGTCAGCTTGCCGTACTTCAGCACCGGTCCGAACATCTTGGTTTCTTCGAACGACAGCATCGTGTTGGCGTTCGCCTCGCGCGCCTGGTGCGCAAGGAACTCGTACACCGTCGGCGGCATGAACGCCACCCACGACACGTCGCCCACGCTCGCGTGGATCGTGCGGAACGTCGCCGTGTTCAGCAGCCGCATCAGGTTCGCGCCCGTCGCCGCGTTGTGCGTGAGATCGCTGATGTCGATGTTGCACACGCGCACCACCGCCTTCGGGTTGCGCACGCACAGCCCGCAGTGCTGCTCGTAGCTGTCGTGCATCGCCCACCACACGCCGCTCGCGTCGGTGACCTTGTGCTTGCCGTTGTCCGTGTGCTTCACGCCCATCTGCGTGCCCTTCGGGTACAGCAGGTGGCACGTGCGCCGGCTGAAGCCCACGATGAAGATGCTGCCGTTGTCGTTGCCCGATCCGCCCGCGCTGATCACCTGACGCGCGAACGGGTTCCCCGAAATCGTGCCGTACCGCGGCGCGAGCCCGTGGAACCCCTCGGGGTTCGTGTTCATGTTCCCGTAGAAAATCGTCGTCGAAAGCTGCTGCGCCATCGACTCGAATTCCGCGTCCGCCTCGTCGAGGCGAATCGTGTTCGGGTTGACGCCAGACGCCGACGCCCGCTCGAGCGTGCGCACGTCCACCGCCGCCTCCCGCTGGATTACC
>CAYPNI010000166.1:0-7656 GCA_964411925.1 uncultured Nitrospirales bacterium
TCCCGCAGCATCGCGTCACCGCTCGAGTACCCAAACACCTCGGCCACCTCGTCCGGGTCCAGCCCGCCCTCCTTGGCCGTCAGCGCGTATTCGCCCACCGGCAAATGCTTCAGCAGCTCCCGCCCGCTCTCGTCCCGGCCCAAAATCTCCCGTACCGCGCTGTCATCAAGCCGATGTTGCCCGTTGGCCTGGTCTTCACCAAACTGACCGGCAGGTCCCTCGCCGGCCATCAGGTAACGCCGCGTCCGGTAGGTCTTCCCCTCGCGCAATTCCTTGCGCACCTCGTTCTCGTACCGACGCAACCGTTCCCGCGCCGTCGCCGTCAGCCGCCGGCGCTGGTGCTGCGCCTGCTTGGCGTCCCACACCCGCTGCGCCTCGTCCTTCCATTCCGCGGCCAGCTGCACGTACTTCGAATACTCCTCGCCCGTCATCCCGATCCGGTTCTGATTGACAAACAACGGTCGCGCGCCCGCCTCGTGACGCGCCTCGTCGATCTTCGAATCCCCCAGCGACATCCGGTCGAACAGTTCCCGTACCTCGTCGCTCAGCTCGATCCCCGTGATCTGCGTCAGCCCGCCGTTCCGCCACAGCGTCTTCAGCCAGCGCCGGAAATTCGCAAACGCCCGTTTCACGTCCGCCGTCAACCCCTCCGGCCTCGGCTCCGTGAGATACTTCAGGAACCCGTTCGCAAACTGCTCGTGCTGCTCGACTGTCATCGTCTCGATCGAGTCCGCACCGACCCACTCCAGCACCGCGCGAACGTCCCGCTGCGAATACTCCTCCCCGTTCGCCGCGAGGTCGTTCAACATGAACAGATAGTGATGCCCCAGCTCGTGCACCGCCGTGCTCAAATTCGCCTCCGGCGTCAGCGTCAACTCCCGCGGCCCCGGCAGGTAATACCCCCGCACCCGCTTCGGTCGCGTCGGCCCCGCGGCCGTCGGCACTTCCTCATCCGTGCGCGTGCTCGTAATCGTGCTCGGCCCTTGACCTTCATCGGGACCGGCGGGGGCCGGGGTTGGCCGTGCAGCGGGAACTGTTCCGGCCTCCGGCTCCCCGCCGGCCAAAGGCTGAAATTCCGTTCCCTGGTACCGGTCCACAATCGGCCCCGCCGCAAACGCCGCATTCGGCCGACGCTGCACCTCGAACGCGTCCGCAAACGCGTCCGCCGCCTGCTTGGGGTCAATCCCCAGCCCGCCCTCGACGTCGCCCAGGAACGTGCCCAGCCGCTCGCGGAACACCTTGGGCTTCTCGCCGTGCTTCAGCAGCGCCTCGGTCACCATGATCACTTCGTCCGGGTTCGCCCCCGCGAACATATCCGCCTGGCCCGCCAGCGTCGCGTCCTTCGCCTCGGGATTCCGGCTCAGCCAGTCCAGCGCGCCCAGCAACGCCGGCCGAAGGTCCGTCGGCGTCGCCGTCGGCATTTCCGCCGTCGCCCGAGAAATCCGCTCGAGCACCGGCAACGAATTCTCCAGCGTGTTCAGCAACGCCTTCCGGTTGCCCGGGCCCCGCAGCCGCTCGACAATCTCGATCGGCAGATACTTCAGCAGCACCATGTCCTCGACCAGCTCGACGCCGACCTCCGTGAACTGGCCCGTCTCCGGGTCGATGTACTGCGCGATCTCCGACTGCGGCAGGTGCGTCCGCAGCAATTCCCGGATTTCCTTGTTGCTCGCCGGATCGCTCACCGCCTCGCGCGTCGTACGCGCCTCGAGGTCCATGAACGCAAGAATGTCCACCGGCGCTATCGCGCGGTTCACTTTCTCCGCCTCGCGCACCGGGCCTTCGCGGCCCGTTAGGCTCACGTTCCCCATCGCCGCGAACCGCACCGCCGCGGCCGAGTCCCCGGCGAACGGCACTTCGCGCACCAGCATCGGGTTCGTCATCGCCCGCACAGCTTCCGGGTCCAAACCGAACAGCGCCGCGGCCTTGATCAGAAACTCCTTGTTACTCGAAAATTTGCCCTCGGCCGCCGCCAGCTGCGCCGCGGACGCCCGCCCGTTCCCGTTGATTACGATGCCCTCCGGCGTCACGCTCGGCGGACCGTGCACGAATTCGCTGGGACTGTTCGCGTTCCCGGGCTTCCAGTCGTCCGCCATCTTCAGGATGCGGCCCGCCTGCGCACTGTTCGCCGTGATGTTCCGCGGTTGCAGCACCGACGGGTACCGCGCGGGGAAATTCGGGCGCGGCGATCGCGCGCGGAAATCGTGGCTCGGCGTCAGCGAATCCACCTCGACCACCTTGTACCGCGCCGGAATCTTCTCGCTGCCCTCGACGTCGATCGTCGTGTCCGACCCGTACACCCCCGCCGTCTTCTCCGGCGCGCTGTATTCGTCCGCCCCCTGGAACAGCACGCCCTGGCCCAGCGCGTCGCCCGCCGCCGTCACGCCGGCGAGGTCCTGCTGTATCGCTTCCTCCGGCGCCTGGAATCCCCGCGGCGCCTCGTCGAGGCGCGCAAACATGCTTTCAACCGCGCGCTGGGATTCCGCCTGCTGGCGTTCCAGCGCCTGCCGCGCCCGGTCCGCCTCCAGCGCGTCCAGACTGCGCCGCTCGTCCTGTGCGCGCTGATACCCACGGCGCAGATCGATCCCGAGGTCTTCTGCAACGTCGTCGATGTTCTCGAGCCCTGTCCGTGCGCGCAGCCATTCACGCGCAAGCGTCCCCAGCCGCGCGCCGCTCGCGCCCCGCTCGCGGAACGCCTGCAACTGCGATTCCGGCAACGCCTCGATCGCGCGACGGTCCAGCACCGCGCGCTGCTCGGGCGTCAAACGGCGCAGTTCGGCCTCGGAGTAGATCGGATCAACGGACTGGAATAGCGCGGGTTCGGTCAGGACGTCTTCGGGAAGTGCTTCGATAAGGAGTCGCGCAATGTCCCGTCGCTCAGGCGTCGAAGCGTCTCTAAGGAACGCTCGTCCTCGTACAGCAAGGGATTGTTCTCGCGCGGCAATCGCTCCTCGAAGTTCAAGGGGCGAAACTCGCGGGGGTTCTCCGGCTCCGGACTGCTCATTGCTGTACGCGTCCCATTCGTCCTCGGTAAGTATACCATCCTCGAACAATTTCAGGTAATTCCGCGCCGGCGCGTCGTCCACCGCAAACAGCGCATAGTCCCCGCTCACGTGCCGGCCCGTCCGGTAATACCGTCGATACGACCGCTCCAGGCTCTTTTGCGGGCTGATGTCCACCAGGATCACACGCACCTGGTACCCCATCTCCCGAAGCAGCCCAATGCGTTCCCGGAGGTTCCCGTACGTCCGACCGATCGCCGGCAGCGAAATGTTCAGCCCCTGCTCGACCGCACGCGCCAGCGCCATGTCCGCAATCAGCCCCGATTCGGCATGGATCGCGCTCGCCCCCTCGCCGCCCCGGTACTCCGCCGCGTACAAGGGATGCTGTTTCGCGATGTCCGGGTCAATCTCCGCCGCGCCTTCCCGCTGCGCCAGCGGACCCGTCGCCCGGCTCTTGCCCGCCCCCGGCGGGCCCAGCACAATCCACGCCTTCCGTTCCGCGCGCACCTCGTGCCGAGGCTTCAGCATGTCCACCACCGCCTGCTCGCGACGCGCCTGGTTCGCCTCGCTGTCCTCCAGCACGCTCGCCTGCGAACGGTCCCGCACCCCCTCCATCACCTTCTCGTGAATCTCCGGCAACGCCAGAAACTCGAACGGCTCACGGTACGCCACCGCCGGGTCCGGCATCATCCGGCCCTTGAGCTGCGGCGCCGTCGCTTCCACCCGCGCCACCGTCGCCGGATCCACCCGCTGCTCCAGCCGCGTGATCGTCACGTCCGCATCGTCAAAAATCACGTAGTTGTAATTGAACGGCCCCAGCGTGTCGCGCGTCGCGCCGTCCACGTACTTGATCCCGCGAATCCCCGCCGCGCGCAACGATTCACTCGTCCACTCCGGATAGGTCTTCCCCACCGAGTAGTCCGCGCCCGGCAACTCGACGTCGAAGTTGCTCTGCGCCGTGTTCAGAAACCGGTACCAGCTCCGGCCGCTAAACTCCAGCAGCTCCTCGGCGTCCGGCCTCGCGTTGATGATTTCCTCGATCGCGTCCTTGATGTTCGGGTTCGTCAGATACGGATGGAACGCCGCCCGCACCTTCTCGCTCTGCCGGCTCAGCGGTTCGTCCCACAACAAATATTCGTCTTCCTCCGGCGCAAGGTCCACCGTGTACAGTCGCGCACTCGCGCGCGGGACCACCTCCCGGGTGATCGTTTTCCCTTCGAGCTCCTGCATTGCTTGCTCGAATTGACGGATCCAAACCTCGAAGCCCTCGGAGTACTGCGTGCCGGCCTCTTTCTTTTCCGCGCGTTCTTTCTCGGACCGCTTGTGCGCGCGCCACACGGTCTTCCAATCAGACGACTCAATCCTGCGCGCCGCTTCGAACGTGGGCGGATGTGTTCCGTCTGTCGGTCCAGCGATCGCCTTGCCATCAACGTAGTAGACATCCGACGTTTCAGGCATGTTCTCCGAAAACCGCTCTCGGTAATACTCCGCCACCTCGCGCTTGCCCGCGAAGTAGAGCCCGTGCCCGAATGCCTGCGCGCCCTCGCCCGTCCCGATCTTCTCGCTCGAAAACTTCTCGAACGTGTGCGGGCTCCCGTGATATGCCACCTGCTCGAGCTGCGCCGCCGCCGACAACGGCGCCGTCTCGCCTGCGCCCACACGCCGCACGCCGTACCGCTCATGCGCCTCCCGAACGCCGATTCCCGCACGACGCGCCACGTTCCGGATCATCGCCGTGTACAACGCCGCCGCCGGCTTGCTCGCACGCGCCGCCGACGCCGGGCTCGCTTCCTCGAACGCCGCCGCCGTCTCCGACTCCAGCGCGCCCTCGGCCTCGATCTCGCTGCGCGCGGTTTCCGCCGCTAGATTTCTGCGTGGACCCGAAGACTGGTCTTGCGGCGCAGCCGCTCTCAACTCACCGGCAGGTGTGGTCAGCTCTTGAAACAGCGCGTCCGCCTCGCGCTCGGCCGCCGTCTCGCCCACGCGGCCGTCCATCAGCCGCTGAATCTCGCTCTCGACCACCGCCTGCCCGCCGTCCTCGGCAAGGTCCGCGCGACTCATCGACCCCGGCCGCAGCCGCGCATGGTCTTTCACCGCGTCATAAATCGCGCTCGGCGCCACCACCGACGCCCAACGGCCCACGGGGATCAGCACGTCGCCGCCCGCCTCGGCCGCACGCTCGAGCTGCGCATCGAAATCCGTCGCCGCCCGGCGCAGCACGCCCGCGGCCTCCGGATTCTCCGACACCAGCCCCCGCACCACGTCCGCGTCCAGCCGCACGTTCCGCACGTGCTCGCGCCCGGTCTGTTCCGCGACCTGCTGCACGTACTCGTCCGCCAGCTCAGGGCTCCGCGTCGCGAGTTTGCTCTTGCCGTACTCGCCCAGCTGCTCGAGGTAGGCCGCGTCCCGTTCGTCCTCAAGCGACTCGACCATCCGCCGCTGCAACGCCGCCGCCATCGACTCCGCCGATCCTTCGTCTACCACCGCCGTGCCCGTAATCGTGGTCGTGCTCGGCTCTTGACCTTCGGCCTGGCTGACCCCTCGCGTCACCACCCCCGGCAACCCGATCAGCGATGCCTGCGCGCCCGCCTCGGCCGCGTCCACCAGCCGCGAAACATTCTCCGGCGTGAACAGTTCCCGGCCCGCCCGCGCAACGTCGCCGCCGGCCGTGCCCTCCTCGTCCGCGAGCTGCTTCAGCAACTCGTTCCCGAACACCGTGACCGCTTCCTGCAAACCCTCTGTCGTGCCTTCGGTCAGGAACGCCCGAATCTGCGGGCCCACCACCGCCTTCACCCGCGACCACGCCGCGGGATTCTGCACCAGCTTCCGCGCCGCGCGACGCAGCGCCGGCCCTGCCAGTTTCTCCTTGTACTTGCCCAGCGGCGTCGCACGCAGCACCGCGCTCGTGCCCACCGTCTCCAGCAGACCGTTCATCACGCCAACGGCCGCCGCTGCCAGCGCCGCGTCCTCGGCCGGAATGCGCCGGCCGTCCGCGTCCGTGATCTCCGCGAACTCCGCCATCGCTGACCCGCCCTCGAGCATCGCCGCGTACGCGAACCCGCCGCCCGCCGCAAGGTACGGCCCCGCGCCCGGAATCAACCCGCCCGCGCGGCTCGCCACCGCGCCCGCAAGGATCGGCGCCTGCTCGGCAATCGTCACCGGCGCCCCCGCGAAAAATCCCCGCTCTTTTGCCGGCGCGAGCTCGGCCGACTCCGCCGCCAGCTCGCGCAACACCGACAGCTTGCCCTCGTCGAGGTACCCCGTCGTCAGCGCCTCCCTCACCAGCTGCCCGCCCAGGTAACTCGTCGCGTACTGGTTCGTGCCCCGCTTGTACGCGTTCGCGAGGTCCGGGCCGTACGCCCGCAATTCGTCGAACGTCTCCCCAGGCGTCGGCACCGGCAACGCGAACAGCAGCAACTCCCGCATCAGACCCTCAGGCTTGCTCGACTCCTCGAGGTCGTCCACCACCAGCGCCGCAAACGCCGGATCGCTCATCACCCGACGGAAAAACGCCGGCCGGTCTTTCGCCAGCTGCGAAATCGCCTCCGGAGTCATCGACTCGATCGACTGCAACCGCTCCGGAGCACCCCCCGGGTCCCGCGTCACCTCGCCCAGAGGCCGGCCCGACCGCCGGCTCAAGGAATACTGCTGCGCAATCGCGTCCGGATTGAACTGCGCCATCGTCCGCAGCCGACCCTCAAACGCCCGCGCGTTCTCCGCCTCGAACCCCTCCAATAACGACTTGATAGAGGGCACGTTTTCCGTACCCTGTGCATAGGGCACGTTTTCCGCCCCCTGTACCGTGCCCGTGCTCGGCCCTTGACCTACCTGTGAAATCGGCGCACGCCGTTCCCGGCGCGGCACGCCCTCGATCGCCTTCACCACACGGTCCCACGCCGGCCGCGGCCGCTCCTGCGACTCCTCGACCGCCCGCTTCACCCGCGGCGCCCGCAATGCGTCAAAGGGAGGCATCGATCACCTTCTCGATTTCTGCTGCTTTGACCGTATCGCGCCCGTTCGACCGGAACGCGAGGTGTGACGAGGTTTCGCAGCGCGCCCGTACTTCAACGCCTGTCTGGCTTGACGACGTTTTCGCTTCCCGCGTATCCGCGCGGCCTTGATCATAATTTCGTTCCCGCTTTCCAGACCGTCCACATGAACCACGCACACAACGCCCCCGCCCCGAGGACGATCCCGCCGCCGACCAACGCCAGCACCAGCCACCAGCTCATTAGAACCCTCCGATCGGCCCGCCAGTCGCTAGGCAAGGGTGCTTCCACGTGTACAGCATCGAATCGTTGCGCAACGCGATGTCTGCGACCGCTTCCATAGGGATTTCATCCGGGCCGCATTCCTCGGCTTCGTTCCAATTTCCTAGCGCCGCCAACTCGGCCACGCACGCCGCAGCATCCGCGTGATTCTTACACCGGAGAATCGCTGTACGATGCGCGAGGACGATCAGGCTGTACCGATACCCGTCGTTCATTTCGGTAGCAATCAGACCGAAATTCTCTGTGGCATGATGCCAGCCCGGAATCTCGGTAACCCGGCCGGAGACTTCTTCCTGCACCACGTAGTTCTCGTGCCAAACGTCAAGCGTCATCGTCCCCGCTCCTCGATCGCGCGCCACAGCGCCGCGATCTGATCTTCCGTC
>CAYPNI010000167.1:0-7602 GCA_964411925.1 uncultured Nitrospirales bacterium
CCTTTGACCCAGTTGATCACGTCGAGGTTGTGCACGTGCTGCTCGACGATGCTGTCGCCCGCGACCCAGCAGAACCCGTACCAGTTGCGGATGCGATACTCGAGGTCGGACTTCCAGTCCGGGTTGCGATCGTGCGCGAACGGCAGCGTGCCGCACCAGTAGGCGCGCATCGCGACGACATCGCCGATCGCGCCGTCGTGGATCTTCTGGATCGTCTCGACGTATTCCTTCTGGTGACGCCGCTGCGTGCCGGCGGCGATGCACAGGTTTTTCTGTTTCGCTTTCTCGGCCGCGGCGAGGAACACGCGGATGCCGGCGGGATCGACCGCGGCGGGTTTCTCGGTGAAGACATGCTTGCCCGCGTCGATCGCCGCGGCAATGTGCTGCGGCCGGCAGTACGGCAGCGTGCCGTGGACCACGACGTCCACGTCGGTCTTCAGCAGCTTCTTGTACGCGTCGATGCCGGCGAAACAGTTCTTGTCCGGTAGGTCGACCTTGCCGGCGAGCCGCGGGTCCTCGGAGCGGAACCGGTTCTTCGCGCCCTCGACCTTGTCCTCGAAGATGTCCGCCACGGCGATCAACCGCACGTTCTCGTTGCCTTGCAGCATCTGCATCGCCGCGCCCGTGCCGCGCCCGCCCGCGCCGATCAGCCCGACGTTGAGCGTCTTGGGTTTGCGTGTCGCGGCGGAGACGCCGCTACCGCTGGCCAGAATCGCGAACCCCGCGGCGGCGGAAGTCATCGCAAAGTCGCGTCGGGTCATCGTCTTGCGTTCAGTCGTGCTCATGAGTTCGGGTCCTCTCGTCGAATTCGCGCCTGAACCGGCGCAATGCCTACCTCCAACTGTTCTACCGGACGCGGCGCTTGTCTTCAACCACGCGCTTGGTAAGATACGGCGCATGAGGGATTCCGGGGGACAGCGTCTGGCGGCGTCCGCGCGGCGACTCGGCCGATTGCACCCAGCGGGCGGGTGCGCGTGAGCGGCATCGAAGCGCCCCTGGACAGCCCGACCGGCGACCGGTTCCTCCACCTGACCGACCTGCACTTTTGGCAGGTGGTCACGAACCCGCTGCGACTGTTCAACAAGCGCGCGCTAGGCAACTTGAACGTCGTGATGCGCCGCCGCCACGAGTTCCTCACCGCGCAGGCGCCGGCGTTTCTGGAGTACATCGCGGGCCTGGACGTGCGCGACATCCTGCTCACGGGCGACTTCGCGTCCACGGCGACCGATGCGGAGTTTCGCGCGGCGCGGGAGTTCGTGCGCGCGCTCGTCTCCGCCGGCAAACGCCCCGTCGTCATTCCCGGCAACCATGACGTGTATACCTTTGAGTCCGCGCGCAAGCGACGCTTCGAGCAGTATCTCGGTGAATGGGTCCCGGCGCCGTCGCTTCCCGCGGTCGCGCGGTTGGCCGGCGGCACGCCGGTCGTATACGTGCCGACGGTCTGCCCGAACCTGCTCACCTCGCGCGGCCGCATCACGGCGTCCGAAATAGACGCGGTCCACCAGATCCTCCCTCAAGTCTCCGGGCCGCTCATCGTCGCGGGCCACTATCCGCTCATGGATCGGACCTACGGCTACTCAACGACGACGCATCGCCGGTTGCGCGGCGCGATGGCGCTGCGCGAGGCGCTGGGGCGTTATGCCGGGCGCATTCTCTACATCTCGGGCCACGTGCACCGGTTCAGCCACGTCATCGATCCGACGTATCCCTTCATCACCTACCTGACCACCGGCGCGCTGTTTCGGCACGACCATGAGAAGGGCCACACCGGCGAGTTTTCCGAGGTCCGCGTCGGGCAGGGCGGCTACCGCGTCCTGCGCCACCGTTTCGGAGGTGAATGGACCGTCACCGAACAAGCCGCGCGAAACGCCAAGGTGACGGACGGTCCCTCGGCCTGATGGGGCGCGTCGCGGTTCCGGTTCCGCGAAGCGCTGTGCTACCATTTCGCCATGCCGGACAGCGCACGGAAGCCTCCCAAGGTCGTGCCCCTCGACGCCGACAAGCTGGGGCACATCGCGGCGGCGTGGGCCGCGCTCGGGGTCGCATTGACCCAGATGTTTCTGCGCGATGCGACCCTGCTGACGACCCTGGTCCGCTCCGGCTGGATTTACGTCGGTGTGTACGCCGCGACGTTCGTCCTGATTCGTACGTTTCTGCGGGCCTCGCTCTTCCAGATGATCGCTGATCGGCGTGAACGCCGCGAATCGCGCCGCCGGCAGATGAAGGAGCGCCAGGAAGCGGCCAAGGCCGAGGGGGCCGCGGTCGCCGGGGCGCCTGCGGCGCAGGCGGCTGACGCTCGGGGAACGCCTCCGCCGAGTGCATCGGGTCTGCCGTCACTCTAGCGGGGTAAATGCGGTGGTAAGGAGAACCGGTCACATGAGGATCACCCTACTCGCCTGTTTGGCCGGGCTTGCGGCCGTCGCCGTGCCGGCGCAGGCACCCAACCTCGACGCGATGGACATCGTGCTCAAGTCCGTGCCGGACGGTCCCGTCGCCAAGGTGAGCGGGCGGCTGCTCAGCCGCGTGGCGTACATCCGGCTATACCAGGCCGAACTCGCCGCCGTCATGCGCCAGAACAAGACGACCGATGTGCCGGACGCCGCCCGGGCCCAGTTGGGCCTGCGCTGCATGGGCCTGCTCATCGAGCGCGAGCTGCTTTACGACGAAGCGATGCGCCGCGGCGTCACCGTGCCCGCGGAACACGTGGAGAAGGCGTGGCAGGCGCAGCTCGCCCAGACGCAACAAATGATCAAGGAGCGCGAGAACAAAGACATGACCGAAGCGGAAGTCCTCGCGCTGTTGGGATTTACCAACCGCGACGAAGTGTTCGCCAACATTAGTCGGGCGCTGGTCACCGAGAAGATGCGCGCGACCGTCATCCGTGAGAGCGACATCAAGATCGATGAGTCGGAGGTCAAACAGGCGTTCGACGCGGACAAGAAGGACTACGGGGTTCCAGCCAAGCTCCAGTTCCAGCAGATTTTCATCAATCCCGTGAAGATCAACGGCACGCGCGCGGAAAAGCAGAAACTGGCCCGGGAAAAGGCCGATCAGGCGCTGGCCCGGCTGATGAGCGGGCAGAGTTTCGAAGGTGTGGCGCGCGCGATGTCGGACGCGCCGGGCGCGGAGAACGGCGGCGATATGGGCATGCTGCCCGTGACGGCGCTGCCCCCGTTCCTGGTGAATGCCGCCGCGACGATGAAGCCCGGCGAAGTCAGCGACGTCATCGAGAGCACCTACGGCTTCCACATTGTCAAGCTGGTCAACGTGGCGGCGCCTGTCGAGGCCGGGTTCGAGGAAAACGAACGGGCCGTGCGCAACGCGCTGCTCTCCGAGCGCGGCGCGAAGGCGGTGCACGAGTTTTGCGACAAGCTGGTCCAGAACGGCGCCGAAGTCGAGGTCTATCTCGAACTGGAGAAGAACCTCATCCTCAACGGCGCGCTGCCGGCGGGATGACCGGAACGGCGATCGCGCTGCTGCTGGCCGGCGGTTCGCTGCTCGCTCAGGCATCGGCCGAGCCGTACGCGTGGCCGCTCGATCTCCCGCGCGAACTCACGTCAAGCTTCGGCGAGTACCGGCCGGGCCGCTATCACATGGGCATCGACCTGCGCACCGGGCCGATCGGAAAAAACGTCTACGCCGCGGACGACGGCTCGGCTGTTCTCCTCGCGTGTTCGCCCAACGGATACGGCAAGGCCGTTTATCTCCGGCTCGCGGACGGCAACATCGCAGTGTATGCGCACCTGAACGAGTTCGCGCCGCCGCTGGACGCGTACGTCCGCCGCGAGCAGCACGCGCGCAAGAGTTACGCGGTCCGGATCGAGCTCAAGCCCGGCGAATTACCGGTGAAACGCGGGCAACTCATCGCGAAATCCGGCCAGACCGGCATCGGCGTGCCGCACTTGCACTATGAGATCCGCGACGCGAACAACGTGACCGTCAACCCCGGCACGCTCGGCGTGACCTGGCCCGACACCACCGAACCGGTGTTCCGCAAGGCCGCGATCATTCCGCTCGATCCGGAGTCGAGGGTGAACGGCGACGTGCTCCCGGTCGTGCGCGACGCGCGAAGACGCGAGGACGGGTCGTACGCGATCGATGAAGTAGGGACCACCGGCCCGTTCGCCGTCGCGGTTGACGTGTTCGATCCCGCGGCGGGCGGCTCGAAGCTCGGCGTGTACCGTCTGACGACGGAGCTCAACGGGCTGCCGAAGTTCCAGATCACGCATGAACGCTTGTCCTACGACCACGACGACGACGGTGTCGCCGCGTATGAACCGGCCCTCGCCGACCAGGGGCAGTTCCTGTTGCAGTGGCGAAAGCCGGGGAACGAATCCGAGATTTATCCGCAGGGTGCGGACGACGGCCGGCTGGAAGCGCTCACGTCGATTAGCCATGTGACCGTGTCCGCGGAAGATTTCGCCGGGAACCGCTCCCGGCTTACGATCCCGGTGCGGCCGGAGACGCCTGAAGACGTCCGGCCGCCCCAGCGCAACGTCGTCGATCCGCTCGACTCGGGCCCCGGCGAAGTGACCTACGACTACACCGGAGTCTTGTTCGTTGCCACGGCGCGCTTCGAAAACGGCGAGACCGTCACGCCCGTTCTTCGCGTAGCGGGAGCGACGCCCGAGCGCGTCCCGATGCACAGGATCGGGCCGCGGCAGTTTCGCGTCGCGTACCGGCCCGGCGAGGCCTTCGTCGACGCGCAGGTGAGCGTGGAGCATCCGCGGGTTGCCGCGCCGGCCGAGCGGGTCGTCTTCTGGCGGCGCTCCGAGAGCACCGGCCGACGGCAGATCGACGTCGGCGGTGTCCGACTGACGTTGCAATACGCCCAGCCGTACGGCATGCTCGCGATCCGAGTGCGTACGCTGGATGAAATTCCGCTCCAGGACGAACTCACGCCCGTCTCCCGATCGTTTGAGATTTGGCCGCCGTACGCCGCGGTGGAGGGAGTGGTATCGCTTCGATTGCCGTTGGACGCGGCCGTCGCGACGCCCGGCCGGCTCCTGATGTATCGGCACGGACGCGAGCGCTGGGAGGCGATGCGCTGGCTCGACAATCGCGCCGGACTCGAGTCGGGGTCGAACCGATTTGGCGTGTTTGCGGTCATGGAAGACACCGTTGCGCCGAAGATTCACGTGCTCGATCCCGCCGCGGGACAGACGCCGGCATCGCGCCGCCCGAAGATTCGCGCAGAGATCACGGACAAGGGCAGCGGTATCGACACGTATGCGGCGACGTTCGGCGGTCAATGGCTGCTGATGGAATACGACCCCGAGCAGGACTTGCTCGTGTGGGAGCAGGACGAAGACTTGCCCGCGGGCGCCGGCACGCTTGCGATCGAAGTCACCGACCTCGCCGGGAACGTCGCACGAGAGGAAGTGGCGTTGGAAATCCCGAGTTTGTAGTGGCGCGGAGTTCCGGCGTGCGGTAGTTACCGTCTTGGGGATGAGTGCAAGCGCGTTCCGTGGAACCCCCGCAGGCTGGAAGCCTGCGCCACCAACCGTGGTTTTACGACGGCGACCAGAGCGACTCGCTGGGTTGCGGGCGGGGAATGGACGCGGCAACTTCGGCGATCTCGGATTCCTTGAGATCGTGAATCTTCATCGCGAGTTCGCACTCGCCGATGTCGAACTCCGGCTTCTCGCCCGGCTGTGCCTGGGCCCGCGCGATGACGTCCGCGATGTTCACGAGCGCGACCGTGCCGCGCACCGATTCGGAGGCGTATTGCGGTGCGTGATGGAACCGGATGCATTCGGCGAGATCGTCTGGCAGGCCCCAGTGCAGCGCGAGTTGGTAGCCCGCTTCGGTGTGCGTGAGCCCAAGGATTTCCTCCTCGGCGCGGATGAGGTCCATGCCCTTGAGTGAGGGGCTGACGCGCTCGTAATGCTTCGGCGCGATCTGCAACAGCGCAACGCGGCCGATGTCGTGCAACAGCCCAGCGGAGAAAATGCCGCCGTGGTTCTTGAGTTCGAGGAACTTCGACAGCGCCCGCGCGGCCCGCGCGCAGGTCTGCGACTCGAGCCAGAACGCCATGTAGTCGAATTTCCGCGACTTGTCGAACACGTTGATCACGGCCGACGACATGACGATGGAATACGTCTCGACCATGCCGAGCAGCGAGACGGCGAGTTGCACGGTGTCCACTTTATGGCTGAAACCGTAGGCCACGCTGTTCGCGACCTTGAGCACTTTGCCCGCGAGGCCCGGGTCCTGCTGGATGACTTCGGCGACCTGTGACGCCGAGCCGTCCTTGTCGTAGACGAGTTCGCGGACGCGGTTGACCGTGCCCGGCAGCGCGGGCAACGAATCGACGTGGTGCAGCATCGAGACGGCGAGCGTGAGCTTGAGCGGTCCTTCGAGATTGCCGAGCGCGCCGGCGTCCTTGCCGTTCTCGTAATGCCGCGCGAGACTGCGCTGCACGGCGTCCGCCGAACAGATGAGCGGCTTTACCGTGAGGCCCGTGTGTTCCTCGAGCGCGGTGACGACGGAAGCCTCGAGCGGCTGCGGCGCGGCGACGGTGAGCACGGCGCCCTCGCGCTCGACCGGCACGACCTTGTGCAGTACGGCGAAGTTGCGGGGCACGAGTTCGATCACGTCGCGCGGAATGTCGAAGTCGCCCAGCTCGACCGCCTGCGACTTGCCGGGCTGCGCGAGAAATTCGACGAAGCGTTTCGAATCGATCGCGCCCTGCGCGACGAGGACATTCAGCAGGCGTTCGCCGGTCTCGCCTTGCACCGCGAGCGCGTCTTTGAGCTGTTTCTCGGTGATCAGCCCGCCGGCCAGCAACATCCGGCCGATGCGGTCCTGAGCAGACTCCACGTTCGCCGCCATGGACGGCCTCCCCCGAGCAATTGCGATACTTACCCCAGCCCCGCCGAAACAGGACACCCCTTGGCGGAAATTATACCACGCGGGCCGAATGTCCCCTCAGTCCGCCTCGTCATCGCCCCCGCGCGAAATGCCGTACTCCTTGAGCTTGCGCCAGAGTGTCGAGCGCGAGATGCCGAGCGCCTTCGCGACTTCGGTCTGGTTGCCCTTGAGTTTGGCCAGCGCGCGTTCGATGAGGTCCTTCTCCATGTCCGCGATGCTCTTGATGCCGTCGTCGTACAGATGCGGAAGTCCGAGGCGCGGCCGCTCGCCGTACCGCACGGGATCGGGCAGATCGTTGATGCGGATGCGATCGCCGTCCGCCATGATCACGGCATGCGCGATCGTGCTCTCGAGTTCGCGCACATTGCCGGGGTACGGATAACTCTGCAGCATCGCCCAGGCCGCGTCCTCGATCTGCGCGATCACCTTGCCGTATTTGCGGTTGTAGCGTTTTAGGAACTCGCGCGTGAGCGCGGCGATCGCGTCCGGCCGTTCGCGCAACGGCGGGATTACGATTTGGAAGACGTTCAACCGGAAATAAAGGTCCTCGCGGAACCGCCGCTCGCGCACGTCCTCGATGAGGTCGCGGTTTGTCGCTGCGAGAATGCGCACATCCACGTGCCGGACGTTCGTATCGCCTACGCGGCGGATCTCGCCGTTCTGCAGCACGCGCAGGAGCTTCGCCTGCGACACCAGCGCCATATCGCCGATCTCGTCGAGGAACAGCGT
>CAYPNI010000168.1:0-7598 GCA_964411925.1 uncultured Nitrospirales bacterium
GGGTCGTGAACACGATGGACGTGCGGCAGGCGCTGCTCTACGCCGAGACCGGCGAAGTTGACGCCGCGATTGTCTATGCAACCGACGCCGCAGCGAACGACAGGATCACGGTGATCGAAACGCTGGACGACGCCCTTGCGGCACCCGTGCGCTATTCGCTCGTTCGATTCGAGTCGGATGCTCGAAACGACGCAGCGGCGGGCTTCTTTGACTATCTCCTTTCCGATGGTGCGTCCATCCGATTCGAGTCCGCCGGCTTCAAACGGCTCCCGCTCTCGGGCGGCGCCTCGTAACGCCGCGGCTGCCGGGGAACCCAACGCTTCCGGGACCATCCTCCCTTGACGCTGACCGAAGCAGAGTGGAACGCGATCGCGCTGAGCGTACGCGTGTCCATTTGCGCCGTCGCGGGGGGTCTGCCCGCCGCGGTGGCGCTGGCGTACTTTCTCGCGCGGACGCACTCGCGCGCGCGCTGGCTCGTGGACGTGCTCGTCAATCTGCCCGTCGTCCTGCCACCCGTGGTTACGGGATACTTCTTGCTGCTGCTCTTCGGCCGGAGCGGTCCCATCGGCCGCGCGCTCGAATCGGCCTTCGGCGCGCACGTCGTGTTTACGTGGATCGGCGCGGCGATCGCCGCGGGCATCATGGGATTCCCGTTCATCGTGCGTTCCGCGCGGCTCGGCTTTGAATCCATCGACCCGCGTCTCGAGCGCGCCGCGCGCTCGCTGGGAGCGGGCCGTGCGCGCGCTTTCATCACGATCAGCCTGCCGCTCGCCTCGCGTGCCATTGTCGCGGGTACCGTGCTCGCTTTCGCGCGCGCCATCGGCGAGTTCGGAGCGACTATCATGATCGCGGGCAACATCCCCGGCCGCACGCAGACCATACCGCTGCTCATTTTCTCCAACACGCAGACACCGGGGCCCATCGGCCAGAGTTGGCGGCTGGTCGCGGTCAGCATCGCGATCGCCGCGGCCGCCATCCTGGTCAGCGAATGGCTCGATCGCCGGGGACGCCGTCATGGCCGTGCTGATGCTTGAAGCGCGACATCAGTTCGCCGGCGGATTCGAACTCGACGCCGCGTTCGAAACCTCCGCCCAGATCACGGCGCTCTTCGGGCCGTCCGGCAGCGGCAAGACCTCGATTGTCGAGACCATCTCGGGCATGCGGCGCTGCGGCCACGCCGTGATCCGTGTTGGCGATTTCTCGGTCTGCAACACCGCGGGCGGCCTTGATCTCCCGCCCGAATCCCGCTCTGTCGGTGCGGTCTTCCAGGATCTCCTGTTGTTTCCGCATCTCGACGTGACGCGCAACCTGCGCTACGGAATGAGGAGCAGCCGCGCCGCCGGCCCGGAAATTCCGTTCGACCGGCTCGTCCACGTGTTGGAACTCGAACCGCTGCTTCGCCGGCCCGTCCGGGCGCTGTCGGGCGGCGAACGCCAGCGCGTGGCCCTCGGCCGGGCGCTGCTCAGCCGGCCGCGCTTGCTCGTGATGGACGAGCCGCTCGGCTCGCTTGACGAGCGCCTCAAACTGCGCATTCTCGGCTACCTCGAACGCGCGCTCGCCGAGTGGGCCGTCCCCGCGCTGTTCGTCAGCCACGTGCCCGCCGAGGTCCGCCGCCTCGCGCAATGGGTCATTCTCATGGACCGGGGCCGCGTCGTCGGCGCGGGCCCGCCCGAGGAGGTGCTCGCCGCGCCGGGCGTGATGGCGCTCAAGCATGATTCGCGCCCGATGAATCTGTTGCGCGTCGCGCGTGTCCGCGAAACGGGCGGCCGCTGGCGGGGCGATGTCGGCACGCAGTCGCTTCAGTTGCCCGAGCTCAAGTCCACGCCCGCGGATGAAGTCTTCGTAGAGGTTCCGCCCGAATCGATTCTGCTCAGCCGCGAGGATCTACCCGGGGTCAGCGCGCGCAATCATCTTCGCGGGGTCGTGCGTGAAATCGTTGCGGCGGGCGGCGCGTGCTTCGTCGGTGTGGACGTCGGCCAGGTCGTCTGGGTCGAACTCACCCCGGCCGCTGTCGCCGAGCTCGAACTCGCCAGGGGCGCAACGGTGTACTGTCTCATCAAGACGCAATCCCTGCGCGTGCTTGACTAGCGTGCCCGTATCGTCATTGCGAGAATCGAGCGCTGCGGCGAAGCGACGTGGTTCGCCGCGGGCGCACTAAATTCTGTTTACTTGTTCCGTGCCGACCGGTATCCTCAGTCGCGCGAACGCGATCCCGAGGGGTCTTATGCCCGACACAAAGCGAATCTTCGTCACCACCGATTTCTCGCCGTGCGCCGATTACGCCGTCGGCTACGCGGTAGAACTTGCGAAGCAGTTGCATGGCGAAATCGTGATCGGCCACGTCGTTGACACGTCGTATCTCACCTACGCCGCGCTCTACGGCCAGGAAGTCGTGGTCGATCCCGGAGTCGCCAGCGTGGAGGCCGCAGCGAAGGATCATCTCGCCAAGACCGTAGATCGCGTCCAGGGCCTGGGCGTTTCCGCCTCCGGCGAGATCGCGCGCGGCGCGCCCGTGACCGAATTGGTCGGCATGATCAAGTCAAGCGGCGCCGCCCTCGTCGTCACCGGCACGCACGGACACACGGGCTTCAACCGGTTCCTCTTCGGCAGCACCTGCGAGAAGTTGTTGCGCCAATCACCCGTGCCCGTCCTGGCCGTAAAGCAGCCGGATGCCGGCGCGCGGTTCAAACCGGACGAGTTCGCCATCGATCGCATCGCGTGCACAACCGACCTCTCCGACCTTTCGCGGTCCGTCCTGCCGTTCGCGGCCGAGATAAGCTCGACGCTCGATGCCGAACTCACCGTTCTGCACGTGATCGATGCCCGCATCGATACGCTGCCCTACGCCACCATCGAAGCGCCCACCCGGGACCAACTGAAAATGCGCGCGCAACACGTCCTGAAGGAATGGACGCAGTGGTTGAAGGCGCCGCAGATCGATTCGCGCGTGCTTCATGGGATCCCCGACAAGGTCATCGCCGAGTTCGTCCGCGATCACAATATCGACCTGCTGGTTATGGCCACGCATGGCCACGGCGGGCTGGCCCACGCGCTCCTCGGGAGCACAACGGAACGCGTGGTGCGAACCGCACCCTGCCCCGTCCTGGTGGTCCGCCCGAAGTAATCGAAACCGCAGCGACTAGGCCTGCACCTTCCACGCGATCTCGCCCTCGGGTGCCGTGTACCAACCCGGATCCGAGTAATCCCCGCGCGTTTGGTCCGCGCGCACCTTGAACACGGTGAACATCCCGCCCATCTCGATCAGCCCGTGGGGGCCTTTGCCAGTCATCATCGGCAGCGTATTGGCTGGCCCGGGCATGTGTCCCGCGGCGGTGTGCTCCGCGTGCTCGGCCATACCCGCCTCGCCCATACCCATATAGTCGGGCAACAGCCGCCGGATGCGCGCCTCGACGTCCCGTTGATTCACCCCGAGCATGTTCGGCACGTCGTGGCCCATGGGACCCATCGTGTGGTGCGACTTGTGGCAGTGAAACGCCCAGTCGCCGTTGTGATCGGCGACGAACTCGATGTCGCGCGTCGTCCCCACGGGCACCTGCACCGTCGCCATCGGCCACTGCGCCGATTTGGGTACCGGCCCGCCCTCCGTGCCGGTCACATGAAACACGTAGCCGTGAAGGTGAATCGGGTGCTCGTCCATGCTGAGGTTTCCGATGCGAATTCGCACGCGCTCGCCCTGCCGCGCGACCATGGTTTCGATGGCGGGAAACACCTTGCTATTGAACGAGAAAATATTGAAGTCGAGCATGACCGAGGGATCGGGCCGCCGCGTACCCGGGTGCACCGCCCACGCATGAACCATGAACGCGTAATCGCGATCGGGCGGCGGCGACGCGGGACTCTTCGGATGGATGATGAACAGCCCCATCATCCCCGCCGCCATCTGCACCATCTCGTCCGCGTGCGGGTGGTACATGTAGGTGCCGTGCTGCCGCAGCGTGAACTCGTACGCGAAGGTTTCGCCCGGCGCGATCTGCGGCTGGTTCAGCCCGCCCACGCCGTCCATGCCGCTCGGCAGGATGATGCCGTGCCAATGAATCGTTGTGTGTTCCGGCAGCTTGTTCGTCACCAGTATCCGTATGCGGTCGCCCTCGACGGCCTCGATCGTCGGCCCGGGCGTGCTGCCGTTATACCCCCAGCACGGCCCGACCATGCCCGGCGCAAACTCGTGCTCGAATTCCTCGGCCACAAGCCGGAACACCTTCACGCCGCCGTCCATCGTGTACGGCAGCGTCGTGCCGTTCAGCGTCCGCACCGGCGTGTAACCGCGCGCACCCGGCGCGTCCTCGCCGCCACCGACGGCTCCTGCGTCCGTCGGACCCGCAGCCGCCGCCGATCGCAGTCCGGCCAGCGCCGCCGCGCCCCCCAAAACGCCCCCCGCCGATTTCAACCAGTTCCGTCGTGAAATCATGATCTACTCCTCGTGATGATGTTCGTGTTCGTGAGAATCGGCGCTGGAGGCATCCGGTTCAGTTACCGGCGCCACCGTGGATTGGACGGGATCTTCTCCACCCTCGGGCAGCGGCCCCGCGATCAGCCTTTCGATCTCCACCAGCGCAAGCCAGTAATCCCGGCGCGCCTCGATCGCCCCGCGTCGCGTCTCCAGTTCGGCCTGCTTCGCCTGCAGTAAGTCGTATACGCCGATTAGCATCCCGTTGTAGTGCAGTTGCGACTCTTCGACCAGCGCCGCATGCAGCGGCAACAGCTCGCGCGTGTACGTAGCCAACCGATCCCGCGACTCCGCCAGTCGCGCCGCAGCGGACCGCACCTCCGTGCGAATGTCCAGTTCGAGCGCATCCCGCTCCGCGCGGCTCATCTCCAGCATGGACCGCGTCCGCATCACGTCGCCCCGGCGCCGATCGAACAGCGGAACCTCGATCTCCAGTGTCGGCCCGACGACCCATTCGCCGCTCGGTTCGCGTTCACCGCTCGCGCCGACGTCGATCATTCCCGTGTAGCGGAACCGCCGCGCGAGTTTCAGCGCGAACTCCATCGCGTCAACCTCGTGCCCCGCGGCTGCGAGGTCCAGCCGCTGCGCGACGGCGGCCTCCTCCAGCATCGCCGCGTCCATGGAACCACCGGCGGGTTCCGGGTAACGCATGGGCCAATACATCTGCGGTGCACCCGGCCGCAACCCCATCAACCGCCGCAGACGCTGCTCCTTCTCGACAACGTCCGCCTCGAGTCGTCTCGATTCCAGCCGCGTCGTCGCGTCAAAGGCCTCGTGCGACACGCGCTCGAGCCGGCTCAGGTTACCCGCGTCGAACTGCCGACGCGCGAGTTCGGCCGCCGCGCCGGACGCCTCGGTCGTCAACGAGACCAGCTCGCGTTCCTGCTGTGCGCTGAAGGCCGCGTAATATGCCGCGCGCACCTCGGCCACGAGCCCCAGCAACCGCTCCGCCGCGCGCAGTTTCGCGGATTCGAAATGTTGCGACTCGATCTTCCGCCTCAGCGGCACCATCAGCGCATCGAGCACCGGGAATACGGTCTCGACTTCCGCGTTCGTGCCCGAACCCGATCCCGTGACGAACCGCGCCATGCCGAACAGCGTCGGATTTGGCAGCGTCCCCGCCTCGATCAGGTCCGCGCGGCTGATGCCAAGTTCCGCAAACGCCGCGGCCACGTCCGGGTTTTTCAGCAGCGCAATCTGCGTCGCGGTGTCGACCGTGAGCGGCTCGTCCAGCAGCACGGCGACCGCCTCGTCAACCGCCGCGCCATCGTCGGGAGTCCATGCGATGTCCCGCGACGCGCGCTCCTGCACCAGTCCACGCACCTCTTCCACGCCGTGGTCGTCCGGCACATGCGCGCACCCGGCGATCAACACCGGCACGCACGCAAGCATGAAACTTCGTCGTTTCAACATAAGACTTAGCACCTTTTCTCTCATTTCTCGCGCCCAAGAGTGTGTCAGGGTTAAGCAAGGCACAGAGTATGAAGCGATTGCCGACCCCGCGCGGGTGGCAGGCTTAAGCGGGGTACAGCTTAAGCCTGTTTCCAGCCTCACCCGCCAACGGACCGGACACAACTTTCCCGTAAATGATTCGGGAACTAAGGAGAGAGAATCAGATCAGCAACGCACAGTGTGCGACGAAAAGCGGCGTTCGCACGTCGGATCTGACGCGGACCTCAGAGCCGGAACTACGGCGAGGCAAGACCGACTCGGCGACGACTGATCCGGCCGGCGCAACAACGATTGGCCGTGCGTCTGGCGCCGCTACCGAAACCGCCGCGCTCCGGCCCGCGTCCCCGGCCGGCGCGCCCTGCACGCAACAGCATTTGTCCGCGCTCAGCGTGGCGTCACACGGCAGAGGAGATGCAGGCTCCGTCGGTTCGTCGTGACACGAGGGCGAGGCAGACCGAGCCGGAGCATCGGTCGCGCACGTCAACGCCATGCTTGCGGGAGCGAACTGGATCGCACATACGAGAGCCGCGATCAAGAACGCGACCGATCGGAACCTCGCGCGATATTGCGTACCCGCCGTCAGCATACCGTCTAGGTTACGCCCGTCATGATCCGGGTATCAAATGCTTGCAGCGGCCGTCGACCTAATCCATAGCCTCCGCCGTCCGCAGGCGCCGCAACGCGATCTGCTTCGACACGACGCCATGCCGCGGCCCGAACAGCGCCGCTATCGCGTAAAACAGCCCGGCCACGACCGCCATCGCTCCCGCGATTGAGCCATTGACCGCCGTCGCAAGCAGGTACCCGCCAATCGCGCTCGCGACGCCAATCGCCACGGCGAGCACGTGCATCAGCCACAGCCGATCGGTCAGCAGGTAGGCCGTGTTCGGCGGCACAATCAACATCCCGACAACCAGAATCACGCCGACGCTCTCGAACGCGGACACCGTCGTGATGGAAACGAATGCCATCAACAGGTAATGCCACAACACGACACGAATCCCCACGGACGCCGCAAGCGCGGGGTCGAACGCGCACAGCTTGAGCTGTTTCCATCCGATCGCGATGAACCCGAGGTTCGCCAGCGCCACCACGCCCATGACCCAGGCCGACCGCGCGCCGAGGTCCGTCCCGCCCAGCACAAACCGGTCGAACGGCGCGTACAGAATCTCGCCGTACAACACGCAGTCGAGATCCAAATCGACCTGGCCCGCAAACCGGCTGATCAATATCACGCCGATCGCGAACAACACCGTGAACGTCACGCCGATCGACGCGTCGCTCGCGAGCTTGCCGTGACGGTGCAGCATGTCCGTCGAAAGCGCCGTCACCAGCCCCAGCGCGCCCGCGCCGAGCACCATGGGAACGATGCTGCGGCTGCCACTCAGCATGAACGCGATCACGATCCCCGGCAACACCGCGTGGCTGATCGCGTCGCCCAACATCGACATCCGCCGCAGCACGAGGAAACAACCCACCAGTGCGCACGCCGCCGCCACGAACGACCCCACCAGCACGATCCAGAACCCGTCCGTACCGGGTGCCAGGGAAATTGCCATCAATCGATCCAACATAAGCGCTAGGTCTCGACCGTCACGACATCGTTCCGCCTACACAACCAAAAGCCACCCAGCCGGTCTACTCCGTCCACCACGTCCACGTCGTCCATCGCCCTCAC
>CAYPNI010000169.1:0-7560 GCA_964411925.1 uncultured Nitrospirales bacterium
TGGAATTCTGCAAGCAGTTCAACGACCGCACGCGCGACCAGCAGGGGCTGACCATCCCGGTCGTGATCACGGTGTTCAAGGACCGCAGCTTCACCTTCATCACCAAGAGCCCGCCCGCGGCCGTGCTGCTCAAGCGCGCCGCGAAGCTGGCGAAGGCGTCCGGCCAACCGAACAAGGTCAAGGTCGGCACGGTGACCTCGAAGGACCTGCGCGAGATCGCGGAGATCAAGAAGAACGACCTCAACGCCGGCAGCATCGAGACGGCGATGAGTATGATTGCCGGTACGGCCCGCAGCATGGGCCTGACCGTCGAAGGCTAAACCCGTAACCGTGGGAGGGCGCCCGGCGCCCGATTGAACCACAGGAGAATCAGCATGCCGATTTCCAAGCGTGTCGCCGCCAATGTCGCCAAGCGCGACCCGGAAAAGAAGTACGCCCTCGCCGAAGCCGCCAAACTCGTCAAGGAATGCGCGACCGCAAAATTCGACGAGTCGATCGATCTCGCGTTCATCCTGGGCGTTGATCCGCGCCACGCCGACCAGATGGTCCGCGGCACCGTCTCGCTGCCGCACGGCACGGGCAAAAAGGTCCGCGTTGTCGTCGTGTGCAAGCAGGAGGCGCAGGCGCAAGCCGCGCGCGACGCCGGCGCCGAGGAAGTAGGCGGCGATGACCTCGTGAACAAGATCGCCGGCGGCTGGACGGACTTTGACGCGATGGTCGCGGCGCCGGACATGATGGGCCAGGTGGGCAAGCTCGGCAAGGTGCTCGGCCCGCGCGGGCTGATGCCCAGCCCGAAAGCCGGCACAGTGACGCCGAAAGTCGGCGAGGCCGTGGCCGAAATCCGGAAGGGTAAAATCGACTTCCGCGTGGACAAGGCATCGAACATTCACGTGCCGGTCGGCAAGGCGTCGTTCTCGGCCGATCAAATCGCGGACAATGCCGCGGCGGTCATCGGTGCGGTCGCCAAGGCCAAGCCGGCGTCCGTCAAGGGCACGTATCTGAAAGGGTGCACCATCAGCAGCACGATGGGGCCGGGATTCCGGCTCGACGTGTCGCACCTGGCCGGGCCGACCGAGGCCAACTGATCGTCGCGCGGGCACGTATCGAGCAGAGGAGCAGTCGCAATGGCAACCAGTCCCAACGGCATCTTGTTCACGTCCGAATCGGTCACCGAGGGCCACCCGGACAAGGTTTCGGACCAGGTCTCGGACGCGATTCTCGACGCGATCCTCGAGCAGGACCCCGCCTCGCGCGTGGCATGCGAGACGCTGGTCACGACGGGCCTGTGCGTCGTCGCGGGCGAAATCACGACGAAGGCGCGGGTGTCGTTGGCCGACATTGCCCGCAAAACGATCTGCGAGATCGGTTACACCGGCGGCGACTCCGGCTTTGACGGAAACTCCTGCGGCGTGATGATCGCCGTCGACCGGCAATCGCCGGACATCGCGCTGGGTGTGGACACGAACACCAACGCGGACAACGACCAGGGCGCGGGCGACCAGGGCATGATGTTCGGCTACGCGACGAACGAGACGCCGGAGTTGATGCCGCTTCCAATCCTGCTCGCGCACAAGCTGGGTCTTCGCCTATCGAAACTGCGCAAGTCGGGCAAGCTTCCGTGGCTGCAGCCGGACGGCAAAACGCAGGTCACGGTCGAATACGTCGACGACAAGCCCGTCCGCATCGACACTATTGTCATTTCGAACCAGCATTCGCCCAGCATCAAGCAGGACCAGATCCGCGAAGCGCTGATCAAGGAAGTCATCGAGCCGACGTTGCCCAAGCGCTACGTCAAGGGGCCGATCAAGTACCACATCAACCCGACGGGCCGATTCGTCGTCGGCGGGCCGGTCGGCGATTGCGGACTCACGGGCCGCAAGATCATCGTGGACACCTACGGCGGCATGGGCCGGCACGGCGGCGGCGCCTTCTCCGGCAAGGACCCGAGCAAGGTGGACCGTTCGGCGGCCTACATGGCGCGCTACATCGCGAAGAACGTCGTGGCGGCCAAGCTCGCGGACCGCTGCGAAGTGCAGCTGGCCTACGCGATCGGCGTCGCCAAGCCGGTTTCCATCAACGTGAACACCTTCGGCACGGGCAAGGCGGGCGAGGACCGCATCGCCGCGGCGATCGACTCGACGTTTGACTGCCGACCGGCGGCGATCATCAAAACGCTGGGCCTGCGCAAGCCGATCTATCTCAAGACCGCGTCCTACGGACACTTCGGGCGGCCGGAGTTCCCCTGGGAGAACACAGACAAGGCGGCTTCGCTCGCGAAGAAGGCCGGCGCCAAGAAGTCGGCCTGACGGTCTCCGGGCGCGTCAACGCATTCCGGACGTGCTGAACGCACGGCGGCCTTCTTGTTTTCGTCCGGTTTCAGAGGCACGCCAAGCAGTCGTCACCGCTCACGTAACGTCCGGAACCACGTTTGGCGTGCATGATCAAGTTTCACTCGAACCGTTTTCGATTGAATTCACCTGCATGCGCGGATAAAATGCCGCCCCTGCTCGCATGGCTGTTTCCATAATTAGGCTGTATTAATCGTTTGGCGATTAAACAGTCAGCCGCTGATCGCCGGATTGGCGACCGCGTATCTGGAAACGGTCCGTTCCGCGTCCGAGCTCCAGGAGGCCTACGTGAAGTCCCTCTACTTTCTCATCTCGCTGCTCGTCCCGTGTGTCACGTTCGCTGACGCTCCGCGCGAACTATCCGCGCCGGATCCCGATCGCTGGTGGTTCGAGGTCGCGCCTTACGTGTGGGCCACCTCAATGAAAACCGACGCGGAAATCGGTCCGGTGGAGGCGGAAAGCGAATTCGATTTCGGTGACATCTTTCAGAACCTGAGCGGCGCGCTGATGCTGCACGGGGAAGCGCACAAAGGGCCGTGGACCATTTTCGGCGACGTGAACTACGCGCATCTGGAGAGCGACCGGTCGTTCGGGCCGATGAATGGAAGTGAAATCGACGTCGAAGTCAAACAGACGATTCTCGAAATCGGCGGCGGGTACGGGTTTGGCAAGGAAAAGCTCCGGTTCGATGTGCTGTTCGGCGGCCGCGGACTCTTTCTGAATGCCGACGTTGACATCACCGCCGGACAGGGCGGGGCCTCGGTGGATCAAGAGAGCTGTTTCTTTGGACCACTCGTCGGAGGCCGGCTGACCTACCACTTCACTTCGCGCTGGTGGGCGAGCCTCCGGGGAGACGCGAGCGGCTTTGGCCTGGACGACGCGTGGATCTACAGCGCCACAGGGCTTGTCGGCTACCGGTTTACGGAAATGATCTCGATGGCGTTCGGCTACAAGTACATGCAAAGCAATACGGACAGCGGGAATCTCGACCTCGATCTGAAGTATCACGGACCGATCGTGGGTGTGGGATTCCGGTTCTAAGTCAACGCATTCACGGCGGAAACGCCGACGGAAGGGAGAGCGAAGCGTGATGATGAAAACGAGTCGGGCCACCGGTTTTCGCCTTGCGTTCGGAGTCGTGGTGTCGGCAGCCGCAACGTTCAGCATGGTCAGCGCGCACGCGCAAGGGCAGCCCAACATCATTCACATCGTCGCCGACGACCTGGGCTGGAAAGACACCGGATTCAACGGTGCGAGCGACCTTAAGACGCCCAATCTCGACAAGCTCGCGGCCGAGGGCGCGAGATTGACGCAGTTTTACGCGCAATCCATGTGCACGCCAACCCGCGCCGCGCTCATGACGGGCCGTTATCCGTTTCGCTACGGCCTCCAGACGCTGGTCATTCCGTCCACGTCCACCTATGGCCTGGATACGACGGAATGGCTGATGCCGCAGTGCCTGAAGGACGCGGGATATGAAACCGCCATTGTCGGCAAATGGCATCTCGGCCACGCGGACAAGAAATACTGGCCCAAACAGCGCGGCTTCGACTACCAGTACGGAGCCATGATCGGCGAACTCGACTACTTCACGCACAGCGAACACGGCGTGCTGGACTGGTTCCGCAACAACGAGCCGCTCGAGGAAGAGGGGTACACCACCACGCTCATCGGCAAAGAAGCCGCGCGTATCATCAAGGAACACGACACGTCGAAGCCGTTGTACATATACCTCACGTTTAACGCGCCCCACACGCCCTACCAGGCGCCGCAGGAATACCTCGACCGGTTCAAGAAAATCGAAGATCCGACGCGCCGCACGTACGCCGCGATGATCGCCGCGCTGGATGACGAGGTCGGTCGCGTCGTCTCCGCGCTCGAGAAGAAAAAGATTCGGAAGAACACGCTGATTCTGTTCCACAGCGACAACGGCGGCACGCGCAGCGCGATGTTCGCCGGCATGATGGCCGACATGTCCAAGGTCGTCATCCCCTGTGACAACGGACCCTACCGGGACGGTAAGGGAACGCTGTACGAGGGCGGGACGCGCGTCTGCGCGTTTGCGAACTGGCCCGGCCAGATCAAACCCGGGGTGGTGGACGGCCTCATCCACGTGGCCGACGTGTATCCGACCTTCGCCGCCGTCGCGGGCGCCTCGACGGCAAAGGCCAAGCCGCTCGACGGCGTCAACGTCTGGGACACGATCGCCCAGGGCAAGCCGTCACCGCGCAACGAAATCGTCTACAGCGTCGAACCGTTCCGTGGCGCGTTGCGCCAGGGCGACTGGAAACTTTTCTGGCGCACGCTGTTGCCGTCGGTCATCGAATTGTACGACCTCGCGAACGATCCGTCCGAAACGAACAACCTCGCGGCGCAGCATCCGGACAAGGTGCTTGCCTTCCAACGCCGGATCGACGCGCTGGCCGCGGAGGCCACCAAGGCGTTGCTGCTCGAGGAACAATTCAACGTCGTCGTGACCGGTCTGCACGGCGAACCCATCCTGCCCATTGACGAGGAATACGCCGGGGTCGAAACGCCCTGACCGTCAGACAGCACCCGCGAGCCGGACGATCACGGAACAAATCTGTTATCATGATCGTTTCTATTGACTCACGAGACTTTCCCGGCTCGTATCCGGTGGTGTCTTTCGTATGGCTGCGAAATCAAGGACCGCGCGCGGGAACGGTGTGCCCGACAAGATCGTCATCAAGGGCGCGCGCGAGCACAATCTCAAGAACCTTAACATCGAGATCCCGCGCGGCAAGCTCGTCGTCATCACCGGGCTGAGCGGCTCGGGTAAGTCCTCACTCGCGTTCGACACGATTTACTCCGAGGGCCAGCGGCGCTACGTCGAGAGCCTCTCGGCCTACGCCCGGCAGTTCCTCGACCAGATGGACAAGCCCGATGTGGACTACATCGAGGGCCTCTCCCCCGCCATCTCGATCGAGCAGAAGACGACGCACCGCAACCCGCGCTCGACCGTGGGCACAGTCACTGAAATCTACGATTATCTCCGCCTGCTCTTCGCGAGAATCGGCACGCCCCACTGTTACAACTGCGGCAAACCGATTAAATCGCAGACGCCCCAGTCGATCGTGGACGGTATCAAGACGCTGCCGGAAGGCACGAAGGTGCAATTGCTTGCGCCACTCGTGCGCCAGCGCAAAGGCACGTATCAGAAGATTTTCGAGGACGTGAAGCGGCAGGGCTACGTCCGCGTGCGCGTGGACGGCGCGTTCCACTCCGTGGACGACGACATCCCGCTCGAGCGGTACGTCAAGCACGACATCGACGTCGTCGTGGACCGCATCGTCGTCAAATCGGGCGCGACGAAACGCCTGACCGATTCGGTCGAGACTGCGCTGCGGCTCGGCCACGGCATCATCCGCATCTACGCGGAGACCACGGACAAAAAAGTCACGGAGACGATGCAGAGCGAACACTTCGCGTGCGTCGATTGCGGTATCAGCTACGAAGAACTCGCGCCGCGCATGTTCAGCTTCAACAGCCCGCACGGCGCATGCCCGAACTGCACCGGCCTCGGCACGACGATGGAGATCGACCCGGACCTCGTCGTGCCGGACTCGACACTGTCGATCCGCAACGGCGCGGTGCGCGCGTGGAACATCCACAAGGTGCTCGACGGCTGGCTCCGCCGCTCGTTGCAGTGCGTGTGCGATCATTACAAGGTCAGCTCGGACACGCCCTGGGAACGGCTCACGCAGGAATTCCGCGACATCGTGCTCTACGGCTCGGGCGACGAAGAGGTCGCGTTCACCTACCAAAGCAAGCGCGGCGAGTCGTCGTACAACGTCAAAAAACCCTTCGAGGGCGTGATCCCGAACGTCGAGCGGCGGTTCCGCGAGACGGACTCGGCGGGCCAGCGCGAACGCCTGAGCCAGTTCATGGCGACGCGGCCGTGCAAGGTGTGCAAGGGCGGACGGCTGCGGCCGGAATCGCTCGCGGTGCGCATCAGCGACCGCAACATTCTCGAAGCCACTGCGTTCTCCATCGGCGAGGCGATGGCGTTTTTCGACGGCCTCGCGCTCACGAAACAGCAAAAGACGATCGCCGAACGCGTGCTCAAGGAAGTCCAGGAACGTCTCGGCTTCCTCGTCAGCGTCGGGCTCGACTACCTCACGCTCGATCGCCAGGCCGGCACGCTGTCGGGCGGCGAATCGCAGCGCATCCGCCTCGCGACGCAGATCGGGTCCGGGCTCATGGGTGTGCTCTACATCCTCGACGAGCCGAGCATCGGCCTGCACCAGCGCGACAACGACAAGCTGATCGCGACGCTCAAACGCCTGCGCGACCTCGGCAACACCGTCATCGTCGTCGAGCATGACGAAGACACGATCCGCACGGCGGACTATGTCATCGATCTCGGCCCGGGCGCGGGGGTCCACGGCGGCGAAGTGGTCGCGCAGGGCACGCCGGCGCAGGTCGCGCGCAACCGCGCCTCCATGACCGGTAAATTCCTCTCCGGCAAGTTTCACATCGCCGTGCCGGGCAAGACGCGCGAGGCGAACGGCAAAGCCATCGTCATTCGCGGTGCGCGGCAGAACAATCTCAAATCCATCGATGTCGAAATTCCGCTCGGGCTGTTTGTCTGCGTGACGGGCGTGTCCGGCTCGGGCAAATCGACGCTGATCAACGAGACGCTCTACCCCGCGGCGATGCGCGCGCTGCACGATTCGTTGCGCATGAAGCCCGGCGCGCACGACCGCATCGAGGGCCTCGCGCACATCGACAAGATCATCGACATCGACCAGTCGCCCATCGGCCGCACGCCGCGCTCGAACCCCGCGACGTATACCGGCCTGTTCGGCCCCGTGCGCGACCTGTTTGCGAAGACGGCCGAGGCCCGCGCACGCGGCTACCAGCCGGGCCGGTTCAGCTTCAATGTGAAGGGGGGGCGCTGCGAGGACTGCGAAGGCAACGGGCTCATCACGATCGAGATGCATTTCCTGCCGGACGTGTACGTGCCGTGCGAAGTGTGCAAGGGCACGCGCTACAACCGCGACACGCTGGAAATCCGCTACAAGGGCAAGAACATCGCCGAGGTCCTCGACATGACAATCGAGGACGGCTGCAAGTTCTTCGAGAACATCCCGCAAATTCACGAGAGCCTCGCGGTGCTGGAGGACGTCGGCCTCGGCTACATCAAGCTCGGCCAGTCGGCGACGACGCTCTCCGGCGGCGAGGCGCAGCG
>CAYPNI010000170.1:0-7552 GCA_964411925.1 uncultured Nitrospirales bacterium
GCCAGCGGAAACGAGTACAACTTCTTGAAGTCGTCGCGCACGCCGTTGCCGCTGGGCAGCGCCGCCTCGTGGTGCTCGCCGCCGCCGGGCGTCACGCTGCCGGTCATGACCGATTGCAGCAGGCCCATGTCCGCGCCCGCGCAGAACCCGCGGCCCGCGCCGGTCACGAGGATGACCCGGACCTGCGGGTCGCGCGCGGCCTCGGCGAACGCCGCGCGGTATTCCTGCTCCATGTTCGCCGTCCACGCATTGAGCTTGTCCGGCCGGTTCAGCGTGATCGTCGCGACACGATCCGCGACAGCGTAGAGGACTTCGTTGTTCTTGAGTGGCATGGTGTGTCTCTCCGAAGTTTGCGGTCGCGCGGGAGCGCGACCCTCCCAATTACACCGGTCGCCGCTGGATAAACTCGGCGATATGCTTAGCGATTTCTTCGCCCTTGTCTTCCTGCAGGAAATGCCCGCCGTCGTGGATGACGATTTCGGGTTCCTGCTGCGCGGAGGGAATCAGCCGCCGGAATCCTTTGTCGCCGCCCGCGGTGACGGGGTCCTTGTCGGAGAACATCACGAGCGCGGGCTTCGTCCAGGTCTTGAACGCCTCCTTCGCAGGCTTGATGTATTTTGCGCCTTCCATGTCCGGCGAAATCGGAACCAGCAGCGGGAACTGGTGCGCGCCGCCCTTGTACGTCTTGTCCGGGTAGGGCGCGTTGTACGCGGCGACGACGTCGTCCGAGAGATTCAGCACCGTCGCGCCCTGCAACACGCGGCCGACGTCCATGTCCTCCATCTTCGACGCCGCGGTGCGCCAAGCGATGAACCCGGCGGTGGGTTTCTCCTCGCCGGTGGGCAGGCCCGTGTTCATGATGACGAGCCGCGCGAAACGCTCCGCGTTGTTCGCCGCCACCGGCAGGCCGAGCAGCCCGCCCCAGTCCTGGCAGACGAGCGTCGTCTTCCTGAGGTCGAGCGCCTTGACGAAGTTCGTCAGGGCGTCGTAATGCAGCTTGTAGGAGTAGTCCTCCTTTTTCGATGGCTTGTCCGAGCGGCCGAAGCCGATCAGGTCCGGCACGACGACCCGGCCGACCTTGGCGAGCCCGGGGATCATCTTCCGGTAGAGAAAGCCCCACGACGGCTCGCCGTGGATGCACAGAATCGGGTCGCCCTGGCCCGCCTCGACATACGCCATGCGCAGGCCGTTGCCGACGTCGACGTATTTCGGCGGGTAATTGAAGTCCGGCAGGTTCGCGAACCGCGCCTCCGGCGTACGCAGGATTTCCATGGGAGCCCTCCCTCTGTGCCGCGCCCGAAGGATCAGTTAAGCACTGAACGGTCTCGGGGGTCAAGGCTCGATGTCGGTGGCGCAGGCATCTTGCCTGCGGAAGTTCCCGACCTTGGATGAACGGGTCGCGAATTGCGCGGGGTCATGAACCCCCGCAGGCATCGGATTGCAAGCAATCCGCGGAAGCCTGTGCCACCAACCCTAGAGCGCGTCGAGCGCGAGCCGGACGGCGATGACGGTCAGCAGCGTGCCCATGACGATGCGTCGGCGGGGGAGGCTGAGTTTTTCGTTGAGCCAGCGGCCGGGCTTTGTCGCGGCGATGGCCGCGATGCAGACGAGGGGCGCCAGCGAGATGTTGACGAGGCCGTAGGTATAGGGCAGGTCCACCGTCTGCGCGGCGAACGCGTGCGCAAGCGCGCCCGCGGCTGACGTCGCGACCATGACGGTGTTGGACAGCATCACGACGCGCTCGTTCGACGCGATGCGCATCCACAGCGCGAGCGGTACGAGGATCGCGCCGCCGCCGGTGCCCGTGCCGCCACCGACGAGTCCGGCGGCGACGCCGATCACGATCGAGATCACGAGACGCCGGCGGACGTTTGTCTCGTCCACCTGCGGCTGTTCGAGCAGGAACGTGCGCAGCGCGACGAGCACGAGCACACCAACGAATATCCAGGTGACCGTGGCGTCGCTCATCAGCGCGGTGACCGCGCCCCCCGCGTAACCACCCACGACGGAGCCCGCCGCGCACGCGATGACGACGTCCCACGGGCTGCGGACGCCCGCGCGCCGCGCGTCCCAGGCGTGGTAGCCGGAGACGAACATGATCGCGAAGAGGCTCGACCCTTTCGCGGTGTTGATGTCCATCTGCGGGATCAGCCAGAGGAACGCGGGCACCATCAGCGTGCCGCCGCCGATGCCGAGCGCGGCACTCATGACGCCGACACCCGCGCCGACGGCGAGCATGGTGAAAATGAAGACAGCGGTTTCCATGAGGGCGAAGGACTATCCCAAACGTGTCATTGCGAGGAGTCCCGCCGATGGCGGGACGACGAAGCAATCTCTTCGGGCAGGCAACAGAACTCTCCCCGCGAATCGTCGGGGAGATTCTTCGCTCCGCTCAGAATGACAAGATGGTGGTGCGATCTTGATCGGGACATCAATTACTCTTCACATCGATCGTGAGCGCGTTGGCGCCGTCCTTGATCTCAATCGCGTCGGGCAGCTCGTAGCGCACCGCGTCGTCGATTGAATACTGGCCGGACATCGCGGTGACCGCGTCGGTGGCCATCTGGTAGACGACCACACGGTGCGGGCCGGGGCACGGGCCGTGCGCCTGATCGATTTTGAATTTGCCGGACGACCTCGCGAACTGGACGAACGCCGTCGGCTTGGTGGTGTCCACGGGGACCAATGTGATCGACCCCCAGTACATAGGCTCGCCGTCGAGCGTGACCGTGCCGTCCACCGCGACCCGCGCGGCGTTGGTCAGCAGCGCGTTTCGCCGAAGCCACTCGACCATCTGCTGCGGCCACTGGCTGTACTGCGGGTCGCCCGGCGCCAGGCCGAGACCGTGCGGGCCGAATTGGTAGATGTGCATCTCGGCGGGCACGCCCGCGTTCAGCAGCGCCTCGTAGAACTTGAGGCTGTGCGTCGCGCGCACGAGCGTGTCCTCGTGCGTCTGCACGATGAACGCCGGCGGCGTGTCCGCGGTGACCGCCGTGTCCGTGGTGGACCAGTCGCCCATGTCGAATTTCACGAGGTCGCGATTCACCACCGCGTACACCGGCACGATGAAGTCCGGCCGCGCGCTCTCGCGATCGACCGGGTCGGCCGCTTCCGGGTCGCCCTTGTCGTAGAGCGTGCCGACGGCGGTCGTCAGGTGGCCGCCGGCGGAAAACCCGAGCATGCCGATGCGATCCTTGGCGACGCCATAGTCGCCCGCGTGACTGCGGACCCAGCGGATCGCGCGCTTGCCGTCCTCGAGCGCGACGGAGGGCTCGTAGTCCGGCCGCAAGCGGTAACGCAGCACGAACGCCGCAATGCCGTTCGCGTTCAACACGCGCGCGACCTGCAAGCCTTCGTGATCGGCCGCGAGTCCGCGGTACCCGCCGCCGGGATTGACGACAACGGCGGTGCCGGTCGCGCTCGCGGCCTCGGGGAGATGAATTGTCAGGCGCGGCTGGTCTTTCGCGTCCGAGCCGAGCGCGCCGGGCGCGCCGCCGGGCCAGAGCAACGCCGCGTCGTACTGGACCGGTTCCTGCGCGCTCGCGGTCATCGCCGCGAAGCAGAGCAGACAAGCAAATCGTGTGAAACGATAATGTGACATATGCCGAACCTCCCGGTCGCGGCATGATAGCCCAAGCCACCCCGGCGGTCGCACAACACGTTGCCGTAGCCGGCGTCGCACCCCTCGATATGGAAGGTCAGGCGTCGTATGGAGTTCCGCGTTCACGCGGCCGCTTGAAGGCGGAACCCCGAGCAATCGCGCCAATCCGGGAGACCGGGGTCTTGGAACCGGCGCGGTGCATGCGTACCATATTCACCGGATCGTTCGAGGCTTTCCGCTCATGCGGCGCATCCGCCACTATTTCTTATTCTTCGGATACCTCTTCGGGCACATTTTCTATCGGCTCGGCCTCGCGAAGGCCCATCCGTCGCCCGAGGGCCGGTGGGAGTCGTTCCAGTTCGTCGTGGGCGACTTCGTCGGCTGGAATAGATACATCCGCGTGCGCAACACCGACCTCGTGCCGCGGGATCACCCGGCGATCTTCTACGGCAACCACATGAAGCTCGACGACCCGTGTTATCTCTATCGCGCGACGTATCTCGCGACCGGCGGCGAAGTGGGCATCGGCGCGATGCTGCGCAACGATTTCTTCGCCGGCATACCGTTCTCGAAGTCCCGGCTCCTGGATTTCGACGAACTGCTCGAGACCGTGTACGTCTTCGGCATCAGTCGCGACAGCGTCAGCGTGACCCAGCTCAAGCGCTTCGTCGATCTGTTGCTGTCCGGCCGCGGGTTCATCTTGTATCCGGGGCGCACGCGCTCGTGCTCCGGGCTGCTGATGGACTATCGCGACTCGGCGCAGCGGCCCGGCGGAATTTCGTTTTTCCTGCATGCCGTGCAGGGGCGCGACGAGCGCATCGTCGTCTCCGCGATGCCGGCGGTACGCAATTACAACCCCGTCACGCGGCACACGTCCGTCATTTTCGGTCCCGAACAGTTCCTGCGGCGCGGCGTTTCGCGAGCCGAACAGCGCGCGTTCGACGAACGCTTGATCGAAGTGCTCGGTCCGCTGGTCGAAGTGAACGCCGCGCAATTGACCTCGGCGGCCATCTATACGCATTGCATTCATGGACTCGCCGGTCAGATCACGGTGGAGGGACTGACGCGCATCGTCGCCGAAGTGTTCGACACGACGGCGCACGGCTATCTCGATCCCGAGGACACGGCGGACGTGGCCCGCGCGGTCCGTGGCGCACTGCGATATCTGAAAAAACGAGGAATGCTCGAAGTTCGCAGAGGCCGCGTTTTGCCGGATGTGAAGACAATTTTGGACACACCCCCGCTGACCACGAAGTTCCGCAATCAAAATCCCGTAAAATTCCTCACCGATCAGATTCTGCATTTGGGCGAAGTGACACGGCTCGTGGAAGATCGCGTGTTGCGCGCGGCGGACACGCCGCCCGCGAACGCCCGGCAGGCGCAAGCGTAAGCACTCTGACATTGCACGGTGTCGGCCTGAGACCGACCGAATACTCCCCGAACAAAAATGTAATCGAGTCCAGGGAACTAAATTCGGGCGCGAGGGGTTTATAGCGGTTGAACGGCGCGTGCTCGGGTGGTTCCAGTCGCACCGGGCCGTTCGCGGTGCAGTATGCATCCCGCATGGGAGTATCGCGGGACCCGCCCCTCCTCCCACCGGGACCCGCTTCCCGCAGACCCGCTAAACCACGCGTGTGGTTGGTGTGTCTAACGTGTACAAGTGCAACAGGAGAGAGGACGTGGCATTGGCCCAGCGAAACGACATGCAGGCATGGAAGTTCGTGCCGGGAGAACAGCGCGTGTTCACACGCGTGCCGTTTTCCTATCCCGTTCGCTGGCTGGGCGACAAGGGCGATGGCGGCACCGCGTGGGTGCGCGACCTCAGCCGCAGCGGCGTCGGGTTGTCCCTGAGCCGGTTCCTGCGTCCGGGGCCGGTGGTGCGCGTCGTGTTCGACGGCATCGAATTCGAGGGATCGCCGATCGAAATGCAGGCGACGACCGTGTGGAGCCGGCCGGAAAACGGCGCGCCGGATCGTTTCGTCGCGGGTTTCAAGATCGTGCAGGGCGAACGCACGACGCTCGCGGCGATCTCCGAAGTGTTTTACACCGCGCTGAACCAGTACGCGGACGCGCATCAACTTCATTAGCCGCGGGGGAGCTTGACGCTCCTCCGCGTTCGTTTTATTTCGCGGTCGGTTCCTCGAGCAGCAAGCGTTTCACGACGCCCTCGAACCGCTCGATTTCCGATGGCGAGAACCCCTGCGACACGAGGCGCACCCGGCCGTCGCGCCCGACGAGGATGCTGGTGGGGAACCCGGCGAAATCGCGCAGGGTCGGGAAAACGTTGTCAACGTCCGTCGTCTCGCCGGCTTGCGCGATGGTGTAGTTGATCTCGCGCTCCTTCGCCCACTCGCGCAGCGCCGCGACGTAGCCTTCGCGATCCGGTCCGTAGTACGCGGCGAACTCCACGCCGATGACTTCGAACCCGTGCGGGCCGTAGCGCCGCTGAAGATCGATGAGGTAGGGAATCTGCAAGATGCACGGGCCGCACCACAGTCCCCAGATGTCCACCAGCAGGACCTTGCCCGCGAAGCGCTCGGCGTCCGGCGATACCCGCGCGCCGTCCAGACCGGCCAGGTCAAACGTCAGCCGGTCCTCCTCCACGCTCGGGGGCGTCGCGCCTAGGATCAGCCAGGCGGCGCCGAGCACGATGGCCGTGCCCAGCAGTGCGGCGGCGAGGACGCGGCGCCAACGGAGGTCGTGGTCGGAATTCGATTTTTCGGGGGACATTCGAAGAGTTTATCGGCCTGGGCCCGTCAAGGAGTAGGAAACGAGGCAACTTCGCGGGTGTTTTTTGTATAATTATAATCAGTTTGACGCCTAACGAAAAAGATTTCCGCGCGACCGGGCGCTATGATAGATCGCGCGAGGGGGTAGTCCCATGCAACCGACTCAACTCGAAGTGATGAAGAGCCTCGAAGGCTTTGTTAACGATTCCATCCCCGAGTTGACGATGGGCGAGAACGATTACTGGCAGCCCGCGGACCTGCTGCCCGATCTCAGCCGGCCCGGCGCGGTCGAGGAGATCGCCGAACTCCAGCAGCGCTCGCGCGAACTGAGTGACGACTTGCTGGTCGTGCTGATCGGCGACATGATCACCGAGGAAGCACTCCCGTCCTACTCGATGTGGATCCAGCAAATCGAGGGCGTGGACCGCAACGGCGAGCCACGGAACGGCTGGGGGAACTGGCTGCGGAAGTGGACGTCCGAAGAAAACCGGCACGGCGATCTGCTGAACAAGTATTTGTATCTGTCCGGCCGCGTGAACATGCGCGAAGTCGAAATCACCATTCAGAACCTGCTGACCGACGGCGGGGACATCGGCGTCGGCACGGACCCGTACAAGACGTTCACCTACACGAGCTTTCAGGAGATCGCGACGCAGATCTCGCACAACAACGTCGCGACGCAGGCGCGCCAGTCGGGCGACAAGCTGCTCGCGCGCATGTGCGGCATTATCGCGGGGGACGAGCGGCGCCACGCGAAGGCGTACAAGCTCTTCTTCCAGAAATGCCTCGAGCTCGATCCGAGTAATGCGCTGCTCGCGTTTCACGACATGATGAAGACCAAAGTCACGATGCCCGCCGTGTACATGCGCGAGCGCGGCAAGCAACTCGGCGAGACGTTCAAGAAGTTCTCCGCCGTGGCCGAGCGTTCCGGGATCTATACGCCGCTGGACTACACCGAGATCCTCGACCACCTGCTCCAGTCGTGGGATATCGAGCATCTCAAAGGACTCACCGACAAGGCCGAGGCCGCGCAGCAATACCTGTGCAGCCTGCCCGAGCGCTACCGCAAAGTGGCCGAGCGCTTCGCCAACCGCAAGCAGAACGAGTCGCATTCGTTCGCCTGGCTCGAGCTGGTCAACGCCGAGCCCAAGATGCAGCCCAGCGTCTAGCGGTGGCCATGCGCTGCGAGGTGCATCGCGAATGGGTCACACCTGGGCTCGGC
>CAYPNI010000171.1:0-3079 GCA_964411925.1 uncultured Nitrospirales bacterium
GCCCTGCATTCCCCAGCTTAACATAGGACCCGTCTGGCGTATAGCGAGTTTATGCGCTGGGGGCGAAGGCTCGGCCCCGAGCGTCGCCGGTTCGTCCATACCTAATGACCGCGTCGTTGCCGTCATAAGTCGTTCTGCGGAACGAGAGTAAATCAATTGACTAAAATGAGAAAAACAATTAGATGTCAAAAGCCCGGTGACCATTGGTGGGTTGAGTCGATCCCGTTTGACTGAATCACGGCGCGATCCGAAGTCCCCATCGAAGACGCTGGCTATTACCGCGTGGCGCCTCCCGCGCGGACGATCAATGACGACTAACCGCATCACTATGGAAAGCGCGAAACTTGGCACGGTGGGCCGGACGAACCAGGGAGCCCAGTATCCCAGTGCTTCGTTCATGTTCAAACTAGCTTCAGGGGACGGTCTGGTGTCGATTTCTGATGCGGATAGAAGTTCGGACGAGCAAAGAAACTGAGACGTAGAGCACGAAAGCTCCGATAATTCCAAGGAAGCCTCCGACATGGGCCATGCCCGGACTCCGGGTGATAGTTCGCAACGGAATAACACCGTCTCGTGTCGCCTCGTAAACGAACGTTGTTGACCCCGCGTCCTCCGACATCGCCAGTTCGACGAGCTGGCTTTTGTCGTCCTCCTGGTCTTGAACGGTGATATCGATATTCCACGACATCCACTGCGAGCGCGCACTCGATTCAAGTTGTTTTTCGACATCGGCCAATCGATTCGGATCCGTTGGCAGCGAGAAGGATATCTGCGAGTCCGATTCGTCGCCTTTGATCTCTGCGTTTGGCCAATTCTCTGTGAATTCTCGATACGACTCATCGAGTCTTTTGTGCAGCCGTGCTGACACGAATTCCTTGCTCCTGGATTCCAATGCGTAGAGTCGATAGGCGCCCGTTTCCGGGTTCTCTCCAGCTACAAAGTACCATTCAGGTAGATTGGAGACTTGTCGTGGCGACATTTCTGAGATCATTTCGAATCGCTTCAGATACTGTTTGACGACGAGGAATGAGAGTACAAGGCTACAAATGAATAACAGAATTTGAGATCTCAGCGTCATTTGCTTCGCCGCATTGTCGCTGGCTATTGATTCCAGAATCGCTCCAGAGAAAAATATCAGATCTATCGATCGGTCCCTACAAGCTCCGTATCTCCTCGTTCACGAATAGAAATTCGGGGACGATGTGCCCTTCCCGGTGCCCTCTGCGTCCCCTGCGGATCAACCGCCCTTAGCTCCGCCCCGGAGGGACGACTGATCCTGTGCCCGCGTCTCAGCCGTCCCTCCGGGACTGGTCCACGACGGGTTCAATGACCCGCCGTTGAAGCGGCGGGCTATTTTCGCCCGGCCCCTCCGGGGCGCGAGGTCAAGGGCGATCAACCACAGAGGCCACGGAGAGTCATGGAGAATCGGACCGGCGTGCCGGATCAAATTCCACCTCGTTCCAGAATTTCGATTCGGCACGAGGTCATTGGGAGACGAGGCTCGACGTGGTTGCGGGGGTACACTGGGGAGGGCGAGCTTATTCGCGCGCCGCTGGCCGGCTCGAAACTCCGGCTCGCGAGTACGCTCGCCCTCCCAGATTCAGGCCTGGCGGACGTGGGGGCCGGCGGGGGTGTCTTCGAGGACCCAGCCGAGGGACGTGAGTTCGTCGCGGATGGCGTCGGCGCGTTTGAAATCTTTGGCTCGGCGGGACTTCTGGCGTTCTTCGACGAGGGCGGTGATCTCCGCGGGGACGGGCGCGGCGGGGGCGTCGCCCAGGAAGCAGACGACCTTGTCGAGGCGGTCAAGGAGATCGAGCGCGCGGCGGGCACCGTCACGGGATAGCGCGTCTTCGTCCATCTGGCGGTTCGTCGCGCGGATGAACTCAAACAAGGCGCCCAAGGCGCCCGAGATGTTCAGGTCGTCGTCGAGGGTCTCGGCGAAGGCCGTCTCGCATGCGGCGCACTCGGCTTCGAGCGACGCGCCGGACGGCATCTTGACCTCGCCGAGGCGCCGGCGGAAATCGCGGATGCGCTGGACGGCTTCCTTCGCGGCGTCGATCGCGTCGCGCGAGAAATTCGTCGGCTGGCGGTAATGCGTCGAGCGCAGCGCGTACCGGATCGCGACGGGGTCGATGCCTTCGTTGAGCAGGTCGCGCAAGTTGACGACGTTGCCGAGCGATTTCGAGATCTTCTGGCCTTCGAGGTTGAGGTGCGCGGCGTGCAACCAGTACTTGGCGAAGGGTTTGCCGGTCGCGCCTTCGGATTGCGCGATCTCATTCTCGTGATGCGGGAACACGAGGTCGATGCCGCCGCAGTGAATGTCGAAGCTGTCGCCGAGATGGCCCATGCTCATCGCGGAGCACTCGAGGTGCCAGCCGGGCCGGCCCTTGCCGAGTTCGGTCTCCCAGAAGATGTCGCCGTCGTCCTCGGTGTACGCCTTCCACAGCGCGAAGTCGCGCGGGTCCTCGGCGCTGTATTCGTCCACGTCCACGCGGCCGCTGCCGCCGGCTTGGAGGCCTTCGAGCTGGATGTGGCTGAGTTTGCCGTAGCCGTCGAACGACGCGATCTTGTAATACACGCTGCCGTCCTGTTCATACGTGTGGCCGCGTTCGCGCAGCGCCTTCACCAGATCGACCATCGGCTGGATATAGCCCGTCGCGCGCGGGATGTGGTTCGGCCGCAGGATGCCGAGCGTGTCGAGGTCCTCGAAGAAGGCCTCGGTGTACCGGCCCGTGAGGGCGGGCAGGCTTTCGCCGGTCTCGCGGCACGCGCGGATGATTTTGTCCTCGACGTCCGTGATATTCATCACGTGCGTGACGGCGAATCCGCGGTATTCGAGGTGGCGGCGCAGGAGGTCCTCGAACATGAACGTGCGCAGGTTGCCGACGTGCGCGTAGTTGTAGACCGTGGGGCCGCAGGCGTACATGCCGACCTTGCCGGGCGCGAGGGGGACGAAATCTTCCTTCTGGCGCGTCAGGGTGTTGTAGAAGCGGATGGGCATGAATAAGCCGGTTGATGGGTGGGTAGTGTAGGCGGGGATTTTAGTGGTCGTGCGGCCGGTGGATCAATTTGGGGATTG
>CAYPNI010000171.1:3179-7521 GCA_964411925.1 uncultured Nitrospirales bacterium
TAGTGTAGGCGGGGATTTTAGTGGTCGTGCGGCCGGTGGATCAATTTGGGGATTGAAGGGCCGATTACGATTACGATGACGATAAGGATAAGGATAAGGATGAGGATGAGGATGAGGAAGTGGCCCGCCGTATGAGAAAGGCGCTCCTGGTTCTGATGTCAGCGGGGATGGTCCTCACGTTAGCCGGCTGCGAGGCGCTCGAGTACAAAAACCTTCGCGATGGCAACTGGCTGATTTGGTCTCTTTGCGCGTTCGTCACGACGGTCGGAGTCGCCGCGATCGCCCGCTTCGCGTGGAAGCTGTTTCGAGGCCAACCGATTCGGAAACCGGTCACTGCGCGCTGGGGTAGTGGCGGATGGATCGCATGGTGGTTCTCATGGCGCTGGTGGGGTGGCGGCGGATGGGGAGGCTGGGGCGACGGAGGCGGTGACTGACGCTCAGTCGATCGCGAGGTGCATTTTGATCTCGTCGTCGACGCTGGCGATGGTGTTCTGCACGGCGTCCCCGGCGAGTTCTTCGGACAGCTCCCGGCCGAGCGCGGCGGCTTCGGCCTTGGGATCGCGCGAGCCGCGCACGGCGCCGTATCCGGCGGATTCCGCGGCGGCGCTCGACAGCGCGACGAGGTACGCGTGGCGCCGGAACACCGCGGGCGCGGCGCTCGGAATCGTCGCGTAGAACGTCGAAAAACGGACTTCGATCGACAGGTTCCAGTATTGCGCGACGCGGAGCCCGGCGTACGGCGCGAATTCATCGAGCGTCGTGAGAAGCAGTTCGGGTGAATCCTTGAGGCGGCCGAGCCGGCCTTTGTATTGGTTCGTGATCGCGTCGAGCAGGACGGGCTTGCCGATGTCGTGCACGAGGCCCATGAGGAACAGGCCGAGCTGCGAGCCGCCGGCGACCGGCCCGGCGAAGGCCTCGGCGAGGCGGGCCGTGGCGACCGCGTGCTGCCACGAGGAGTCCATGAGTTCGCGGAAGATCGGGTTTCGCGAGCGGTAGAGGTGCGCCTGCGCCACGACGTGGGCGACGTTGGCAATGTTGCGCGTGCCGAGCCGCGCGCACGCGAGGCGCAGGTCGGTGATTTTCTGCCGGCCGCCGTACGTCGTGCTGTTGGCCAATTTCAGCACGCGCATGCTCAGCGTCGCGTCTTCGTTGATGAGCCGGACCAGGTCCTCGGTGGTTGTGAGCGGATCGTGCAAGGCCGAGATCACGCGCTGCGTCGCGGTGGGGATGGTGGGCAGGTTTTTGATCGACTCGTCCAGCGCCTCGAGCACGCCCTGCATGACCGAGCCCGGGGCGACCTTGGTCGCCAGCGGCACGGGCGAATCCACCGCCCCGGCGGACAAGGTGCCGTTGTCGGTCTTGACCAGATAGGCTTCGCGGCACTTCTGGCAGGAAAACAGCTGCAAACCCTGGGGCATCGGCACCAACGCCGGCCCAGGCGATTCGCAAACAGGACATGCAGCGCGCACTTCCCCGACCCCCCGGTTGATGCACAAAATGGCGGCGCGTGCTATCGCGGACGCTTAGTATTTTAACATATTTTTCCGGGGATGCCGGGGCCCGGGGGACCTATTTTTCAGGCAAAAAGCGCGTCGATGAACTTTCGGGGCTCGAAGGGTTGCAGATCTTCGATGGCCTCGCCGACGCCGATGAACTTGATGGGGATACCCAGTTCGCGCTGGATGGCGACTGCGATTCCGCCCTTGGCGGTGCCGTCGAGCTTGGTGAGGACGATGCCGGTCACGGGGATCGCCTCGGTGAACTTGCGGGCCTGCTGAAGGCCGTTCTGGCCCGTGGTCGCATCCAGCACGAGCAGGACCTCCTGCGGCGCGGGCGCATGGGCGCGCGACGTGACGCGCTGCACCTTCTTCAATTCTTCCATCAGGTTGGATTTCGTGTGCAGGCGGCCGGCGGTGTCGATGATGACGCAGTCGGCCTTCCGCGATACGCCCGCCTGCACGGCATCGTGCGCAACCGCCGCGGGATCGGAACCTTCTCGGTGTTTGATCAGTGGCACCCCGGCGCGTTCGCACCAGATTTCGAGCTGGTCGGCCGCCGCCGCGCGGAACGTGTCCGCCGCGCCGACGATCACGTTCATGCCGTCCGCCTTGAGGCGCGACGTGAGCTTGCCGATGGTCGTCGTTTTCCCGGAGCCGTTGACTCCGGTGACCAGCGTCACGTGCGGCGGGTCCGCCGCGGCCCAGTGGACTTCGTGGTCGCCCTCGTCGAGCATCTTCAGCAGCAGCGCCTTGAGCGCGTCGACGATGCCCTCGTCCGTCTTGATGCCGTTTTCGCGCACGACCGTCTTGAGCTCGTCGAGGACCTGCTGCGTCGTGTCCACGCCGAGGTCTGCCTGAATCAGGATCGCCTCGAGTTCTTCGACCGTCTCGGCATCGAGTTTGCCGCGGCCGCCGAGCACGGCGCGCACGCCGCCGACGAAGCCGGCGCGCGATTTGCCGAGCCGCTCGCGCAGCTTCATGAAGAATCCCTGTTTCTCAGTCATGCGCGCACACGTCCTGACGTGAAGTGTTTCCGAATCCCGCGACACACGAACGGGCCGCGAAGTGTTGAGAGCGAAATTACCGGACTATCGAATTCGATAGGCGAAGAGATCGATCTGTTGATCGGCTTCGTCCGCGGTCGAGCCCGACGTGACGGCGAGCACGTGGTGGCCGCCGCCCTCCTGCGGCTCGCTGAATCCGTAACCGCGCAATTCCTGGCCGTCTGCAGAGAGGTAGGACGCCGTGTTTCGGACCACGGGCCGCTCGACCGTGCCCTCGCCGCCGTCCGCTTCAACTTCTTCGAAGATCGCGTAGCCGCGGATCTCCATCACCGGCCGCCGCAACATCGCCACGAAGTACACGCGGTTGCCACGCCGCCGCAGCGAAGCCTCGCCGAGTACCCGGCCCGCTTGCAGCGCGCCCGGCTCGAGCAGCACGTACCGGCCGTTGTACGACGTCTCCGTCGCAGGATTGTCCAGCGCATTCTGAATGTCGCCGACCGGCGTCGGATAGTCGCGCAAGTCCGCGAGCAGTTCTTCGTACGTGGCGGCCTGCGGCCCGTCCCACATGCCCCCGGTGCTCGCGGAGACCGGCTCCTCACTCATGACGGAGACCAGGCCGGCCTCGATGTTCTCGATGCTGAGCGCGGCAATGACGACGACGATCAGTCCGATGACGGAGAGGACACCCGCAACGAGCCGGCTTCGGCTGATTCGGTCCTGGGGCAGTTCCGCGGGCCGAACGCCGGCCAACCGCTGGACGCGTTGGTCGCGAAGGTTCTGCCCGCAAGCCCGGCACATCAGGGAACCGTCGTCGTTGACGGTCCCGCAGCGTTCGCACACGGCGTCCGCTTCGATATGCTGAAATCCTTGGCCAGGACCAGGTGCGACTGGCGCCGGCCCCCCGGGTTTACGTTCGTTCATCGCGCCTCACGAAATAATCCGCGGACAAGTGTGTCACAACGACCGTGAACTTTCCACTATATCATGTTGAAACGTCGATACTTCGGACGCGAACTCGGCCTCGACGCCAACGCGGACGGCGGGTTTCACACGCCGCGCGCGGGGACTTATCGGCTCCCGGGTCGCGCGTGCTTGGAAACGAGGCCACCACGTCGCCGCAGATGGAGGGCTGCACCGCCGAACCGGGCCCCCTTGACTGTCCCGTGGGGATTTGGTATTCTTAGCACTCGCTTTAGGCGGCTGCTAAGAATCGCCCCTAAGTCCTTGATGTACCTAACTCTTCGATAGAACTACACGCGATCTGTGCTCACGTCGGGCACTCTTCGCGTCTAGCGGAAAATTGTAATTTCTGGCACGAAACAAATCAGTAGAAAGGGAGAGGTCACATGAAAATCCGTCCACTTGGCGATCGCATCCTGGTTAAGCGGGAGGAGCCCTCGGAAACTGTCCGCGGCGGCATCATCATCCCCGACTCGGCCAAGGAGAAGCCGCAGGAAGGCAAAGTCGTCGCCGTCGGCAAGGGCCGCCTCGACGACAGTGGCAAGGTCATCCCGATGGAAATCAAGAAGGGCGACCGCATTCTGATGGGCAAGTACTCGGGCACCGAGGTCAAGCTCGACGGCGACGAGCACATCATCCTGCGCGAGGACGATGTGCTTGCGGTCATCGAGTCCTGACCGGTTCACGGCAACGACTGGATCTCTGGAGGTGTAACGGACATGGCAGCCAAGCAACTCGAATTTGGTGAATCCGCGCGCCGTGGAATACTCGCGGGCGTGACGAAATTGAGCCGTGCGGTAAAAGCGACGCTGGGGCCGAAGGGCCGCAACGTCGTGCTCGAGAAGAAGTGGGGCGCGCCGACGGTGACCAAGGACGGCG
>CAYPNI010000172.1:0-7318 GCA_964411925.1 uncultured Nitrospirales bacterium
TCGCGCAGGTATACTTTGGCGTGGTAACGGGAAACCTCGTCGGCCACCAGCGCGACGATATTGTCGTCCGCGCGGCCGAATGTAGTCTCTTCCACGGCGAGCTCGACGGTCATGGGCGGCACGCCCGGCTGCTCGATCGTAAGGTGCGGCATTGGAAAACTCCGCGGCGATCATAACACGAACGGCGGATGCGTCCGTCTGAAAACGGGCGATCCGGGAGACCTTCATGGCGTTGCGCGATCTCGTCGCCGAGTACAACATCCGGTTCAAGAAATCGCTCGGACAAAACCTACTGCTCGACGAGAACATCAACCGGATCATGGTCGAGTCGGCCGCGCTGACGGCGTCGGACGACGTGATCGAAATCGGCGCGGGACTGGGCGCATTGACGGATCGGATTCGCCTGCATGCGCGCCGCGTGCTGGCAATCGAGATTGACCGCGCGTTCATGCCGTGCCTCGAAGACCGCTTTCGCGATGCGGCGAATGTCGTCTTGTTTCGAGGCGATGTGCTTAATCACGAAGTGGAAGACCTGGTCAACGAACACCTGCCGAATCCGGGCACGCTCAAACTCGTCTCCAATCTGCCCTACTACATCACCTCGCCGATCCTGTTTCAGTTCTGGGAGAGCCCGCTGCACTTCGAACGCATGGTCGTGATGATGCAGGAGGAGGTGGCGGTGCGCATGACCGCGCCCGTCGGCGGCGCGGAGTACGGCCGGCTCACGCTGGCGGCGCAGTACTACACCGACGTCTCCATCGTGCATCACGTTCCGCGGAGTTGTTTCACGCCGCGGCCCAACGTGGACAGTTGTATCGTCCGGATGATCTGCCGCCGCGAGCGCCGCTACCCCGGGGTCGCGCCTGGATTTCTGATGGCAATTATCGCGGCGGCGTTCTCGCAACGCCGCAAAACGCTGCGAAACACGTTGATTCGCTCGGGGGTGCTTGGGATTCCGCCCGAGGCGGCTGAGGCGGCGTTCGAACAGACTGGCATCGACCCGGGAAGGCGTCCGCAGACGCTTTCGCTGGACGAATTTGCGGCGATTGCCCGCGCGGCGATCTCGGCACGCGAATCGCGCTAGAATTGGGTCCCGGGGGCCGCCGACGGTATCTCTCCCGGCTCGGGTATGCGACGTAAGTCCTTACCGGATCGGCATTAAACGCCAAGAGCGGTTGAATTGAACCTACGATGACACTACGATTAACGAAATCTGGCGGGCGCAACCTGCGTTGCCTGAATTGTGATTTGGGCGGCTGAGACCCGATGCCGACTGACAAAGACAGCCAGGTCCCGGAGGAACTCAGTCGTCAGGCCGAAGAACTCCTCGCCGAGTACTTTCGCATTCGCCGGGAGTACAACGAACTCGACAAAGACAATCCTGCCCACACCGAGCGTCGCGCCGCGCTCAAGGAGCGATACCACGAACTGGACCGCAGGTACACGCAGCTCGTCAAGACCCAGGACGATCTAGTCGAGCAAGCGCAAGGCCCCACGCAATCCCGCGCGGACATACTGTGGCAAGGGGCGCTCGAGTCAGAAGCGCGGGCCAACGAGCCGATCGATCACCTCTCGCCGGACGCCCCCTGGATCGAACTGACCACGCCTCAGGAGGGCGCCGCGACCAACCGGATCTTCGAAGAAGCGCTTCGCCGTTCGGAGGCGAAGAAGCCTCCCATCCCGGCCGAGTTGGACGAACTGACTGACCACTCCGGAGAGGCGGAGGCCGACGACGATCCGACGCCGGTGCCCGAGATCGATGCATTTGAGGACTCCGACGCGGACTTCGAAACGGAATCGCCCGCGAACGATCCGCCGCCGTCGCCTCCCCCGTACACGGTGGACGCGCTGCGCGAATTGACGGAACGTCTGCGCTCGTCTGACCTGGATGAGACGGACCGTGGTCTGGCCGGTTCCTTCGACCCGACCCACACGGAACACGAAGTCGGCGGAATCGAAGCGGAGCCGGAGAACGATATGGAGGACGGGCCGGAGGAAGAACCGGAACCGTACGTCGAGATTGACTACACTCCGCCACTGCAGTCGACCCCGCCTCCCCGGCGCGCCGCACCTCCGCGCGCTGTGCAGCGCCCGCGCGTCCCCGTCGAGAAGCCCAAGCCACCGGTTGAAACCGTAGTCGCGTGTCCCTCCTGCGGCGAACGGCTCCCCGCGGGAACCAAGGCCTGCCGGTTTTGCGGCGCGCGGCTCATCGCGCCGGACGCGGACGAGGCCGAGATCGTGCTGCCGCATTTGCAATTGCAGACGGCCGAACCCCGGCGCAGGGCCAATTTCGGGCTGCGCGCGCTGATTGCACTGGGCTGGTTACTCGTCGTTCTGGGCGCCGGGTGGACGGTCATCATCAATTTCGACGTGCTGCCGGACCAGATCAACCCCTGGCTCGATCACTACGGACTCGACATCCTGCGGAAAGACCAGTCGGGCGAGATATTGGGCGTCGCGGTCGTGCTCCTCGGCGGCACGCTCATCGGCGTCGGCATTTTCGCGAGCCGGTTCATCCGCGTCGTCGTGTCGATGCACGAGCTCGCGCGGAACGGCCGCGTGGACAGCATCGAGAAGCTCATCTTGCGCGGCGAGGAGCTGGACGCGCGGGACGAACGCGGGTGCACCGCGTTGCATTTCGCCGTGGTCGCCAAGCAGCGCGAAGCGGTCGCGGTGCTCGTCGGCAACGGCGCGGACGTCAACTCACACAACAAGCGTGGCGACACACCGTTGCACATGGCCGTGGCGAACCGGGACCACGCGCTGGTGCAGTACTTGATCAAGAAGGGGGCGGACGTCGAAACGACCAATGAAGGCGGCACGACGTTGATGCACGTCGCCGCGCAGGTCGGCGACGTGGGGCTGTCGAAACTTTTTCTCGAAAAAGGGCTCAGCGTCGATCAGGCGACGAAGGTCGGCTTTACGCCGCTGCATTTCGCCGCGCAAAGCGGGCACGACGACGCGATGGAGTTCCTGCTCGCCAACGGGGCCGACGCGAACGCCGCCAGCGACCACGGCACGACGCCGATTTTCCCCGCAACGCGCAATGGGCACCTGAACGCGGTGCGGCTGCTCGTCGCGGCGGGCGCGGATTACAACGCGCGGCGCGGGCACGACTTCGAAAGCCCGCTCGGAATCGCGCGGATCCACAAGCGACGCGAAGTATTCGAGTATCTGGAGTCGATCGGCGCGGAAGAATAGGCGCCGTCCAGAGATGCGCAACCCTCGAGCTTTGTGTAGAATCCCGTTTGTAGCGTCGTACGAAGGGGAGCGAAACGCATCATGGTTGATCAGGAACTGTTGGACATTCTTGTCTGCCCGGAAGATAAATCGGCCGTGAAGATCGTGGGCGAGGCGGTGCTCAAAAAGGTGAACGACGCGATTTCCGGCGGCGCTGCGAAGAACCGGTCGGGCGCGGTCGTTTCCGAGACCATCGACGGCGGTCTGCTGCGCGCGGACGGCCGGTTCCTCTACCCGATTCGCGACGATATCCCGATCATGCTGATCGACGAAGCCATTCCCATGGATCAATTCGCCAAATAGAAATCCCGGCCGGAGCACCGGCCGGGACGAGAGTTCCCGCTTCGTTCTGAATTCAGCGCACGGTCGAAAGCGACTCCTTCGTCCTGAGCAACGCGTCATTCATGGCCGCGCGCGTTGCCTGCCCGAGGCTGCTCGACGCGGACGCGACCTTGCCGGATGAGAATCCCAGCATCCCGAAGTCCGTTCCCGCGGAGATTGACGTGAACGAACCCTGGCAACTGAACGCCCCGCCGCGCACCGAGCGCGCGATTCGGCCGTCGATGATGCGCAGATCCATTCCCACCATGCCCGTGCGGTTCATTTCTTCCTTCGAGTACTCCGGTCCCGCCACGGCAACGCCGGTGCCCACGGCTGCCGCGGTGCGATTGCCGGTGATGCCGCCGATGATCGCGGTACCGAGTCCGAGACCCTTGGAGTTGAATCCCTTCTTCTTTCCGTCCATTTGCGCGGTCTCACTGAATTCGGTGACCGTGCCCTTGATGATGAACGGACCGATTTCGCCCTCGAGCATCTTGCACGAGTAGGTCCCATCGCCGTTGACCTTGACCGCCTCGGGTTCAACCAGCGAGACGTTGCCCCAGTTGCCGAGCGCGGACATGAGCTGCTTGGAGATCCCGTTGCCGATCGACGGGCCGTAGGACGAGTCCCACGAGGTCTTGATGTTTCCGTCCTCGGTCATCGTGTACGTCGCCTGGCCCGAAGCAGACGCCGAGCCGACCGGCGCGCCTGATCCGCCGCCCGAGGTCTGGCCTGACGCCGAGTAATCGAACGGCTCGATCATGATCACGTAGGTAGGCAGGTTCGGATCGTACGGGATGCGGATTTCCTCGACTTGCGCCGCGACGGGCGCTTCAGATGTCGCTTGTGCGTCTGCCGGATCGATGAGTTCCTTCTTCTTCTTTGCGGACGCGTCGCCGGCGATCGCCAGCACGAGAACGAACGCGAACGCAGCGACCGTGAACCACTTTCCTCGAACCATGTTTGGAACCTCCCCTGTGAAGCGCCCATTTTAGCAGGTTGACGGTATCGGATTTCACGCGTGCCTATCTGCGGGCGATAGTCAATAGAATACTCGGGGCCGCTACGGCGATGGTTCGGCATCGCCTCCGGACGCGCGCCGATCGAGGCGGTCGATGATTTCGAGCGCTGCGGGGTATTCCGGGTCGAGCGTAAGCGCCTGCCGCGCGGATTGCTCCGCACGAGCGAATTCGCCCGTCCGCTCGTAGGCAACCGCCAGGCCCGCGTGGTTCTCCGGTCGTCCGGGCTCCGCCTCGACCACGGACTCATACACCGGCACGCTCTCTTCCGGACGCGCGGTCAAGAGCAATAGCGACGCCAGCCGTTTCATGTTCTGGACATCGTGCGGGTTGATCCGCAGCGCTTCGCGGAGGTGAGGCTCCGCCTCGTCGAGGCGGCGCTGCTGGATCAATCCGATGGCAAAACCTGTTTGCACGATCGAACTCTCCGGTGTCACGCGTACCGCATACCCGAACAGCGAGACGTTGTCACGCCAGCGATACAGATTCGTGTACGAAGTTGCGCTCAGCAGGAGCGTGACGGCTATCGCGGCGGCTCGTGACGCGAGCATCAGGGGACGCCGCTGCGACACGAGCGCGGCGACGTACCAGACCACGCCGGTGAACAGGCCGATGTGCGCCAAGTAGGTGTATCGATCGGCACGATAGTGCGGAGCGAACGCGAGAACGCCGCTGACGGGAAAGATAGCGACGAGGAACCAGAGCCAGCCAAAGAGGAAATAGGGATTCGTTCGCCGTTGAATAAATACGAATGCGCTGATCGCCGACAACAGGACCGCCGCCGCGGCGGTCTCCCCGATTGGCGCAGTAGGCGCAGTGAATGGGTAGCTCGGCGACAAGCGTAGAGGCCAAAACGTCACTAGCACGTAGTCCTTGTACGCGATGGCGGACATTGCGAGGCTTGTTGGCAGCGAGAAGGTGTTCGACAGTTCCCGCGTCGAACCGCGGAATGTCGTAAGAGTAATCGCAGCCATCGCCGCGGCCAAAATGAGCAACGGAAGTTTCTCGAGCGACGGACGAACGATCGAACTGCGGTCATCAAACGCGATGCGAAACCGTGCGAGTGGCCAATAGTCGAGGAGCAACAACAATAGTGGGAGCGCGACGATGCTCGCTTTGGCGAGCAGTCCGAGTGCGAACAGCACGGCGGTCAGTGCGTACCACGGCCAACGGCGCGTCGCCGTGAACCGCAGATAGGCAAGGACGGCGAGTAGCGCAAAACACGCGCTCAGGACGTCCTTCAGTTCCGCCGTCCACGCGACCGACTCGACGCGGAACGGATGCAGCCCGAACAGCGCGGCCACGAGCGCACTCCGCCAGTTCGCGCCCGTCGCACGGCGGAGTGCCTCGAACACGAGAACGACGTTCACCCAGTGGATGAACAGATTCGCGGCGTAGTGCGCGAAGGGGTCGGAGCCGAAGAGCGTGTGCAGCGTCATGTGCGCGAGGACGGTCAGCGGATGCCAGTTGCTCGCGACGACGGCCGTGAATGCGTAGCGCACTCCCTCCCAGCTCAGCCCGCGCTGGATGACGGGATTGCCGGTATACGTGTCGTAGTCGAGCGCGATGAACTCATGCCGGAGCACCGGGCCGAAGACGGCGGCCGTCGAGAGCGTCAACAAAGCGAGCGCGACGAAATACTGCGTATCCGAGTCGCGCGGCGAGGGGGAGGGAGCGTCCACGCAGGGCATTGTAGTCAACGGCGCCGAGTGAATTCTGATACGCTGTCCGGCAACTCGGGAGGGTCCTGCCATGAGAGTCGCGGGCTGCATCGTGGGTGTTTTGGTTTGCGCGTCGGGCCTCGGCGCATCGGCCGATACCGGACCCGCGTCGCGCAGCGTCGAATTGACGTACACCGCGACGATTACCGGGCTGCCGGCGGCCGCGAAGGCGGTCGATCTATGGTTGCCCGTTGCGCAGGACACCGACGGCCAACGCGTGAGCCGGGTGACGGTCGCCTACCCCGACGGCGGCAGCATCGCGCAAGACCCGGATTACGGCAATGGAATCTGGCACAAGCGCTTCGAGGCGCCGTTCGAGGATGACCTGCGCGACGGTCAGCTCGGCGCGCAGATCGTGTTTCAGATTCATCGCGATGAAATCGTCATTGACGAGGCGAAGAACCTCGCGAAATCGGCGGCGGCGAAGCAGGGGCTCGATGTCTACCTGCGCGCGAACCGGCTCATCCCGATCGACATCGATCCCATCGCGAAGACCGCGCGCGATCTCAAACTCGCGCCCGACGACCCGATTGCGTCGGCGCGGCGGACGTACGACTGGCTGATCGATGAGTTCACGTACAACTACCGCGCGCCGGGCGCGGGCATCGGCGACGTGCGCTGGGCCTGCGACTCGAAGACGGGCGATTGCAGCGATTATCACTCGATGTTCATCGCGCTGATGCGAAACGTCGGCATCGCCGCGGACCACGAGTTCGGCTTCCCGATTCGCATCACGGGCACCGAGGGCAAGATCCCGTCGTACCACTGCTGGGCCCGGTTCCACGTCGAGGACCTCGGCTGGATCCCGCTGGACGCGTCCGAGGCGGACAAACATCCCGAACTGCGCGAGTACAACTTCGGATCGCAGTCCGCCAACCTGCTCAAATTCACCCACGGCCGCGACGTGAACCTCGTCCCGCGACAGGCCGGCCCGCCGCTGAACAAGTTTATCCACCCGTACGTCGAAGTGGACGGCGAGCCCTTCGAGGACGGCGTGAACTACACGGTGTTCTTCAA
>CAYPNI010000173.1:0-7146 GCA_964411925.1 uncultured Nitrospirales bacterium
GTCATTGCTGACTGTGGTCCTCAAGGAAGACTGGGGGAAAGTCTTCCAAGAAGCTTTTACAATATCTACAACGCCCCACCTGCGTTTTATTTCAACTGTAAAAACGGCTCTTTGGCTCTTATTCGGCCAGACAATAACATTAAAATCCATGTGTGTCAAGTCTTAATTTTCATTTTCTACACGAAGCGCAATTCTTAACTCTTGCGACCAGAGAATCATACAAGATTACGCGCTCTCATCATCCACAAAATCCCGCATCATCTTCACAATTCCTCCACGAACTGTGACAAGAGATTTCGGTCAGGCCCCCGTTAGCGGGGCGAAACCCGCATAAAGTACCGCTGCAGCAGGCCGAACACCACCGCCAGCGGCAGCGCGCTAACAGCCGCCGCAGCCATCAGCCGGCCCCAGTCGATCTGTGCCGATTCCGAGTCTTTGAGGTACGCCAGCGCCACAGACAGCGTTTGCATGGCCTCGCTGTCAATAATTATCAGCGGCCAGAGGTAGTCGTTCCACCGGCCCAGCAACGCCACGATCCAGAGCGCCGCCAGGATCGCCACGCTCTGGGGCACCGCTACGGACCAGATCTGCCGGATCGGGTTCGCGCCGTCGATCGCCGCCGCCTCGAAGGTTTCCTTGGGCAGGCGGCGCAGGTGCTCGTGGAGCACGAACACGGGGAAGGCATGCGCCGCGACCGGAATGATCAGCCCCGCATACGAATCGATCCAACCGAGGTCGCTCGCCAACAGATAGTTCGGAATCAGCTTGACCTCGTCCGGCACCAGCATCGTTGACACGACCGCGAGGAACAGCAGACGCCCGCCCGGAGTACTCAGCCTCGCGAACGCGAACGCCATCGGCAACGCGAGCCCCACCTGAATCGTCGCCGCGCATACGCTCACGAACGCGGTATTGAAGTAAAAGCGTCCGATCGGCAGCGTGTCGAACACGTCGCGATAGTTCTCGACGTCCATCCCTTCGGGCCCACCGCCCTCTCCCACGCCGAACGAAGTCCGCAGCATCCAGATGAACGGCAGCGACAAGAACGCGCACAGCGCGACCATGAACACGATTCGCACGGACTGCGCAGCCGGATGGAGGCGTTCCGGCGTCATGTGTCGTGCGACACCCAGCGGCGCGACAGCCGCAGTTGCGCCGCCGTCGCGGCGAGCAGCAGCACCCACATGACACTGGCGAACGCGGACCCATACCCGATTTCGTATTCGCGGAACCCGAGCGTGTACAGGTGGTACACGAAGAGGCTCGAATCCGGGTATACAGGCCCGCCCTTGGTCATGACCGCCACGGAATCGAAGGTTTTACTCGCTGCGACCAGTCCCGAAACGCCCAGGAAGTAGATCGCGGGTGTCATCATCGGCAGCGTGAGGTGCCACGCCGCCTGCCAGGGCCGTGCGCCTTCGACGCGCGCGGCTTCGTAGGGCGCGTCCGGCAGGTTTTGCAGCGACGCGAGGAAGAACAGCGTCGCGAAGCCGATTTCCCGCCATCCCCCGACGATCATCAGCGCCGGCAGCGCCAGTCGTGAGTCCGCCAGCCACCGCGGGCCCTCGACACCCAGCGCCGCGTAGAGGCCCGCGGCCGGACCCGACCGCGCGTCCAACACCAGCAGCCAGGCAATCGCCGCGGCGACGGTCAGCGTCACGTGCGGCGTGAAGGCGAGCGTCCGCAGCACCGCCGCCCCCCGACGTTGCCGGTTCAACGCGAGCGCGAGGAGGAACGCCAGCGTCTGCGCGATCGCCACCACGCCCACGGCGTACACCGCGGTATTCATCAACACCCGCCAGAACTCCGGGTCGTTCCACACCCGCGTGTAGTTCTCCGCGCCGATCCACTCGCGCGCGCGGCCCGGCAGTTTCCACGAAGTGAACGAGATCCAGATGCTGTACACAATCGGCCGGAAGGTGAACACGCCGAGCAGAATCAGATTCGGTCCCGCGAGGAGCAGAAACCACCAGAGGTCGTTTGAACGTCGCGAACGTCGCGATTGTCTAGTTTGCGCTGCGTTCACGCGCCAGCTCCCGCTCGGCTTTCGCGTCCGCCTCGCGCAACACCGTCTCGACGTCCTCCCCGCGAATCAGGATGCGCTGGAAGGCCTCGTCAAACGCCGTACGCACGGGTACGGACGTATTCACGGAGAAATCGCCGCGAATATATTGCGCGCCCGCGTGAATCGCCTCGAGTCCCGGCGTCGAGTCGAACCCCGGCGCCGCCAGGTCCCGGGCCGCGCCGCTGAACGCCAGATAGCCGCTGTCGAGCGCGAATTCCTTGAGCTGCGGCGCACTGAGCAGGAAGCGCACGAACGCCCACGCGAAACCCTCGCGGCCGGCATCTTCGCTCGCGCGCAACACCAGTCCCCCGCCGCCCGGCGCGAACACGCGTCCCTTCGCGCCCTCCGGATACAGTGCCGCGGCGGGCCTGAACGCTCCGCCGGACTGCGCCGCGGCGTCGAGAAACTCGCGCAGCGGCGCGGGACTGTCGAGAATCATCGACGCCTCGCCCTTCAGAAACGCGGCGCGATGCCCACCCGTCGCCGCATCCGGCACGATCGCCGCGCCATCCTTCACGAGCGCCTGAAACCTCCGCATCACTTCCGCGGCCGCCGGATCGTCCAGCGTCACATCCGCGTAGTCCCGGTCCGTAATTTCGCCACCCTCGGACCAGATCGCGCTCAGCACCGGCCACGTGATGTTCCACAACGCGAGCCCATGCCGCGTTACGCGGCCGGCGTCATCGCGCACCGTCAACCGCCGGGCCGCATCGAAGAATTCGTCCCAGGTGTCCGGCGGCGCGTCGATTCCGGCCTGTTCCAGATGTGTTTCGTTCACGTACAAAACGGGCACGCTGACGTTGAACGGCACCCAGTACACACCGCCGTCTACCGTTCCCGCCTCGCGCAACGTCCCCGGCCAGTCTGTGGTGTCGAGCCCGTCCGGACCGTCCAACCGCCGCGACACGTCCAGCAGGATCCCGGACTTCGCGAATTCGCGAATCTCGAATGTCCCCAGCAGCGCGACGTCCGGCCCGCTCCCGCGCGTCGCGCTCAGCATCAGGTTCGTCGCCAGGTCGTCATACGACCCCTTGAACACGACCTCGACCCGCACTTCGTCCTGCGAAGCGTTGAACCGCTCCACGAGCCGGTCGATCGACTCCCCCGCCGGTCCCGTCAGTGTCCGCCAGAAGGTAATCCTTGTGCGATCGTCGCTCTGGTCACGCTCGCCGAAGTTACACGACGTAGCGCAGACAACGGTCGCGGCCAGTAGGAGATTCCCGACACGTCCAGCCCCGGCGTTGCGCATCAATCGCTAAACCCAACGTCCCACGTCATCATCCTGATCGACAGCGAAGGATCTCGCCCGCCGACAGCAGCGCCAAACGTTCAGAGACTCCCATAACCCGTCATTGCGAGGAGCGGGGTTCGCGACGAAGCAATCTACCGCAACTCGTGAATCGCGAAACTGCCCGTCGCCTTCGCGACCACCTTGCCATTGCACTCAACAGCCGATTCGATGAAGGCGATCGTCCGCCCCTTCTTGATCACCTTCGCCTCGGCCCGCATCAGGCCCTCGCGGACCGGCGCCAGGTACGACATCTTCATCTCGATCGTGCTGCAGTTCATCCCGCCGTCGAGCATCGCGATCAGCGCATGCGCCATCGCCGAATCCGCCAGGCCATACGCCACGCCCCCGTGCACGATTCCGCCCGGATGATGCAGATGCGGTCCCGCGTCCAGTTCCGCCACGCACCGCCCCGGCTCCCATTCCACGAACCGAATCCCAATCAGTGTCGCGTACTTGTTAAATCCCTCGGCATTTATCGCACTCGTATCCAAAACCGCCATCGTCCACTCCGAATTCGCTGCGTACTCTGAGTCTCTATGCTGAAAAGTATTGCCCGGCAAGTTGGGCGTGCGCATAATAGGGGATTCCTCCAGACCACCGCCACGCAGGGAGCCGCCATGTCCTTCATCGCCGACCGCATGAGCCGAATCGACGCCAGCGGCATCCGCAAGGCCTTTGCGCTCGCCGCGTCCCTCAAGGACCCCATCAACCTCTCCATCGGCCAGCCGGATTACGACGTGGACGACGCGGTCAAGGAGGTCGCCATCGCGGCCATCCGCGCCGGCAACAACGGGTACACGCAGACCTGGGGCATCGAGCCCCTGCGCAAGGCCTGCTCGGACTACTACCAGCGGCGCTACGGCGTCGCGCTCGAAAACGTCATGATCACGTCCGGGGTCTCCGGCGGGCTCTACCTCGCGCTGATGGCCACGGTCAATCCGGGGGACGAAGTCCTCTTCGCCGACCCCTACTTCGTCATGTACACCCACCTCGTCAACGTCCTGGGCGGCAAGCCCGTCCCCATCGATACGTATCCCGACTTCAAACTCAAACCGGCCGATGTCGAGGCCGCGATCACGCCGCGAACGAAGATTCTCATCGTCAATTCGCCGTCGAACCCCACGGGCGTCACGTTGAACGCCGCCGAGCTCCAGGCGCTCGCGGACGTCGCCCGCAAGCACAATCTGCTGCTCATCTCGGACGAAATCTACGAACAGCTCACGTATGACGGCGACGCCGCCACGCTCGCGGGGCGTTATAAAAACACCCTCGTGCTGAACGGCTTCTCGAAAATGGCCGCGATGACGGGTTGGCGCATCGGCATCGCTGCCGGGCCCGCCGACATCATCCAGCAGATGAACACGCTGCAGCAGTACACCTTCGTCTGCGCGCCCGCGCCCCTGCAACACGCGGCCCTGGCCGCGCTGACTACCGACTACTCCGCGAATGTCGCCGCGTACCGCAAGAAACGCGACCTCATCTACAGTTTGCTCAAGGACCGCTTCGACGTGACCCGCCCCAACGGCGCGTTTTACATCTTCCCCACTGCGCCGAACGGCGATGGCGCCGAGTTCTGCAAGAAAGCCATCGAGAACAACGTCATCATAATTCCCGGCAACGTCTTCTCCAGCCGCAACACGCACTTCCGCATCAGCTTCGCCGCCTCCGACGACACGCTGCGCCGCGGCGCGGAAGTCCTCAACCGCATGGCCGACCAACTCGCCGTGCCCAAGTAACGTTCTCGCGACACGCCCCGTCTCCGTCACTCCGAGGAGCGGCCTGCGCGACGAAGCGATTTCCATTCGAGGGTGGCAGGCTTAAGCGGGTTTCAGCGTAAGCCTGATCCTAACCTCGCGCCCGCAACCGCGCGCGCGGCCCGCGCCCCGGCCCCGCGCTCTGTGCTAACATTTCGCGCATAATGACGATCGCGCTCTCCCTCAAGCAGCTCTACACGCCCATCGACGCCCCGCTCGACGCCGCGCGCCGCGTGGTCTCGCGTGAGTGGACCGACGCCTTCCGCCTCGTCTACGGCGCGGACGCCACGCCCCCGCGCCTCGGCGGAAAGATGCTGCGGCCCGCGCTGTGTTTCCTGTCGAGCGGCGCCGTCGGCGCGCCCGACCCCGGGCGCTTCATCGACATGGCCGCCGCGATGGAGTTGCTCCACCTGGCCGCGCTCGCCCATGACGACGTGGTCGATCGTGCGGACACTCGCCGCGGGGCGACCTCGCTCAACCGCCTCTGGGATAACCACACCGCCGTGCTCGGCGGCGACTACCTCGTCGCGCGCGCGCTCGACATCCTCACGCGCTACGAATCCACCGCCGTCATCCGCAGCGCCCTGCACTCCATCCACCAGATGGCCGAAGGCGAACTCATCAACTTTGGCCGGAAACAAAAACAGCTCGAAGAGGACGATTGCATCCGCCTCGCGGAGAAGAAGACCGCGAGCCTCTTCGCGGTCTCGTGTTCGTGCGCGGCCGTCCTGCTCGGCTCGCCGTTCGAACGGGCACTCTACGACTTCGGCATGGGAATCGGCACGGGATTCCAGCTCGCCGACGACCTGCTCGACCTCGACCAGGACGAAGAAACCCTCGGCAAACCCTCCTGCGGCGACCTGGTCGAAGGCAAAATGACCCTGCCCATCCTCTACCTGCGCGATGCGATGTCCGCGAGCGAAACGGCCCGCCTCGACGCGTTCACCCACGCGGAAATGACCGCCGCCGACCGCGCCTGGGTCCGCCACAAGCTCGGCGAGACCGGCGCCCGCGAAAAAACCGAACTCCTCGCCCGCGACTACGTCAACAAAGGCAAAGCCGCCCTCGACACCGTCCCCGCCTCCCCCCACACCGACGCCATGCTCGGCATCGCAGACTTCGTCCTGCTCCGCGACGCATAATCTCGAAACGAATCTCCGCCGAGCCGTTCGCCCGGCACAGTTCGAATTGTCCCGCTGCGACACCCATGCAACGAGACGCGTTCCCCCACCCTCGCCCCCTCTTTGTCATTCCCGCGCAGGCGGGAATCTCCCTACGTCATCTCGTCCGACCATCGCTCACGAGACAGCTTCAGGCGATCGCGCTCCATCCAATCACCGAATCCGACACCCATGCAACGAGGCGCGCTCTCTCACCCTCGCCCCCTTTTGTCATTCCCGCGAAGGCGGGAATCTCCCTACGTCATTGCGCCCGACTATCGCTCCTGAGTACCGTTGCGGAAGCATGGCACGCACCTACTACGTCTACATCCTTTGCAACCGAACTCGCTCGACACTCTATATCGGCATCACGAACACACTGGATCGCCGAGCCGGCGAGCACAAGTCCGGCGAGCTCGACGGCTTCACCAAACGCTACAAGGTCAACCGCCTCGTCTACTACGAAGAATTCAACTACATCCACGACGCCATCGCGCGAGAGAAGCAACTGAAAAAATGGAACCGCGCCTGGAAGGAACGCCTGATCAACGAATCCAACCCGACCTGGCAAGACTTGGCAGAGGGCCTCGATTCCAAAGGAGATTCCCGCCTTCGCGGGAATGACAACGGGGGCGATTCAGATAAAGTCGAAGACGGATCGGAGTAGCGGTCGCTACTTGTGTTATTCCCGCGAAGGCGGGAATCTCCTTACGTAAGCTCGCCCAACCATCGCTCACGAGACAGCTTCAGGCGATCGCGCTCCATCCGATCACCGAATCCGACACCCATGCAATGTGGCGCGCCCTCCCACCCTCGCCCCATTTTGTCATTCCCGCGAAGGCGGGAATCTCCCTACGTCATTGCGCCCGACTATCG
>CAYPNI010000174.1:0-7121 GCA_964411925.1 uncultured Nitrospirales bacterium
CGCGTTGCCGTACTTGAGCAGCGAGTCCGACGTGCCCGTCCAGCCATGCGCGACGACGACCGCGGGCGTTTTTCCGGCTGTGTTGAATTCTTTCGGGAAGAATACGCGCGCCCAGCAGGCTGTACCGTCGCTGTAGAAGGTGACGTCCCGGGTGGTGACGCCGTCGGCCGGCTCAAAGGCGTAATGCTCCTTTGGGATTCCGTTGTACTTCGATTGGGCGAGGACAGGGAAAGCGATTGCGAATGTGATGGTGAATGCTGCCAACGATCTCAAGAGGAATTCTCCTGGCGGCTTGTCGTCCCCATGGCGCCGCCGTCTTCGTCCGGTTAGCGGTATCCCGGCAGGCAGGATGCCTGCGCCAAACAAAAGCATATCGAATGGGCCGAAAAAGAAACAGGGCCATGCTCGCGCATGGCCCTGCGAATGGATCGTGTGATGGGGCTCAGTCCGCGCCCGACTCCTCGAGCAGTTCGGCGCGCTGACGCAAGCCGTCGGGCCATTTGTTTTCTTTGGTGTAGCACCACGTCATCCAGCCGAGGTCCATCTCGTCCGTCGTCGGGCCGCCGAATCGCACCGAAAGGTTGTTATTGAAGCCGCGTTCCTCGGCCTTCTCGGCCGAATTGTCGTAGGTGATTTCCCATTCGACGCGCGTGCCGGCCGGCATTTTCTTATATTCGGCGTATTCGTAGCCCGTCTGCCAGTTGTAGTCGTACGACGGGACATCGAGCAGGATCTCACTCGTGCCGTCCGGGTAATACGCCGTGTAGCGGGCGGAACTACCGCGCAGGTGCATGTGGGGAAGCAGTTCGAGAATCAGGAACTCGTCGTCCCACGTCTTCGCGCCGCTGACGACCCAGTTGGCGTGGTTCGGCGGGATTTCGAAATTGCCGTGCGCGATGGGCGAGCTTTCGAGCGGATGAACCACCGGCTCGTCGTGGAACCACACCGCGATTTCCGACTGGTCCCACGCGCCCGTGCCCGGACCGACTTCCTTGTGATAGTGCATCGACAAGTGGATCGTCGCTTCGGGATAGAGCGGGAGACCATAGCCTTCCCGGTAATTCTGGGGATTCGTGCCGGAGGCGATCTGGCCGAAGTTGGTGCGCTCGCGCAGGTCGCCCTCGTGGCCCTGTTTATAGACGCTGCCGACGATGTGGTGGACGACCTCGCTGCCGGGGCGATACTCGATGGCGCGCACCCACTTCATTTCCGGCAACTGCTCTTTGGTGAGCTTAATTTCGATGTCGGGCTGGATGTCCTGCACATCATCCGGCACCCAGTAGGGCTCGGGCATTTGCAGTAGTAGATCGGGCTCGCCCAGCGTGCCGCCGAGCTGCCACCCTGAATTGTTGAACTCGACCGGCGCGGGAGCGTCCGCCGGATCGCCACGCGCCGCGCCGGACTCGACCCACGCGATGATCGTCGCGCGCTCGTCGGCCGTCAGCGAACGTTCGTTCTTGAACACGCCGTGGAACTTCTCCGTCGCGTGCCAGGGCGGCATCACGCCGGTGTCCACCGCGCGCGCGATGGCTTTGGCCCAGGGACGTACCTCCTGGTACGACATGAGCGACATCGGCGCGATCATGCCCGACATATTGGCGCCGCTCGGCCGGTGGCAGGTCTGGCAGTTCTCCTGCAATATCGGCAGCACGTCGCGTTCGAACGTGAGCCGATCGGCCGCGTGCGCGGAACCGATACAGACCCCGGCCATCGCCGCGCCAGCCCAGAACCCTCGAAAATTCATGCCCGATCCTCCCGAAACGATTTCGCTGGACAGATTAACACGTCCCGTGCTGAAAAGTTCAGCGCGAGGCGTGACAGGCTGTCAAATGCCTCGAATGAACTGTACCAGGTGCTTCACATGCTCGAAGGGGGTCTCACGGAGCAGGCCGTGGTCAAGGTTGAAGATGTGGCCCCGCCGGCCACCGGATTCAACGATGGCACGGGCCTCGCGCTCGACGATGTCCATCGGTCCGTTGCACAGCAGGCGGTTGCTGAGGTTGCCCTGGACCACGCGGTCCGCCCCGACGATCTTGCGCGCCTCGGCGATGGTCAACGAACTCGGCAGGCTCAGGACGTCCGCGCCGGAGGCGTCGAGATCGGCCACGTTGCCCCAATCCCGCGCGAACATGATCGTGGGTGCCCGGCCCCGCAGCGCGTCGAAGATGCGCTGATGCGTCGGCAGGGCGAGATCGCGGTAAAGCTCGGGTGGAAGGAGGTAGGCGGCGGACTCGAACAATTGCACCGCGAACGCGCCGGACTCGATCTGATACTCCAAGTAGTCGATCGTAATGTCGGTCAACGTCCTGATTAAGCGGCGCGCCGCCTGGGGCTGGTCCTTGAAGAACGCAAGCGCATTTTCGGCTGAGTCGCCGAAACTCTTGCCCTCGATCATGAATACGGCGAGAGTGACCGGCGCGCCGGCGAAGCCGAGCACAGGCAATTCGCCGTCCAGTGCATGGAGTACGCTCCGAAACGTCTGGCCTATGAACGGCAGCGCGTCGGCTACGTCATACTTGTGAATTGCGGTCACGTCCGCCGCATCGCGGATCGGCGCAGCGGTAACGGGACCCGGCCGGAACACGAAGGGACATCCCGCAGGTCCAAGCGGCGTCAGGATGTCCTGAAAGTAAATGATCGCGTCGACGCCGATTCGTTTGGGCAGCAGCGATACCTCGGCCGCGGCATCGGGATCGCTGAAGAGGGCCTCGAGCGGGCGGCCGTCGCGTTCGCGGAGCGCGTTGTATTGGGGGTCGGTCCGGCCTGCCTGGCGCATGAGCCAAATCGGCGGGCGCGGGGTCGATTCGCCGCGGGCGGCGCGCTCGAACAGATCGTTGCGCGGCGCGGTCATCCCGGAGGCGTCAATTGCCCGGCCGGCGAGTGAGCACGGTGACGATCATGCCTGCGATGGCGAGGCCGCCCCAGACCGCGAGGGGAGCGACGCTCAGCGCACCGACGAACGTGGCAATAAACCCGCAGACGCCCGCGACCATGACGATGATGCCGATGAGTTCCACGCGCCCGTCCCTCCGAGGCCGAATCGGGCATGACCTGCGCCGAATCGTTGGGTCGAGTATAATTCAAACAACCTAACCCGTGACAGCAGCACGACTTGAGGGCCTACGTGACGCCCGAGACGCCCCGATCGCGAGACGACGAACCGCACCGCATCGATGAACTCGAGGCGCAGGTGCGTGAATTGTCGGGCCTCGTTGAAATCCTGCTGACCAAGCCGGAGAACCGCGCATCCGCGGAGGAAGCATCGCGCCGGGTCCGTCCCCGGCGGCCGAGGCGCGCGCCACTGCTCGGAAGCGTGCGCGACTCGGTGCGAAACGCGCTTGGGGGCGTAGATGGGGAATCGCTCGAGTCGCGGATCGGCGGGATCTGGCTGGGGAGAATCGTCGCCGTCCTGTTCATGACGATGTTCGTGCTGGGCGCGCTCATCACGCTTCGCGAGGACCGGATCGATGCGTGGTGGAAGATCGGGATCGGGTACGCGATTTCCGCCGCCGCAGTGGGCTTCGGACTGTACGCCCGCAGAAGCGCGAGTCTCATTCCGCAGACGGTTCTAGGCCTGGGCCTCGCCGCGACGTATTTCACGACGTATGCGGCGTTCTTTATCGAGACGGCGCGTATCGTGGACGATCCGCGCCTCGCGATCGGCGTACTGACCGCCGCGCTCGTTGTCGTCGGGGCGGTGGCGCACGTTCGCCGGAGCGAGACCGCGGCGGGGATCGCGCTGTTCCTCATCTACTACACCGTCGTACTCAGTCTTTCGAGCAGCCTGGACGACGACAACGTGACGTATGCGCTGATTACGACGTCGCTCGTGGCGCTCATCGCGCTGGCGTTTCACTTGACGCACCGGTGGATGTTTTTCTCCTGGGCGGCGCTGATCGCGACGCAGATCACGTACATCTATTTCTTCGTGGTGAAGCCGCCTGCGCTGGATGTCTCGGATGAAGCGTATTTCTGGGTCTCGAACTCCTTCCTGACACTGATTTTCATTGTATTTTCGGTTGCGTGCGTCACGGACGCGCACCGGACCGGCGAATATCGAAAGACCGTCGCGCCGATGTCGGGCGTGAATTCATTTGTCTACCTCGTGCTGACGTGGATCTCGATTCGCACGCATTATCCCGAGCTGGAATGGGCGTTCCGGTTCGGCCAGACAGGCATGTTTCTGGTCTTCATGTTGTACGCGCATTTCGCCGGCCGGCCGCGCAACTATCTCTTCCAGATCTTCGCCGCAAAGGCCTTTATCGTCTTTACGCTCGCGTTGCAGTCGTACCTCTCGCACGAGTGGTTGGTGGTGGCGATGGCGGTGGAATCCCTGGCGCTGGGGTTTTCGTATCTCCGAAGCCGTCTGGTGATCTTCAAGATCATGGCGCAGCTGCTGCTCCTCGTGACGCTCGCCGCGTGCCTGTACCTGATCCAGGTCCCCGCACGCGTGATGGTGCAGGGCTACGTCGTGCCGGCGAAATGGTTCTCCGCGGTCTTCGCGTCGTTGGTCTGGAGCGTGGTCGCGTGGTTCTATCACTATTACGTCAAGGCACTCCCTCCTGACCGCCGCAACCACGCGGGCCAGTGGTTTCTTGCCGATTCCCGCCTCGACCTCAACGGCTGGAGCATGGCGCTGATGCATGCGCTGGCCGGCGCCGTGGCGCTGATCGCGCTCACGGTGTTCGACTTGGGGGACGACCCGCGGATGCCGTTCCTGCTCGCGGGCGAAGGCATCGGCATGGCGATCATCGGCTTGATTCTCGGTGCGCCGCAGGTGGAAGTGGCCGCGGTGCTGATGCTGTTCGCGTCGCACGCGTGCTACCACGCGTTCCTGTTGATGGGTGTGTCTGGATTTGAGACGCAGCCATACTTCGCGGCCTACGCGCTGGCGGTGTCGGTCATCACGTTGTTCGGCGGCGTATTGTGGGAACGGTATCTCAACCGAATCCAGGGCGGCCGGCAGTGGGAACACGACGCGATGGCCGCAATCCCGTTCGTCGCCGCGGCGCTGATGCTGTTCACATTGGCGGAGCAGCGCCTCCCGCCGGGTTACAGTTCGGTGGCGATGCTGGCGGTCGCGCTGATCATGCTCGTGGGCAGCGCGATCACGGGACTCGTCGGCACGAGGTCGGGCGGCGTACTCACCCTCGCGCTGGCCACGTGGAGTTATCTCAGTTACCTGTCCGTGCCAGAGCGCGCGGGCGAGGACCGGACCGGGTTTCTCGTGAATCTGGTCGCTGCGCTCCTGTGTTACGCGGCCAGCGAGCGCGCGTGCATCCAGTGGGAGCGCAGCCGGGGGCGCAGCGGCCCACAGGCCCGGCTGTTGCGCACCGCGATCGTGGCAGCGGCGACGGCGACGGGCATCGTGGGCCTGTGGCGCTGGGCGCCGGCGGATACGCTCACGCTGTTCTGGCTTGCACACGCGATCGGCGCGATGCTGCTGGGCGTGGTGTTCTGGGAAGGCCGGTACCGCTGGGCGGCGCTCCTGATCTACATTGTGTTCGTTGTCGGGCGCGCGATGCTGCATGACTTGAGCCGGCTTGAACTGTTGCCGCGGTTCCTCTCGTTCGCGGCGCTGACGGTGCCGGGCATTCTGATTTGGTGGGGATACTCGGAATACCGGGCGCGCAATCTGCGGCGCCTGCGCAGCCGCGGCGAGCATGAGCAAGCGGTTGGCGACGCCGCCGCGCAGGACGCGCCGCAATCGTGAACGCCGCGGAGACCGCCGCGCGCGAGGTCTGCCGCACGCTGTCGCAAGCCGGGCACCGCGCGGTCTTCGCGGGCGGCTGCGTTCGCGATGCGCTGCTGGGGCTGCATCCGCATGACTACGACGTTGCAACATCGGCGACTCCCGACGAGGTCGAGCGATTGTTCGGGCGGGTCGTGAGCGTCGGCAAGGCGTTCGGGGTGCAGGTTGCGCTCTTCGGCGACGTCCAGATCGAGGTGGCCACGTTTCGCTGGGACGGGCCGTACATCGACGGCCGGAGGCCGGTGTCGGTCGAGTTCCGCGACGAGCAGCAGGACGCATTGCGGCGCGACTTCACCGTGAACGCGTTGTTCTTCGACCCGGGCAAGGACGAGGTCATCGATTACGTCGGCGGACGCGAGGACCTGGCTCGGCGCGTCGTGCGGGCGGTGGGCGATCCGCGGGCGCGGTTCGGCGAAGATCATCTGCGGCTGCTTCGGTGTGTGCGCTTCGCGGCGCAACTCGATTTCCAGATCGACCCTGATACGTTTGCCGCGGTACGGGAACTTGCACACCTCATCAAGAAGACGAGTCCCGAGCGCGTGCGCGAGGAACTGTTGCGCATTCTCACGCAGCGCCATCCGCACCGGGGGTTCAAGTTGCTGGATGAGTCGGGGCTGCTCCCCCACCTCTTGCCGGAGATCTCCGCTATGAAAGGCGTCGCGCAGCCGCCGGAGTACCACCCCGAGGGCGACGTCTACGTGCACACGCTGAAGATGCTCGAAATGCTCGACGCGCCATCGCCGACGCTGGCGCTGGGCGTGCTGTTGCACGATGTCGGCAAGCCCCGGACGCAGACATTTGAGGACCGCATCCGGTTCAACGGGCACGAGAAGGTGGGCGCGGACATGGCGGCGGACATCTGCGAGCGGCTGCGGATGTCGAACGCGGACACGGCGCGCGTCGTGTGGCTGGTCGGGCAACACATGCGCGTGTCGGCGGTGAAGGAGATGCGCGCGAGCAAGCTGAAGAGGCTCGTGCGCGAGGACGGGTTCCCGGAGTTGCTGGAGTTGTTCCGCATCGATTGCGCGTCGAGCCACGGGCGCATGGACACGTATGAATGGCTGCGCGATCGGGCGGCCGAGCTCGGGCCCGATGAGGTCCGCCCGAATCCGCTGATTACGGGCAACGATCTGATTGAGATGGGAATCAAGCCCGGCCCATTGTTCAGCGAGATTCTGCATGCGGTCGAGGACCTGCAGCTCGAAGGCGCGCTGACTTCACGCGATGAGGCGCTGGCACACGTACGCACGACGTGGCTCCGCCGTTAGCCAATTCTTTAGCCGCGAATTCACACGAACCGGGTTGGGGAGGGTCACGCCGAGGCAGACACTACGCGGGAAATAAACACCGGGGGAAACATACAAGGGCA
>CAYPNI010000175.1:0-7112 GCA_964411925.1 uncultured Nitrospirales bacterium
TCTGTGGGAACGCATCCTCGCGCTCGAAGCCCGCGACATCGACCCCGCGCGACTGACCGCGGCGCGCGAAGACGACACGGTGATCGCCGCGGCGATCCTTGCGGACTGGGGTCCGGAAATCGGCGCGGAAGTCCAACAACAGTGGGACGCGAAAAAACTCGATTCCGCGCGATTCATCGCGTACCTCGAACACGTACGCGCGTCGCTGCCGCGCATGAAGCGCGACTTACCGTCCGACCTGCTGCCGTCCGCGACGGTGGCACGGGCAATCCGCGACTCGGGCGGTCCGACGCAGCCTGGAGAGCTCGATGCGCCCGCCGATGAATACCGCATGGCGCTGCGCCGCGCGCGATACATCAGGAACCGATTCACCGTGCTCGATTTGGCGGCGGACCTGGGCGTGGGAACGCCCGCATTGGGCTGATACCATTGCGGTTTGTTGATTTCAGAGCAGGGCTGTGCTATCCATAATGTCCAATCCGCACCTACTTCTCCGCGGACGCTGGGGGCGAATGAAAATCCATCCGACGGCCATCGTCCACCCTGACGCCGAACTCGCCCCGGATGTAGAGATTCAACCCTACGCGATCGTCGGGCCCAAGGTCCGTATCGGCGCGGGCACCATCGTCGGGCCCCACTGCGTCCTCGACGGCGATACCGTCATCGGAGAGCGGAACCGATTCTTTCCGAGCGGCCAGATCGGCGCGCCGTCGCAAGACTTGAAGAGCGCGCCCGGTCTCCAGGGCCGACTGCGCATCGGAAACGACAACGTCATCCGGGAATTCGTTACGCTGACGGTCAACACGATGCCGAACGAACAGGTGAACGACCGCGCAACGTCGATCGGCAACGGAAATCTGCTCATGTGTTACGTTCACGTCGGGCACGACTGCAAGATTGGCAACAACACCGTCGTCGCGAGTTACGCCGGCCTCAGCGGCCACGTCGAAGTGCACGACTACGCGAATGTGGGCGGGTTGTCGGCACTACATCAGTTCACGCGCGTCGGAAGCTATTCCTTCGTCGGCGGGATGTCGGGCGTGTCCAAGGACTGCTTGCCCTACATGCTCTCGTCCGGGTTCCCGTGCCGATGCCACGGACCGAACATCGTTGGCCTCCAGCGCGCCGGGTTTGACAAGGACGCGCGAACGCGCGTCAAGGAAATGTACCGGATCCTCTGCCGATCCAATCTGAATACCAAGCAGGCGACGGAGGAAATCCGGCGATCGGTTGACGACTGCGAGGAACGGCGTTACCTGATTGAATTTATTGAGTCGAGCAGCCGCGGTGTGACCAAATGGCGCGGCACGGACGCAGAGTCCGAACGGGGCTGAGCAACAGCCGCTCGGCCCCGCCACACGCAACCAAACCGGCGGGCGGGGTCCCACTCGTGTCTGGCAGTCCATCATGAAAACCGTTCGCGCCGGCGTCGTAGGCGTCGGCCACCTCGGATATCACCACGCGCGGCTCTATGCGTCGATGCCGGGTGTCGAACTGACCGGCATCGTTGACACGCGCCCCGATCGTGGGGCCGAACTGGCCCGGGAGTTCGGCACGAAGTATTTCGCAACCGTGCCAGAACTGCTCGACGCCGGCGCCGAGGCAATCTCCGTCGCCGTGCCCACCACGGCGCACCATCGCATCGTCAAAGATCTCCTCGATCGCGGCGCCGACGTGCTCGTCGAAAAACCGATGGCCGCGACGCTTGAGGAGTCACGCGATCTCGTCGCAACGGCCGCGCGCACGAAGCGCCTCTTGCAGGTCGGGCACATTGAGCGGTTCAACGGCGCCGTGATCGCGCTGGCGGACTGTGTGCGCCGGCCGATGTTCATCGAGTGCCATCGGCTCAGCCCGTTCTCCGGCCGCGGCGACGATGTGAGTGTCGTACTCGACCTCATGATTCACGATCTGGATGTCATCCTCGCGCTGGTGAAGTCCCCGATCGCAAGCGTGGACGCCGTGGGTGTGCCGATCTTTTCCACGGAGGAAGACATTGCAAACGTGCGCCTGCGGTTCGAGTCCGGGTGCGTCGCCAACGTCACCGCAAGCCGGATTTCAATCGATCGCGTGCGAAAGATTCGCGTGTTCTCGGATGAAGCGTATGTCTCAACCGACTACTCGGAACAGCAGATCCTCGTTTACCGGAAAAAACCGGGCGAATTGCCGGCGGGCGTCTCGCCGATGGAATGGATCACGATCGAGCCGCTCGAGGTCCCCCGCGAGGAACCCCTGCGCGCCGAGTTGAACGCGTTCGTCGAGTGCGTGCGCACGCGCACGCGGCCGCTGGTCTCCGGGGAGGACGGCCTGCGTGCGCTTGAACTGGCGTTCGACATCCTGAAGCAGTGCCGGTCGAGGGCCCCGTGAAGATCTTCTTCAGCGCGGGCGAGTCGTCCAGCGATCTACACGCATCCAACCTCATCCGCGCGCTGCGCTTCCTCGATCCCGCGGTACAGTGTGAAGGGTTGGGCGGCCGGCGAATGCAACAGGCCGGCATGAACCTTAGGTACGATCTCGCGAGCGCCTCGGTCATGGGCATCGTCGAAGTCGTCAAGTCCCTGGGGCTGATTCGCCGGCTCTACGTCGATACCATCGCGTATTTCGAGCGGGACCGGCCCGATGCCGCCGTCCTGATCGATTTTTCGGGTTTAAATCTGCGGCTCGCCGCCCGTGCAAAAAAAATGGACATCCCGGTGATTTACTACATCAGCCCCCAGGTCTGGGCATGGCGCAGCGGGCGCATCAAGAAGATCAAACGCACCGTGCGCAAAATGCTCGTTATCCTTCCTTTCGAGCAGGCCATCTACGAAGAGGCGGGCGTTCCATGCGCCTACGTCGGCCATCCGCTGCTCGATCACGTCGCCGCAACGCCGGTCTCGGACGAATTCGCGGACGGAATGCTCATCGCCGTCCTGCCGGGCAGCCGCGCGCAGGAAATCAGCCGCATTCTGCCCGTCATGCTCGATGTCGCAAACGGCATCCGCGCGCGCTACCCTGAGGCGCGATTCATCGCGCCCTGCGTGGACGAACAGCGCGCGGCGCAGGTGCGCGCGATCGCCGGCGGGTTCCCACTGGAAACCGTCGTGAACCGCACGTACGACGTACTCAGGGCTGCCCGGTTCGCGCTGGTCGCCTCGGGCACCGCCACCGTCGAAACCATGCTGTTCGCGGTGCCGATGGTAGTCATGTACAGTGGCTCGCCGGTCTCCGTGTGGCTGGCGCGCCGGCTCGTGGGCAAACGAGTCAACGCAATCGCGATGGTGAATATCCTCGCGGGCCGGCACGTCGTGCCGGAGTTCATCCAAAACGAGGCAACGGCGGCGAAGATCCTGCCGCACGCGCTCGAATTGGTCGACGATTCCGATCGCCGGCGGACAATGCTCGCCGATCTCGCGTCGGTCCGGGGAATGCTCAAGGGCGGCGCATCCGAAACCGCGGCACGCGAAATCCTGGAGATTGTTCAGTCGAAATGAATACCCACACCGTCATTGCGAGGAGCGCAGTTTGCGACGAAGCAATCTCTAGTTCCCAATACGACTGCTATTGTCATTCCCGCGAAAGCGGGAATCTCTTCTCGGGGTGGATGTCGCCCTACCGAGGAACTCCCCTCCTGCGCGTGGACGACACGATGGGTCGATGGATGAGGTCCTGATGCCCGGCAAGCTCTACATCATCGACGGAATGGCCTATGCGTTCCGGTCCTACTTCGCGATCCGCAATCTGCGCGACTCGAAGGGCCGCCCGGTGAACGCCGTCTTCGGCTTTGCCCGCATGTTGCTCAAGATCCTGCGAGAACACGACGCCTCGCACATCGTCGTGGTATTTGACGCGCCCGGAAAGACGTTCCGCGACGACATGTATGACCAGTACAAGTCGCACCGACCCGACACGCCCGAGGACCTCATCGAACAGTTCCCGAAGATCGATGAAATCGTCGAAGCGTTCGACGTGCCCATCGTGCGCATCCCCGGTGTCGAGGCGGACGACGTGCTCGCCACGCTCGCGCGCGAAGCCGCGGAAAAAGGCATGGAAGTCGCCATGATCTCCGGCGACAAGGACATCCTCCAGGCCGTCACCGATCGGGTGAAAGTTTTCGACCCGAGCAAGGGCGATGCGGGCCTCTGGATCGGCCCCGCCGAAGTGAAAGAGCGGTTCGGTGTCGGGCCCGATCGCGTGATTGACGCGCTCGCGCTCATGGGGGACTCGGTGGACAACGTGCCCGGCGTGCGCGGCATCGGCGAGAAAACCGCCCGCAAATTGCTCGAGACCTACGGCGATATTGACGGTATTTACGCGCACATCGACGAACTCAAGGGCAAGCAGCAGGAACGGCTGATCGAGGACAAGAAGAACGCCTACCTCAGCAAGGATCTCGTCCGCCTCAAGGACGATGTCGTGTTTAAGCACGCGCTCGATGATTACAAGCGGCGCGACATGGACCGCGCCAAACTCGCCGCGACGTTCGCGAAGTTCGAGTTTCGCGCTCTGACCGAAGAATTCCTCGACGAAGCGCCCGAGGAGAAACTCGACTACTCGCTCGTGACCGACAAAAAAACACTGGCGAAGGCGATCAAGGAGATGGAGAAGTCGGGGACCTTCGCCGTGGACACCGAGACCACGTCACAGGACCCGATGCGGGCGCGGCTTGTCGGCGTCTCGATGAGTTGCGCCGACCGCAAGGCGTATTACATCCCCGTCGGGCACACCGAGGCCGGGCTGCTCGACGGATTCGCCGCGGCCGGCCAGATCCCCCTGGACGAAGCCCTGGGCCTGCTCAAGCCCCTGTTCGGAAACGAGAATACCCATAAAATCGGGCACAACATTAAATACGACGCGATTGTCCTGGAACGCGCCGGGGCCCCAATCTCCGGCGTAATTCTGGACACCATGGTGGCCTCTTACTTGACGGACGCCTCCCGGCTCCGGCATAATCTCAATGAGTTAAGCCTCCAACACCTCAAGCGCAAGACAATCCCCATTACCGACCTGATAGGTACGGGATCCCAGGCAATCACGTTCGACCAGGTACCGCTGGATAGCGCGTGTACCTACGCCTGCGAAGACGCGGACGTAACGTGGCGCCTGTCGAAGATTTTCCAAGCCACGCTCCGTGAGCGAGAGCTGGAGTCCCTCTTCAACGACGTCGAATTGCCGTTGATCGGGGTGCTCGCGCGGATGGAAATGGCGGGGATCGCGATCGATGTTGAGGTCTTTGAAGACCTCAAGACGGAAATCGCGGGCAAGCTCGCCACCCTCGAACGTGAGATCACGGAGATGGCCGGGGGGGCCTTTCAGATCAACTCCCCCAAACAGTTGCAGAAAGTGCTGTTCGAAGACCTGGGGCTGACACCGGTCAAGCGGACGAAGACGGGCTACTCCACGGATGTGGACGTGCTGGAGGCGCTCGCCCTCGAACACCCGCTGCCGGCGAAGATCCTGGAATACCGGACGCTCGAGAAGCTGCGCGGCACGTATGTCGAGGCGCTTCCGAAACTGGTACACCCGGAAACGGGGCGGATTCACACCTCGTTCAACCAGGCGGTCGCCGCGACGGGGCGCCTGTCCAGCAGCGATCCGAATTTACAGAACATACCGGTCCGCACGGAGATGGGCCGGCGCATCCGGCAGGGTTTTGTGCCGGGTGCCCGCGGCCTGAAACTGATTTCGGCGGATTACTCACAAATTGAATTAAGAATTCTCGCGCATCTCTCGGGCGACGAGGCGCTCAAGGAAGCGTTTCGTCAGGATGCCGACATCCACCGCGACACGGCGGCCCGCGTATTCGGCGTCGAGCCCGCCAGCGTGACGCCGGACATGCGGCGCCAGGCCAAGGCCGTGAACTTCGGCGTCATCTACGGCATCAGCGCCTTCGGCCTCGCGCGGAACATCGGCGTCTCGCGCGGCGACGCCCAGAAGTTCATCGACAACTACTTCATGCAGTACCCCGGCGTGAAGCGGTGGCTGGACAACACGATCGCCGAGGCGCGCGAGACGGGTTACGTGAAGACGCTGCTCAACCGCCGGCGATACCTGCCGGAGTTGACCGCGTCCGACCGCGTGACGCGCGGCCAGGCCGAGCGCATGGCCGTGAATACACCCGTGCAGGGCAGCGCCGCGGACGCGATCAAGGTCGCGATGATCCGGCTCGATCGGGAACTCGCCGGCGGGCCCGCGCGTTTGCTCTTGCAGGTGCACGACGAACTCGTGGTTGAGGCGCCCAGGAAGGACGCCGAAGCGGTCGCGAGAAAAATGAAGGACATCATGGAGAACGCCATTGCTCTCGACGTCCCGCTGCGCGTGGATGTGGGCATTGGCGATAACTGGGCGCAGATTCACTAGGGAATCCGCCATCCGGCCCCCGGGCCGGCAACGATAGATCACGGACGGAGCAAGCAACTGCATGATGATGTATGAGGGGAAGGCATGAACGAAAAAAGCGGACAGGAACGTTCCTCGGGCCGGCCAAAACACCGCCCGGGCAGACGTCCCGGCCACGGAAAGCCGCGCTCGCAGCACAATGCGAATGGCGGCGGCCAGAACTTCAACGAGGGCGGCCGGCCAAGGCCGCAGGCGATTGAGGGAGATTCGACGATGGATACGGTGGACGCCGACAACGAATCGTTCTCGGGACCGGAACTGTCGATTACCGATCTGAAGAACATGAACATGACCGAGCTCACCGCCATGGCGCGGGAACTCGGCGAGGAAAACATCGGGCTCAAGAAACAGGACCTCATCTTCTGGATCCTGCAACAGAGCATCGAGAAGGCCGGGTCAATCTACGGCGAAGGCACGCTGGAAATCCTGCCGGACGGATTCGGGTTCCTCCGTTCGCCGGACTACTCGTACATGCCCGGCCCGGACGACATCTACGTGTCCCCGTCGCAAATCCGCAAGTTCGGCCTGCGCACGGGCGACGGCGTGCAGGGCCATGTGCGCCCGCCGAAGGAAGGCGAGCGCTATTTCGCCCTGCTCAAGGTCGAGGCGGTCAACTTCGAGAATCCGCAGGTCGCCAAGGACCGCATCCTCTTCGATAACCTGACGCCCCTGCACCCGGACGAACAGATCAAGCTCGAAACGACGCAGAAAGAGGTCGCCATGCGCATCATGGACCT
>CAYPNI010000176.1:0-7105 GCA_964411925.1 uncultured Nitrospirales bacterium
CATGGCGTCCCTATTCGGCATTGCTCCGGGTGGGGTTTAGCCGGCCGGCGTGTCGCCACGCCGCCGGTGCGCTCTTACCGCACCATTTCACCCTTGCCTGTGACCGCGCTGTTGCGCGCTCCATCGGCGGTGTCGTTTCTGTTCCACTTTCCGTCGGGTCGCCCCGCCTTCGCGTTACGAAGCACCCTGCCCTGTGGAGCTCGGACTTTCCTCGACGCCCTCGCGGACGCCGCGGCCGCCCGGCCGACTCGAAAGAAATTATAGCAGATGAAACTCGCCACCAAAGGCTCGACGCGCGAGAAGGGGAATCAACCTTCCGCAAACTGCTCGGCGATGGCGACGGCTTTGGCGCCGTAGGTCGTCCCCGGTCCGCCGCTCATCATGACGGCGACAGCGACGGCGTCGGCGATTTCGGCCTTGGTGGCGCCCGCTTTCAGCGCGCCGCGCGTGTGCGCGATGATGCAGCCTTCGCACATGCGGCCGATGCCGATGCCCATCGCGATGAGTTCTTTCGACTTGCGATCCAGCGCGCCATCGGCCATGACGGCCTTGCTCATGCCGCTGTAGGCTTTCATGACCTCGCCCAGCGCGCCGTTGAGCTGTTTCGCCTCTTCGATGACCGTCCCCCACTCTGCCTTGTAGTCCTTGGACATATTCCGCCGCTCCCGTTGATCGGATTCCACTCGTGAAAACGAAACCTCAGAATACACGAATCCCGGCGGGGCCAGGAGCAGCCCCGCCGGGACCTTGGTCAAGCGTCCGAGCCGATGGACGCGGTTGTCTTAGCGGCGACCGTGGCGGTCGTGGCCGTGGCGGTCGCGATCGTCGTCATAATCGCGCCCGTGGCCATCATGGCGGCCGTGGTCGTGCTTGTGGTACTTATCGTAGTGATCGTGGCCGTGCTTGTGGCGATGATCGTGCCGGTCGCAATCGCGGTAGTCGCGATCGTGGTGGCGGTGATAGTCGTCACAGACGCGCACGGTGACGTAGGTCGTGAAGTACACGCGATGGCCGAAGCGGTCGTGGCGCATCTGAGTTACAGGCTGCTGTTCATAGCGGCACACGTGCTCGCGATGGACGACGACCGGACGATGAACCACGACCGGCTGCGGCGCGTATACCGGCGCCGGCGCCGCGATGTACCCATCGTGATAGCGGCCGTTCACGTTGCTGTAGCCCGCGGAAACCGTCGGCGTGTGCACGGAGACGCTGAACGAATCGGCCGAGGCTTGGTTCGCACCGAACCCGAGGCCCAGCGCCAGCGCGGCGCCCGCGATCACTTTCGTTGCCAGTTTCATTTTCATTTCGCTTCTCCCCAGGACATTGCGGCTGAATTGGCCGAAGTCCCATCAACTACATCTGGGGATCTAGACGCAGCCCACGCGGGGGTATTCATGAGCGAAAATAGGCCGATTTTCGAGGAATTCCCGTAAATTCACGCGGAAGTCCAGGCGAAAATGAGCAGAGATTGCTTCGTCGCAAAGTGCGCTCCTCGCAATGACGCGGGGTAGGGTTCGTGACAAGGCGAGATTCCCGCCCTCGCGGGAATGACAACGATGGTGAGTGGCAGGTTGAAGCGGGGTTAGCGCATGGGCGGTTGATCAGGCCTGTGTCGCGTTGGAAACTGAGCTCCCGACAATGAGAGTTGTGAAGTCGGCTAGTTTCCGAGCTTGAGTTTGTATGCGCCCATCATCGTGTAGATGTTGATCAGCGCGGCATTCATCATCTGCTCGCCTGCGCCGAGCTCGACCCAGCTCACGGTCGCGTCTCCGCCGTAGCCGCCTTCCGCGGCGGCCTCGATCGTCGGGAAGTACATGTTGTGGCCGTTGCAATAGCCGAAGAACAGCGTCTTCGGCGCGCGCGAACGTTCCTTCAGCCGAATCGAGTGGTTGCAGAAGAACTCGCCCGACGCGCCGACGAGCGCGAGTTCGTTATTGAGCATCACGGTCGTCAGGTGCGCGGTGAACTTGTTGTCGCCGACCCAATCCATAAACGCGTGGGCCAGTTCGGGGAAGAACGCGCTCTCGAAACCTTTCGCGATGAAGGCGTTCTTGAAATCCAGGCGCGTGTCGAACGTGAAGTCCTGGTCGACGCACTGGATGTTCGGCGTCGCGGGTGCCTTTGTCTCGATCCCCCTGGCGATCTCGACGACCTCGCGGCCCAGCAGCGCGCCGAACTTTTCGTAGTCGTCGGCGTCTTCGGGCTTGTTGCACGACATGTCGCCCGCGGCACCCTGGAGGAACGCACAGAACGTGTCCATTTCGCCCTCGACGACCTTGCGCATCGCGCCGGGGTACTCGGCCGAGTACTTCAGGATTTCGCCGGGGATGTTCGTCGGGTGCGCGGCGAAGTTGACGAGGACGGCGATGGGCTTCCCCTGGGTGTCATCGATACGGACGACGGCGAGCTCGGTCTCGCGCGGCTTGGGTTCGAGTTTCGTGTGGCGGTTGCGGTTGTAGGCGACGTCCTTCGATCCCCAGCCGATGCGCGCGTCCTGGACGTTCTTCGAAGCCTCTACGATGCAGTCGATGAGTTGGTCATCGAGCCAGCCGACGTACTTGATCGCGTCGTCGTACTTGCCTTGTCCCTTGCCCGGCTCGTCCTTGAGTTCGAGGACGGGCCCATGGTGCGTGTGGGATCCGACGAGCATGACGTAGTTCACGCCGGCGCGATCGAGCACGGCCGCGCGGATTTTATCCATCGAATCGGGACGCGGCGAGCGGCCCATGTCCATCCCGACGATCGCGATCTTGGAGGTCCCGACATCAAGCACGACCGCCTTGGCATAAAGCGGGTCGAGAATGCCGACGCTCTGCAGCGCGTGGCGGTCGCCGTATCCCCACATGGGCATCGCAGCCTGAGGCGTGATATCGCGCGACGCAACCCCGGCCTTGAACTGCGGCGGCGCATCCGCCGCGCGGACAGGCAGGGACAGGCAAAACACGAATGCAACGGAAAGGAACGTGCGAATCATTGAGCGAGTCTCCAGAAAGGAACTACACAGTACCAAATATGCGCGCAGGCCCGCCAGCAGTCGACAGCCCTGCCCAGACCAAAAGCGCGCGCCGGAGAAACCTGCCGAGAGGTCCCTCCGGCGCGAGAGTGTCCCGCGACGTACGCGCGGCTTTAGATCGTGCGGGACTTACGGCGATAGAGAACAAAGCCGGCGGAGGCAATCAGGATGGAGGCCAGCGCGATCGCGATTGTGCGCGAATCGAGCGGCACGTTCGGTGTGTCGCCGTTGTCGTTCGGGTCGGTACCGAGCGAGACCTCGACGCCGTCGATGACGCCGTCGCCGTCGGTGTCGGGATCGTTCGGGTCGGTACCGGTCTGCGCGGAACTTACGAACGTACCACCGTTGTCCTCGGCGAAGTCTGAGAGCAAATCGTGGTCGTCATCCTGGCGAGGCAAGATCTGGCCGCGAATTTCACCGGCCGGGAACGCGAAGGTGTGGATGTTGACGTAGTAGCCGGCGTTGCGCAGCGTGGTGACCTGGCCCGACGTGACGTTGATCGTCTCGCTGATCGGGTTCGCGCCCTGTCCCGGGAACGGCAATACGATGCCGCCGTTGACGCCCGCCGCGCCGATGTGGATGTGGCCGTCGGTCACGTTACCGTTCGGGATGTTGTGCGTGATGGAGACGGTGATTTGCGTCTCCGCGGCATTGAGCGTGACCGTGCCGGACCCTTTGAACGTGGTCACAACGGGAACCTGCTGACCGTCGAGACTGACGTCGAATACTTCCTGGGCGACGACGGGTGACGTGACGAGCATGGCGATTGCCAACCATTTGACGGACTGCCGCATAAAGTTCTCCTCCCAGAGATGAGTGCGAAGCGAAGTGAAACTGCAGATGCACAATACGCGCGAAGTTGTAAACGGGCAAGAGAATTGTTGTAGATACACGCGATAGTCTCTTTACAAAACTACGAACCACCCATTTCCTTCGATTTAGCGTCGCTGAATCGTCTGACGAGGGCCTGCTATGCTCCGCCGATGTCCAAAACTCTGCCCTCAGACGCGCCGTTGGCTTGGTTGTTCTGCGCCATAGCCGTGGCGCTGGGTTGGGGCATTCGCGGCGAAATCGGCGGTCCGGACGGCGCAACGGTGCCGGGCGCATTGCTCGGGCTGGCGATCGCTGCGACCAGTGGCCGGCCAGACTGGATTCGCCGCGCGCCGGTATTCGGGATGGCCGGAGCGCTGGGGTTCGCGCTGGGCGGCTCGATGAGCTACGGGCTGCTGATCGGCTACACCCGGGGCATCGACCTGCAAAACGTCGGATACGGCTTCGCGATGCTGGGGGTCGTGGGCGGTCTATGGGGCGCGTTCGGCGCGGGTTGCCTTGGAATCGCGGCGAGTCCGGTGCGGTATCGCGTGTGGCAGGTGCTGGCATTCGTCGCGGTGGCGCTGGTTTCGGGCGAAGCGTTGCATTGGCTGCTGGTGGATCTCGCCGGGCTGCGCGCGAATCCGCCGCGCGGCGATTCGTGGCCGCAGTGCCTCGCGGCGGTGCTCGCTCTCCTCGGGTTCGCGCGCATCAAGCGCGACGCGCTTCCGGCACGCATGGCGTTCTGGGGGCTCGCCGCCGGCTCCGCGGGATTCATGATTGGTGAACTGTTCCAGGTGGCGGGAAGTTCCATCGGCCCGGATCTCGAGTGGTGGAAGATCATGGAGCAGACCTTCGGCTTCATTCTCGGCGCCGGGATCGGCTGGGCGATGCTGCGCGAGACGCGGGGAATGGCCGAGGCGCCTGCACCGGCGTACTCGGTGACGGTGTTCGGGTTAATCGTCTCAGCGTGGTACGTGGGCGTGAATGCGGCGGAGGAAATCACGGGGTACTTCGCACGCGAGGAGATGGGCGTGCTGACTCGCACGGGCGACATCATGGACACGGTCACGCAATTCCGCATTCGCGAGATCGTTCTCGCCGCGATGATCGCAGCGATTGGGTTCGCGCTACGCAAGCGCTCCGGCAAACTGATCGCCCCGGACTTCGCGGCCAAGTTACTCTTTTCGTTTGTGATGTGGTTCTGCGTGATGGTTTCGACATTCAAGAAGTCGGTGCCGGCTTGGGACGCGAAGGGCCTGGGCGTACACACAGGCTTTTTGATCATGGCCGCGATCCTGACGCTGTGGCTGTGGTTCGGCTGGCCGGTCACCGGGGCGAAAAAGCCGGCGCCGCCCGGGGAACCCGCGCCGCCGCTCCGGTACATCGCTCCTATTTATATCGCGATAGTTTTTCCACTGCTCGCTGTGTTGCTCGCCGTGGCGTCCATCGCGACGCATCCGGGCGAGTGGGTGCCCGACGCACACAAACGGTTCGGTGACGAACCGACTGTAGCTCCGTGAACCATCCGCGCCGTCGGAATTCGTACTGGGCTTCACCCAAATCGCAGTAGGCGTACCTCATATCGGGCGCGATCGGGCATCGAAGATCGAGACGCGACAAGCATTTACGCCGGGCACGTCGTTTGCTCATTGCTCGCATGAGGCCCCGGTCCCGGGGGAAGCGGAATGAAGGGACACGAGTGATTTTTCGTCAAGGCCCATACCAAGGAATGAGGAACCTGAAACCTATGAGCAAAAAACAAGCAAGGACCACGGGGTTCATGGGAACCCTCGCCGCCTGTGCGATCGTCATCGCGATGGCGGTGTCACGCCAACCGCAGGCGACGTTTGCGGCGGACAAGGACGCAGGCATACAGCACCTGCGCAACATGAGCGACGCGTTCGTGTCGATCGCGGAGAGCGCGTCGCCGGCGGTCGTGTACGTGGAAGTCGAATCTGAAGTGCGCAACGCCAGCGCGGAAATGCCGTTCGACTTTCCGGGCGGCGATCTATTCCAGCGGTTCTTCGGCCCGCAGTTCCGCGAGCGGATGCCCGATCAGCGCGAAATGCCGCGCCAGTTCCGCCAGGGCGCCGGATCCGGTTTCATCATCTCGCCGGACGGCTACATCCTGACGAACAACCACGTTGTGGCCAATGCGAACCGCATTTCGGTCGAGATGTCCGACGGGCGCCAGTTCAAGGGCGAAGTCGTCGGTACGGACCCGCCGTCGGACGTTGCGGTGGTCAAGATTGACGGCACGAACCTGCCGCACCTCCAGCTGGGCGACAGCGAATCGCTGAAGGTGGGCGAGATCGTGCTCGCGATCGGCAATCCGCTCGGCCAGCGCAATTCGATCACCCAGGGCATCGTGAGCGCCAAGGGCCGCAGCAACGTCGGCATCACCGACTTCGCGGACTTCATCCAGACGGATGCCGCGATCAATCTCGGCAATTCCGGCGGGCCGCTGCTCAACCTCGACGGCGAAGTCGTCGGCGTGAACACGGCGATCATGAGCCGCACGGGCGGCAGCATGGGCATCGGGTTTGCCATCCCGATCAACATGGTCAAGAGCATCAAGGACACGCTGATCGCCGGCAAATCGGTCGAGCGTGGGTTCCTGGGCGTCATGATCCAGGACGTGACGCCGGAAATCGCGGACTACTTCGGTATCGAGCCGAATTCAGGCGCGGTCGTGGCGCAGGTGAACGAGGATTCTCCCGCGGCGAAGGGCGGGGTGAAGTCTGAAGACATCGTGCTCGAGTACAACGGCCAGCCCGTGCACGACGCCAGCTCGCTGCGCAACATGGTGGCTCAGACTCAGCCCGAAAGCACCGCGAAGATGTCTGTGCTTCGCGATGGCAAGCGGATGAACCTCAACGTGGACATCGGCAAGCGCGACAACGAACAAATGGCCGCGCAGGAGTCGCCGGAGATGCAGGACGGCCTCGGCCTGCGGCTCCAGAACCTGACGCCGGACGTGGCCCAGCAGTTCGGCCTGACCGGCCAGACGGGTGTGCTCGTCGCGCAAGTCGAGCCCGGCTCGGCCGCAGACCGCGCGGGGATCCAGCCCGGCAACGTGATTCAGGAAGTGAATCGCCAGCCGGTGCGCAACACGGCAGAGTTCCAGAACGCGCTTGCGAACTCGCGCGACAATGTGACGCTGATCAAGATCTCTGACGGCCAGTTCTCGCGAATCGTCGCGCTTCGCAGCGAATAGCGAGTGTAAACAAGTCTCTTCCCCTCCCTCCGAGGCGGGCGCCCGTCGCGCCCGCCTCTATT
>CAYPNI010000177.1:0-6900 GCA_964411925.1 uncultured Nitrospirales bacterium
TACACCGGCCCGATGCCCATCTCGTCCGGCTCGCACCCGGCCACCGCGAACCCGCGGAAAATAACTTTCGGCTTGATGCCCAGCGCCTCGGCACGTTTGCGCTCCATCAACACGCACGCCGACGCGCCGTCGGACAATTGCGACGCGTTACCCGCCGTCACGCTGCCCTGGCCGCTGTCCGGATCGAAGTACGGCGGCAGGCCGAGCAGCCCTTCGAGCGTCGTGTCGGCCCGGTTGCACTCGTCCTTGTCGGCCAGCACTTCCTTCGTGCCTTCGATCTGTTTTGTCGCGCGGTTGAACAGGCCCATCGTGGCCTTCATCGGCGCGATCTCTTCCTTGAAGAATCCGCGTTCCTGCGCCGCCGCCGTGCGCTGCTGGCTCAGCAGCGAGTATTCGTCCTGCGCCTCGCGCGAGATCTTGTACCGCTTCGCGACGACTTCCGCCGTCACGCCCATGACCATGTACAGCCCCGGCTTCATTTCGAGCGCCTTCGGGTTCGGCTCGGCTTTCGGGCGCATCGCCGAGATGCTCTCGACGCCGCCGCCCATCGCCACGTCCGCGCCCTCGTAAATCTGCGCCGCCGCCATCGCCACGGCCTGCAGGCCCGACGAACAGAAGCGGTTGACCGTCGTCGCCGCGGTCGTCACCGGCAAGCCGGCCACGACCGACGCAATCCGCGCGACGTTCATGCCCGATTGCCCCTCGGGATAGCCGCAGCCGAGGATCACATCGTCGATTTCCTTCGGGTCGAGCGCGGGCACCTTCGCCACGGCTGATTTGATGGCGTGCGCGGCCAGGTCGTCCGGCCGGGTCTGGTTGAACGAGCCCCGGTGGGACTTGGCCAGCGCGGTACGCGCGTGCGATACGACTACGGCTTCTCGTGCCATGGTGCCTCCTTCTCTGATGGTCGGTGCCAGAATTGGTCACCGCCCGATTAAATTCCTGTCATTGCGAGGAGCGGGCTGTGCGACGAAGCAAACTCGTTCCACTCCGTACGCCGGCTCGCGAGTACGCTCGCCCTCCCAATCGGCGGTCCACGTTGCAGGGCCCATGGGCGAGCCGCCCATGCCACGAACGGGAACACGGCGGCGTAGCCTACCCACGCTCACCGGCAATGTCAACGCGCGAAGCTTGCAGCCGCATTCCGTGCGCGGTAGATTGTGGCGCTGGCATAGCCGCCCGGGAGGACGAACGATGCGACAGAAATGGGTAATCGGACTCGCGCTGGGACTCGTATCCCTCGCGCAGACCGCGCGCGCGGAGGATGCGTTCCTCATCTCCACCGACCATATCTACGGCCACAAGGCCGGCATGGCCATGACCTTCGACGTCGTGCGGCCCGGGGAAAACGCGAACGGCGTCGGGCTGCTCCTCATGGTCAGCGGCGGCTGGGTCTCGGAGTACTTCGACCTGCACGCGGCGATGACCGAATCGTCCGGCCGCGGCGGGCGGTTCACGACGCTCATCGGCAAGGGTTACACGCTGTTCATGGTCCGCCACGGCAGCAGCCCGTACTTCAAAGTGCCCGACGCCGTCGAGGACGTGCGCCGCGCCGTGCGGTTCATCCGACTCAACGCGAAAGAATTCGGCATCGACCCCGAGCGGCTCGGCGTCTACGGCGCGAGCGCGGGCGGCCACCTCTCGCTGATGCTCGGCACCGCGTCCGACGACGGCGACCCGGCGAACGAAGACCCGGTACTGCGCGAATCCGATCGCGTCGCGGCGGTCGTCGCCTATTTCCCGCCGGTGGACCTGCGCAACATCATCGGGCCGAGCGACCGGTTCCCCGCGCTCGATTTCGAGAAGGCCAAGGGCGACTCCGTCTCGCCGATCCTGCACGTGACCCAGGACGACCCGCCCACGCTGCTCATCCACGGCGACAAAGACCGCCTCGTGCCGATCAGCAACAGCGAGCGGATGGAGGCCGCGCTGAAGGAAGCCGGCGTGCCGACGGAATTCATCACCATCGAAGGCGCCGACCACGGATTCCGCGGCGAAGACGCCGCCACGGCCGCGAACGCCCTGGCCGCCTGGTTCGACAAATACCTGCTGGCCGGAACGGAGTGATCTTCGTAGCATGGGCGGCTCGCCCATGCGTTCCGCGTGTCGTGCGATGCTCTCGGTCACACGATGGAATTCGAAAGGCGAGGCGTACCGAACACCCGAAGCGCATCGGCACAGCTCAGATTGATGCCCCACCATTGTCGTAACCGGATCGCCTCTGTTGTTTCGCCCGAATGAACAGATACGAGGCGGATAGGAAACTGAGCGGGAGTAGGAATCGCAATACATAGGTCGATTCCGGCACAAGCCTGTGTAGCACCGGTTGTGCGATTGCAATCGCGAGGGCGGAACCAAGAATGCAGAGGCCCAAGCGGTCCTTCCGAACTAGATCCGCCTTGTACTCGCTCAGGTCCAGAAACGCTCGAACACTGATCACGGACGCGATGAACACATTAAACGCGACCGCAATATAATCTATCCAACGGGCCCAAGAATCCTTCTCGACCACCGGATCGAACGATGGCACGAACCATGGAATCACCGTTCGGACCACCGCCGCGAATGAGAGTACACCGCCGATTAGAAGTGTTAATTCGATGTAAAACTCACGCGATTCCGACCACGATATCGGCTCGCTCGAATTATTCGACGAACCTTCGACCATGAATGGTCACCCGAGGCTACTCCTGCCCCATCCCCAGCGTGTTGTCGAGATCGGTCAGAAATTTCGACAGGCGTTTGCGGTTCTTGTCGTCAATCTCCGTGAACTGCACGCCCAGCGCGAACCCTTCCTTCTGCGGCTTCGGCGAGTTCCAGCGGATCTCGGCGTCGGCCTCGACCGACTTGCCGTCGTACAGTTTGATGCCCACCCGGCAACGCGTTCCCTGGCGCAGGTCGTGTTTGCTGAACAGGCTCGCGCCGCCCTCGGACAGGTCGAGCACGCGCGCCTTGAGCTGGTGCTTGTCCGTCTCCCAATGGCCCGTCTGCCCGACGGAATGCTTCACGTCGATGTCGATCGTCGCCTTGCACGTATGCCGGATCGCGCGACGGAGTTTGCGTTCGCGCACGAGCTGGTCGGGCTTGACGCCGGTCTTTTTCTCGACGAGATCGAAGAGTTCGCGGTCGGCCTTGCGGCGAACGACACTGCGGCGTTCCTGAGTGACTGGCGGCATGGCCTCTCCCCCTTAATCCCCCGAAGCGCGCCCAGTATAGGCCAACCCTCCCCCGATCCTCACCTCCATCATTATCCTTATCGTCATCCTCATCGTAATCGTCATCGTAATCGCCACCATCGACCCGCCACGCTCCTCCAGCAACGCAAGTACTGATGACGATAAGGATTAGGATGAGGATCAAGTCGAGGATCAAGCCGTCGGATCACGCACCGTCCGGCGAGCTTGTGAGCGCGGCCACGCACGAATCATAATGATCACGCGCTGCGGAAGGGGGATCCACGCCATGGAAAAAACTATCGTTTCACTCTTTTTGACGCTGGTCATCAGCGTGCTCGGCATTCCCGCGGCGTATCTCGTCGGTCAGCACAGCGCCGAAGCGCGGCATCGCGAAGATATAGCCCGAATGCGCGAGGAGCAGCGCCATCTCGTGGCGGCAATTCGCGGCGAAATCCAGCCCCTTGCGGCGCCCGAGTTCGTCGCGCACACCGAACCAGCGCATTCGATACCGGCATCGATCGAGGAACCCGCGCGCGAGACCGTCGCCCGCGCAGTGACTCCCATCCCGATTGTTGAGCCGGCCGCGCCCGCCGCGGCCGCGCCCGAAGCGTCGAGTCCGCCGATCCCCGAAGCCGCCTTCGAAGCGGCCGCGATCGGCACGCCGTACGATCAGGTGGTGCGCGACTTCGGCCGCGAGGGGGAGCCGATGATGACGCTCGAAGACGGCCACGGCTCGATCACGACGCAATACGCGTGGGATTGGCGCGACCCTGATGGAAGTCCGAACCGGATTCGGATGCGATTCGTGGACGGACGCCTGATCGAAAAGTCCGGCCCGGAGTGACTCAGGCCCGCGCCGTGCGGGATTTGCGGCGTGGGCGGGCGACAAGTTCCCCGCCGCAGTTCGGGCACCGGTTTGACATCGCACCCGCGCAGTCCGGGCAGAACGTGCACTCGTAACTACAGATACACGCCGCGTCTTCGTGCGCAATCGTCCGCGCGCATTTCTCGCAGGCCGGTTTCATCTCGAGCATGACGACCTTCCAACCCATTTTCGCGCAGAGCGGTCTTCGCGGCGAAGCCGTCTGGCCGCCGAGCGGGCCGCCGCTCGGGAGTGCGCGCGCGGCCCCCACGCGCGAACCCGCGTCAACTCCCGACGAGTACTTCGGTGCGCATGTGGTCGATGGTCGGCCTGAGCCCTTCGCGCAGCGGGATTTTCGGTTCCCACCCGAGCAGGCTCTTCGCGCGCGTGATGTCCGGCTTGCGCTGGCGCGGATCGTCCGAATACGGCAGCGGCACGTCGATCATCCGGCTGGAACTTCCGGTCATCTCGATCACGATCTCGGCCAGCTCGCGCACTTTGAATTCGCCCGGGTTGCCGATGTTCACCGGCATGACTTCTTCGGACTCGAGCAGCCGGTAGATCCCATCGATCAGGTCCGCCACAAAGCAAAAACTGCGCGTCTGGTCGCCGCCACCGTACAGCGTGAGCGCTTCGTTTCTCAGCGCCTGCGAGATGAAATTCGTCACCACGCGGCCGTCGTCGGGCCGCATCCGGGGGCCGTAGGTATTGAAGATTCGGACGATGCGCGTATCGACGCCGTATTCCCGGTGAAACGCCATCGTGACCGCCTCGGCATACCGCTTGGCTTCGTCGTACACGCTCCGCTCGCCGACGGAGTTTACATTGCCCCAGTATTCCTCGCGCTGCGGGTGGTGCTCGGCCGGCGGGTCGCCGTAAATTTCCGACGTACTGGCGAGCAGGAACCGCGCGCCCTTGTCGCGGGCAAACTCCAGCGCGGCGTGCGTCGCAAAGGACCCCGCGCGGAGCGTCTCGAACGGTATACGCCGGAAATCCGGCGGACTCGCCGGCGACGCCAGGTGTAGGACGCGGTCGACCGGCCCTTCGACGGGATACGGATCGCAGGCGTCTTGCTGGATGAACCGGAACGCGGGATTATCGAGCAGATGCTGAATGTTTTCGATACGGCCGGTCACGAGGCTGTCGAGCGCGATGACCTCGTGCCCGTCGTCGAGCAATCGATCGCAAAAGTGAGAGCCGAGAAATCCGGCGCCGCCCGTCAACAACAATCGCATGAAGCAATCCTCAATCGAGACACGGGTGCGGATTATGGCATTCGTTCGCGGTTAAGCACAAGTACAGGCGGGGGTTTACATTGCGACGCGGAAGGAGTACGCTCGAATTGGTACACGCGGCCGCCTGGCGCGCCTCGATTCATACGCCGGGCGGAATTCGGAGGCGCAGGTGATGGCGCGCGTCCAGTTACAGGTAGGCGACGCCCCGCAACGCATGACGTTGCATGCGATGCTGGAGGCGGCGGGTCACACGGTATCCGATGACTCGCCCGACGTGTTCATAACCGATTCGCTCGAGTCAGCCGTGAAGCGCGCGGCAGGGGTGCGGACGCTGGTGCTCTCCACCGCATCGACCATTCCCGACACCATCCGGGCGATGCGCGATTCGTTCGTCTACGGCTACATCTTCGTGCCGCTGCAACCCGGTGAAGCCCCGATGGCGGTCGAGCGGGCCGCGGCGACGCGCAGCCAGCCGGGCGACTCCGGGGACGCCGTGCGCTCGCTCGAAGATGTCGAGATGGAACACATTCAGCGCGTGCTGCGCAATTGCAAGCACAATCAGGCCAAGGCGGCGCGCATTTTGGGGATCGGGCGGAATACGCTCTGGCGCAAACTCAAACGAGCGCAAATCTCCGAATCGTAAGCAAGCGGGCGCTGGGGGGATCGGCGGGCGATGTATCGTCCCGGTTGGTATTCGTTGGGGGAGAAGTTCGTCTCCGAGTTCGGCGCGCCCCACTCGCTGCCGTTCCTCGCATGCCACATGGGCGACGACGCTGCGGCGCGACTCGCAAAGTTCGCGCGCGCACAGGGCCTGTCCTCGTGCATGGTCCTCGCCGACGATCACACCTACCGCGCGGGCGGCGACGACGTCTGCCGCGCGCTCACCGACGACGGTGTCCGCGTCACTCTGCATTCGCTCGGCGACACGGCGATCGACGCGACAGACACACTCGGCGATTCCGTGGCCGACGCGGCCGGCAACGCGAGCGCAATCGTTGCCGTCGGCTCCGGCACGATCTGCGATCTCGCCAAGCACGCGGGCGACCGCCGCGCAATTCCCGTCATCCTCTACCCCACCGCTGCCTCGATGAACGGATACACCTCCGGTATCACGGCGCTCAAGGTGCGCGGGTTGAAACGAACCACTCCATGTAAGCCCGCTGTCGCGATTTTTGCGAATCCCAATCACGTAGCCACCGCGCCGGGCCGCATGACCGCGGCCGGCGTCGCCGACTTCCTCTCGAAGTGTTCGTCAACGACGGATTGGCGCGCGTCACACATCCTGATGGGCGCGGCGTTCGACCCGAAAGCGCGTGAATTCTTCGAAGGCATCCAGGAAAAGCTGCTGGACGCCGCACCCCGCGTGGGCCGCGGGGAGCCCGAGGCCGTTGCGCTCGTGCTCGAGGCGCTGCTGCTCTCGGGGTTCTCCATGATCATCGCGGGGTCGTCCGCCCCGGCGTCGGGCGGCGAGCACCTGATCTCGCACTATCTGGACATGAAGAGCGCGCTGTACGGCACGCCGCACGACCTGCACGGCACACAGGTTGGCGTCGCGACCGTTTATTGCCTGGGTCTGTGGGAACGCATCCTCGCGCTCGAAGCCCGCGACATCGACCCCGCGCGACTG
>CAYPNI010000178.1:0-2719 GCA_964411925.1 uncultured Nitrospirales bacterium
CGGCGTCTCGTCGCGATTGATGATGACGAGCCGCGCGCCGTTGTGCTTGGCCATCAGCGGGTAGCCCGCGGCGGGATACACGACGAGCGACGAGCCGAGCACCAAAAAGAGGTCGCAGTTCAGTGTGAGTTCCTCCGCGCGACGCATCGGCTCTACGGGCATCTGCTGGCCGAACGAAATCGTCGCGGACTTCACGATCCCCTCGCACGCGCCGCAGACCGGCAATGATTCGTCACGCTCGAAGCGCGCATAAATGTCCGCGAGTTCGTACCGCTTGCCGCAGTCGAGGCAGGTCGCGTAGGTGCCATTGCCGTGCAACTCGATGATGCTGCTCTCCGGCACGCCCGACACCTGGTGCAGGTTATCGATGTTTTGCGTGATCACCGCCGGCGTCTGGCCGCGCCGCACCAACTCGGCCACCGCGCGGTGGCCGCGGTTCGGCCGCGCCTCCTTCATGACCTTGTCCACGGCGATCTTGCGCCGCCACGCTTCGCGCCGCATCTCCTCTGATGAGACGAAATCGGCAAACTCGATCGGCTGATTCTTGGTCCACACGCCGCCCGGACTCCGGAAGTCCGGGATTCCGGACTCGGTGCTGATCCCTGCGCCGGTGAACACCGCGATGCGGCCTGCATCGGCCAGTAGCGAGTGAAGCGCGGTCATGTAAACGAAGTCTCCACGTCCCGGCGTCAGATCGTACGGCAATCGGACCGAAAACCAGGTCCGTTTAGGAACATCCCGTGATCCCGAAGCGCCGTTTCAGCCACCAATGGAACAGCGAATACTACGTTAACCTTGGTCAATGCTGGCGGGAGTGAACAGTTAACAACCTTGAAGGCTTTTATCAGTCTTCGCGTTTTGCTATAGTTAATCAGTGAGTGTCGGGCCCCTCAGCCCGCATCGATATACCTATGCTCGAATATCAGTGTCCACATTGCAAGACCACGCTCAAGGTCCCCGAACGATTCGCGGGATCGACGGGCACGTGTCGCAAGTGCAAAAACACCATCACCATTGAAGTGGAAGTCGCCCCCAAGGCGCGGAATGGTCACAAGAACGGCGACACGCCCCGGCCCGTGCGCCCGCCGGACCTCGTCGCGCTGCATCTCGTGACGGGCGGTTCGTCTTCGCGCCGCGATTCGATCATCGAAATTGGCGCATCAAAGTTTTCGCTGGACGGCTCCGAACGCGATTCGTTCTGGTCGTTCGCCAATCCAGGCGGGCCCATTTCGTCGTCGGTCACGGAGAAGACCGGCATCACGGACGACATGGTGGCTGCCGCGGCGTTTCCGCTGGAGGCGGTGCGCGAATTTTGCGCGTGGGCCGGCCCGAACGCGATCTTGTTCTCCGAACAGGCGCACACGCAGGCGAAGTTCCTCTGCTCGGCGTTCCTGCGCGAAGACGTGGAGCCGATCGAAGGATTGATCGTTGACGTCTGCTCGTGGGCGGAGCAACTGGAGATCCGCGCGCCGGAGTACCGGCTGCGGCCGCTGCTGGGCGCCATAGGCTATTCCGCATTGCCCGGGCACCGCGCGATGGAGTGCGCCCGCGCGCTCAGCGTGTTGATCGCCCATCTGCTCAAGAAAGAGGGCGCGGCGCTGCCCAAGGACGACGAGGACGCGGGCGTGTGGAGCATGCTGCGCGGAAAACGCGCGGAAGATACGGCCGATCCGCGCTTGTACAAGCGAATCCGCAACCTGGCCGACACACTGGAAGAGGCCTGTGGCAAGAATTTCCACATGCGCGAGGTGTTCGACCGGCGCCGTCAGACCTCAACGCCGCGGACGGGCGGTGGCGCACCGACGCCGATGATCCTGCACATGCCCGAGTGGTACGCGGAGAAGAAAAAGTATCTCTATGAGACAAAAGAGAACGGGAACGGTGGCGACGACGCGCTGCACGTAGTCGAGACCGATGGCGACCGGTTGTGGGCGATCGTGATGCGCGAGGCCGCCAAAAGCCACGACCCGGACGAGCAACGCAAGTTGTTGCTCAAGGCCGTCTCGCTGGGCGCGCGCGACCCGTGGCCCTACGAGCGCCTGACCGGTTTCTTCATCAAGATGCACGACTACCACTCCGCGCAGAAGGTCTGCCAGCGCTACTTCGACGGCGACATCTGGCGCACGCCGAAATTCGTCGATTCGAGCTGGCGCCTGCTCGACCGCATGGAGCGTCTCGAACGGCGCATCTCCGGCGCGGCGTAATTCCCGAACGCGTGTGTCACGCCCAGGCGGCGTGTGCGCAAGCGCGTCGCGCGGTCCAAAGCGTGTGGCAGGCTTAAGCGGGCTTCAGCTTAAGCCTGTTCATCTACTCGCGACGAGACGGGCTTCAATGCCCTCCCTTCCTGCTATCCTTCCACGCGATGCTCAACGTAACTCCAAAGATCTCCATCCCCGAATCCGAACTCAGCGAAGAGTTCCTCCGCAGTCCGGGACCCGGCGGTCAACACGTCAACAAGACGGCCACGGCCGTGCGCCTGAGCTTCGATGCCGCGCACTCGCCGTCGCTGCCGGATGACGTCCGTCACCGCCTGCTGCGCGCCGCGGGCCATCGGGCCACTTCCAGCGGCGTCATCATCATCGAGTCCCACGAACACCGTAGCCAGAAACGAAACCGCGAATCCGCGCGCGAGCGCCTGGCGGAGATGATCCGGTCCGCATCGCGTCCTCCGAAGAAACGGACCAAGACCAAGCCCTCCAAAGGCGCCAAGGAACGGCGG
>CAYPNI010000178.1:2819-6797 GCA_964411925.1 uncultured Nitrospirales bacterium
CGTCGAGCGCCGCGCGCGTGATCTCATGCGGCTGTGCGTAGAATTCTTGGGCGGTGACCACCGCTTCCAGCCGCGCGACCTCGGCCTCGGCCGCTTCGATCGCCGCTTCCATTCCAGCGAGTTCCTTCTTTTCCTGGTACGTGAGCGGCTTCCCTCCGTCCGCACCGGTTGTGGAAGGCTTGCCGGAACTGCCGGCCGGCTTCGCGTTATCCGTCTGCCCGCGCCCCGCGGCGTCCCGCTCTGAGCGGTATCGCAGATAGTCGTCGTAGTTGCCCGCGCTGAAGTAGGGCTGCGTGCTCCCCTCTTCAAACACGATCAGGTGCGTGCAGAGTCGGTTCAGAAAGTAGCGATCGTGGCTCACGAGAATCGCGCAGCCGTCGAACGCGAGGATCGCTTCTTCTAGCACGCGTAGCGTCCCAAGGTCGAGATCGTTCGTGGGTTCGTCGAGCACGAGCACGTTTCCGCCGCGCAACAGCTTTTTCGCAAGAATGACGCGGTTCCGTTCGCCGCCGGACAAGTTGCGCATTGGCGAGCGGACGCTGTCCATGTCGAAGAGCAGCCTTTCCAGGTATCCCGGAACGTAGATTCGCCTGCCGCCGATTTCCCAGTAATGCGCGCCGTCCGATACGAAATCGATGACGCTTTGCGCGGGGTTGACGTCCTCATGTGCCTGGTCGACGTACAGAAACTCGGTCCGCTCGCCCACGCGTACCTGGCCGAAATCCGGCTTCTGTGTCCCCATCAGGACGCGCAGCAGCGTGGTCTTTCCCGAGCCGTTGGGCCCGGCGATGCCCACGCGCATGCCCGGCTGGAAAATCAGCGATAGCTTCTCGAACAGCACGCGGCCGCCCGCGGCGCACCGCAATTGCTCCGCCTCAAGCACCCGATTGCCCAGGCGGTGCGGCGACGGTATCTCGAACCGCGCGTCGATGGGAATCTCCGGCGGCGCTTGTGCGGCCAGCGCCTCGACGCGATCGACCCGCGCCTTGGCCTTTGTCGTGCGCGCCTTCGGGCCGCGCCGCAACCACACGAGTTCGCGGCGCAATTCCGCTTGCCGCGCCGACTCCGTACGCGCCTCGACTTCCAGAATCTGCGTCTTGTACTCGAGGAATTGTTCGTAGTTCCCAGGGAAACTGAGTAGCCGGTTCCGATCGAGTTCGACGATGCGCGTGACGACCTGATCGAGAAAGTACCGGTCATGCGTCACAAGCAGGCACGCGCCCGAGTATCCCGCGAGATACGATTCGATCCACATCGCGCTGTCGGTGTCGATGTGGTTCGTGGGCTCGTCCAGCAACAGCACGTCCGGCTCCGTCAACAGCGTGACGGCGAGATGCACGCGGCGCAATTCCCCGCCTGACAGCGTCCCGATCGTGCGGTCCATGCCAGGCAGCCGGAGCGCGGACGCCATGCGCTCGGCGTGCGCGTCCGCCTCCCAGACGTTGTGCAGTTGCGCGCGATGATCCACATGCTCGAATTCTCGCTGCAGCCGCGCGTGTTCCGCATCGGACAGATCGTGCGCCAGTTGCTGCGCGAGCTTCGCGTGACGCCCGGCCAGGTCACGCCACGCGCGCGTCGCCTCGTGCAACGATTCGCCCACGGTCCGATCGCGTGGCAGCGCGCAATCCTGACCCAGCATTGCGACGCTGAGCCCGGATTGGCGCGTCACGGTCCCCTCGTCCGCCGATTCGATCCCCGCAAGAATCCGTAACAGCGTGCTTTTGCCTGAACCGTTCCGTCCGATGAGGCCCAGGCGCTCGTTCTCATGAACTGAAATGGACGCGTTCGAGAAGATCGGCTGCGATCCGAAGCTCTTTGTTACGTCCTGCGCGCTGAGCAGGACGTGTCCGACATCCGGTTCGGGCACTTCGATTACTCCGTTCTGAGTAGCGCAATCTTATGTGTGTATTTGGCCGCCCGAGCGTTGACACCGATGACGAATGGGGCGAATGGGGTCACGCCAAGAGGGGAATTCGCTCCGGGCCGCGTGCTATTATCCGCGTTCCGTGCCCGGCAGGCCAACTCGCCGCCGCGCACCGGTCCCGTGAGACGTCCGGCGAGTTCGGCGTTTCATGCACGGCAGGCAACTCTGGGCGGACGCAGCCGGGTATCCACGCAACTTGACCACGAACACGCCGCATACCGCGACGCACGAGCCGCTCCCGTTCTGGCGCCGGTACATTTTCTCGACCGATCACAAGGTGATCGGCATCCAGTACGGGTTCACGTCGCTCGCGTTCATGTTTTTCGGGTTCTTGATCATGCTGCTGATGCGCTGGCAACTGGCCTATCCCGGCCGCGTGTTGCCGCTCATCGGCGGAATGTTCGGCGACGACAGCCTGCTCGCCCCAGGCGGCGTCATGCTGCCGGAGTTCTACAACTCGCTCGGCGCCATGCACGGCACGATCATGGTCTTCCTCGGCGTCGTGCCGCTTGCGGTCGGCGCGTTCGCGAATTACGTCGTCCCGCTGCAAATCGGCGCTCCCGACATGGCGTTTCCGCGGCTCAACATGGCGAGCTACTGGGTCTACTTTCTCGGCGGCGTCGTCATGCTCGCGAGCTTCTTCCTGCCGGACGGCCCCGCGCGCTCGGGCTGGACGTCCTACCCGCCGCTTTCCGTCATCGACATCGCGCCGGGCCAGACCTTCTGGCTCGCCGGTATGTTTCTCATCATCGTCTCGTCGCTACTCGGCGCGCTCAACATCATCGCGACCATCGTCCAGCTTCGAGCGCCCGGCCTTTCGTACATGCGCCTGCCGTTCTTCGTCTGGGCGCAACTCGTCACGTCCATCCTGCTACTGCTCGCGTTCCCCGCGCTGCAGGCGGCCGCCATCATGCAACTCATGGATCGCCTCGTGGGCACGAGCTTTTTCATGCCGAGCGGACTCGTCACCAGCGGCGTACCCGTTGATGCGAGCGGCGGAGGCAGCGCCCTTCTCTACCAGCACCTGTTTTGGTTCCTCGCGCATCCCGAGGTGTACGTGCTGATTCTTCCCGCGTTCGGCATCGTGGCCGAAATCATCGCGAACAACACGCGCCGCCCGCTCTGGGGCTACCGACAGATGGTCTACGCGCTCTGGTTCCTGGGCATCATGTCGTTCGCCGTGTGGGCGCACCACATGTTTCTCACCGGCATGGGCACCACCATCAGCGCCTTCTTCCAAACCACGACGATGATCATCTCCATTCCGTCGATCATCATCCTCACCGCGCTTGTACTCTCGCTGCACGGCGGCTCGATCCGGTTCACCACGCCGATGCTCTTCGCGCTCGCATTCCTGCCCATGTTCGGCATTGGCGGGCTCACGGGCCTGCCGCTCGGCCTCGCCGCCGCCGACATTCAACTGCACGATACGTACTACGTCATCGGGCATTTCCACTATGTCGTCGCGCCGGGCACGATTTTCGCCCTGTTCGCCGGCGTCTATTTCTGGTTTCCAAAGATTACCGGCCGCCGCATGAACGACCTGCTTGGGAAGATTCATTTCTGGCCGTCACTGCTGTTCATGAACGGCATTTTCCTCCCCATGCTGATCCAGGGGCTTGCGGGCGTAAACCGCCGGCTCTACGACGGCGGCGCGAACTACGCGCACACGCAGGACGTGCTCTTTCTCAACAAGGCGATGACGCACTCCGCGATCGCGCTCGGCGTGGTCCAGTTGCCGTTCATTTTCAACCTGTTCTGGAGCATCTGGTTCGGCAAAAAAGTCGAGAGCAACCCGTGGGACGCGACCACCATCGAATGGGCCGCGCCGTCGCCGCCGTTCGGCCACGGCAATTTCGCCGAGCCGCCGGCCGTCTACCGCGGGCCGTACGAATACAGCGAGCCGGGCGCGCCCAAGGATTTCACGCCGCAATTCGAACCGGAGGCGAGCTAAATCATGGACATCCCATACGCCGTAGAGCCGCGGCGCGATACGGGGCTGTACAACGGCAAACTCGGCATGTGGCTGTTTCTCGCGTCCGAGATCATGCTGT
>CAYPNI010000179.1:0-6721 GCA_964411925.1 uncultured Nitrospirales bacterium
GCAGGCCGCCGCAGAACGCGGGCTCCGTGCCCTGGTTGCGCATGATGCGGAACTGTTCGGCTGTGAGACGCGCCTTCCATTCCGCCTCCGTGCGGAAGACTTTCTTCGTGAGCACAGGGTCGGTCAACTGCCCGTTCTCGTCGATCAGGCGCACATGCACCGTGTCGGATTTTTCCTTGAGCATCATCGGTCGGGATCCTTCCGGTTCGCCGGCGCGCGGCATGGAGTTGAGGACAACGTCGTCCGCCACGCCGCAACCGGCGGCGATCACCGCCAGGGCCAGCGCAGCGCGGGATAGAAGCTGTTTCAGTGGCATATCGGATACCTCGCGATTTGGTTCCGCCCCAACCGCCGGCCGGGGACCCCCTGACAATAAACCTTTGGTGGTGGCGGTGTCATTCCTATGTATTCGGGAGCGGGCGGTGCCGATGTCGCCGCCAATTCTGTGAAAAACCGTTGGGTTCTGCGCATACTTTCGGCGGTTCCGAAGGAAATATCGACGTGAACTCGACATTCGACCGGTCCACACCGGGTTTGGCTCCCTACGCCGAGATGCTTGCGGCGTCGTTCTTTTTCGCGTGCATGGCGGCGGCGATTCACTGGCTGGGCCAGTCGGTCCATTGGTCCATGGTGTCGTTTTGCCGGATGTTTTTCAGCGCGCTGTTGTTGATGGCGGTGGCGTCGTCGCGCGGGATACCGATCCTGGTGATGGGCCCGCGGGCGATGTGGGTGCGGGCGGGCGCGGGCAGCCTGGGCATGATCGGCAACTTCTACGCGCTCACCCACCTGCCGGTGTCCGACGCGACGGCGATCTACCACACGATGCCGGTGTGGGTCGCGCTGCTGCGGCGTTTCGGGTACGGCGAGCGGCTGACGTGGATGCAGTGGGGCTGCGTGCTCGCGGCGGTCGTCGGCGTGTTCATCACGGAGGAAGCGACGCCCGATCAGATGAACCTCGGGATCGCGGCCGCGCTCGGCGGCGCGTTCTTTTTCGCCATCGCGACCATCGGGATGAGTTTTCTCGGCGATCACCACCCGCAGACGATCACGATCCATTTCGCGCTCGTCGCGAGCGCCGTGTCCCTCGCGATCATGCTGTTCAGCGTGCCGTCGGGCGCGGGCTTTATTCCGCCGACGGCCGCGGTCGGTTTCGGGCTGCTGGTTCCCGCCGTGTTGGGCAGCGTCGCCCAGGTGCTCATGGCGGGCGCGCTGGGCCGCGGCCACAACGTTACCGTAGTCATCGTGGGGCTGAGCCAAATCGTTTTCGCCGGTTTTTTTGACGTTTTGCTCTGGAATCGCAGCTTTTCCCTTACGAAGATCGCCGGAATAGCCATAATCGTGCTGTCTGTTGCAGGGATGGCGATGGGTCGCAAGAGGCCATAGCCGAAATGTAAGGTCTATGGCACAATTAAGAGGTTCCGAATTGGACAGGGGACGGTCGCGGCGGCGGACCGCGGCGGCTGGATCGACGGACAATGGACTGTGAATGACTGAGACCGAAGCCAAAGCAGTGCTGGACGACGTGGTCATGCGTTATCAGCGCAATTCCTACACTCTGCTCCAGGAGGCCGCTCATCAGAGCGAGCGGATCACGGGGCACGTGGCGGGACCGATCACGGGCACGCTGTATCCGATCGTGATCGCGACGGAGTGGGCGGATCCATCGACGGGCGACATCCGTGTCACCGTTGTTGTACACGACCACGGCGCGAACACGTTTGGGCACCTGGCGGCGGGCTTCGTCAAGTCACCGGATCCCGCCCGAGTATAAGGCGGGGCCGGGAGGCCCTGACCGATGTACACCCTGTCGAAGTTTGCAGGCGCGCATTTCGCGCGCCGGGTCGCCATTGCTGGTTCGGCCGTGCTGGCGCTGTGCGCAGTCTCGGCCGGCTGCCAGTCCGGGAACAAATCGCTTGCCGGGGTCGGCTTCGAGCAGCGATCCGCGAAAGAACCGCAGGTCCTGTTCGAGTCGGACCGCCGCGACATCATCATGCATTTCACCGAGTCGCGTATGAACGGGCTGGTGGACGACGATTCCTTCGTCGCGTACATGTCTGTTCCGCTCGACCCGGTCTCGGGCCCGCAATTCGACGAACCGGGATTCGCCGTGGGCTGGGGGAATTCGGCCGTGGCGTTGAGCCGGCTGTTCGACGGCGCCAATGGAAACGATACGCCCGTCCGGCTGGACGATCCCGAGATGGATCTCGATGCGAACGAGTTACTCGTGCTGTCCCTCGAACGGAACAAGGTGTACGATCCCGCGCAATTGCGTGAGATCGATCCGGGGGTCGGACTTCAGATACTCGACTATGCCTCGTTGATTGAACCCGTCGAGCTTGCGTCCGACCTGACGAATCCGGAGAATCGCTCGACGGATTGAGACCGGCGCGGTTGAAGTCTGTCACTGGCGCAGGAAGCGGACCCCAACCCGTCATTGCGAGGAGCGGGGTGTGCGACGAAGCAATCTCTTCGTCTAGTATCCGCATCTGATCCGCAGGATCCACTGCCGTTGCGCCAAGGCGATTCACCAGCGTGAACACGACCGACCTTTCCGACAAGTATCCGGACATCGTCGCGATCCCCGAACCCATCTTCGGCGACTTCGGCGGCATCGAGAAGTTCTCCGGACCGATTTCGACCGTGAAGACATTCGAGGACAACACGCTGGTGCGCGCGGCGCTCGAGACCGCCGGCGCGGGGCGGGTGCTGGTGGTGGACGGCGGGGGCTCGATGCGGTGCGCGTTGCTGGGGGACAACCTCGCGCGGCTGGCCATCGACAACGGCTGGGCGGGGGTCATCGTGAACGGGTGCATCCGGGACGCCGCGGCGATCGGCGAGATGGCGATCGGCGTCAAGGCCCTGGCGACGCACCCGCGCAAGAGCGCCAAGCAGGACTATGGCCGGCGCGACGTTCCCGTGGAGTTTGCCGGGGTCACCTTTACACCCGGGCATTTCCTCTACGCGGACATGGACGGCATCGTCGTATCGCCCCGCGCGCTGTCGCTGTAGCCGCGTGCGCATAGCGCCGTTGAGGGGCGACGGGTGTACGTCGCGAGGGCGCGATTCAGCCGTCGTTCCGCTCCGGGGTCGTAACGCGGCCAGGTCCCGTCGAGCGGCGCTCGTTGTCGTTTTCGCTGCTCTTTTGTGATCCGCTCCTCTTTTGTCATTCCCGCGAAGGCGGGAATCTCGCTTCGAGGTCGATGTCGATCGCGCGATGAGATTCCCGCCATCGCGGGAATGACCATAGGGAAGCGTTGTTGGGTTTTGCTCGGGAAAGGATGGGTCCAATGGCGGAAGAATCGGCGTTGAAGTCGGGCGCGACGGCGGAGTATTCCGTCGCGTTGCTCAAATTCCTGGGCGATCGGGAGCCGCTGGAGGCGTTTGGCAAGACGGCCGCCGAGCTGCGGGCGTCGGTCAAGGGCCTCACCAAGCGCCAGTTGCAGACGCCGGAGGCGCCGGGAAAGTGGGGCGTCGCGGCGGTGGTCAAACATCTCGCGGACGTTGAAGTCGTGCTCGGCTTCCGGTATCGCAAGGTGCTGGGCGAGCCCGGTACGCGGCTTCCCGCGATCGATCAGGACGCGTGGGCCGAGCGGCTGGGGTACATGACGGCGGACGTGCCGACGGCGCTGGACGACTTCGAGACGCTGCGCGGAGTGAATCTGCGATTGCTGAACGCGATGAAACCGGAGCAGTGGGATCTGTTCGGCATACACGAGCAGCGCGGGAACGAGACGCTGCGGCACATGGTCCGCCTCTACGCCGCGCACGATTGTTACCACCTCTACCAAATTGACCGGATCAAGAAGGCGATCGGGGCGTAGTGTCCGGCGCGTGGCCTCGGGTTCATTGCCGACCGGTAGAAGAGATTCCCGCCTGCGCGGGAATGACACAAAGGGTCGTCATTGCGAGGAGCGGGGTTCGCGACGAAGCAATCTCGCGAACCAAGAACGCTCCCATCTGTCATTCCCGCGCAGGCGGGAATCTCCCTGCGTCACGAATCCTCGGCGCACGAACAAGCCGTCCGGCGCAATAAGGCTTTCAACTACTCCACCTTCGGCGGCGCGACGCCGAGCTGCATCGCGCTGGTCATCAGGTAGTTGCGGGCGTTCGCGCTGATCTGTTGGCGCGCGATCTCGACCAGGGCTTCGCCCTTCACCTTCTTCGCCGCCGCACTACCGGGATCGAGCGCGAGCACGTGGTCGGCCAGTTCGGCGGCCCATTGGAAGTCGTTCGCCGCGAACGCGGCCTGGGCCTTCTCCAGCAGCGCGTCCTCGCCGCCGGCCATCGCCGCCATGCGCTGGGCGCGATCGGCTGGCGCAAGCGGGAAGAGGTGCGTCGGGTTGCCGTCGAACCAGCCAAGCATGCCGGCGAAAATCGAGCGGACCGCCCAGGGAATCGTGCCGTAGAATTCGCGAAGGTACGGCTTCGCGGCGAGATCGTCCGGCAGTTTCACTTCCAGCACGAGTTCGTCCGGCGTGAGGCCGCGGTTCATGCCGGCGATCGTCTGCATGTAGACGGCGTGGATGGCGTCGCGGTAATCCGTCAGCACTTCGCGGATATGCGCTTCGCCTTCGAGCGGGCGCGAGTGGCTCGGGACGAGGTAGGCGGGTTTTTCCGCGATCATGAGGTCCACGCTGTCGCGCCACTTGCGCACGTCGCGGTACGGCGTGCCGCGGATGGCGTAGAGGTTCGGAAACGCGAGGTAGTAGTTGTCGCCTGCGCAGAGCACGCGCTTCTCCGGCAGCCAGACGTAGAGCTGGTCGTCCGTCTCGCCCGGCGCGTGGACGAGCTTGATTTCGACGCCCGCGATCGTGAGTTCGAGCACATCGTCAAATGTGCGCGTCGGTTTCAGGTAATCGAGCGCGCCGCCCGCGTCGAGCACGAGCTTGGGACCGATGCCCGCGTTCGGCCGCGCGTCGTCCGGCAGCGGCACGCCGAACTGGCGCAGGTTGCGCGGGCGCATCGCCGCGCCGACCTCCGCGTTGCTCTGTTGCACCAGCGTCTCGAGCAGCGCCTGCGAGATGATCTCCGGCTGCGCGCCCTCCGCGAAGACCTGCGTGCCGTTGATGTGGTCGTAGTGGTTGTGGGTGTAGATGACGGCCTTGAGCGGTTTCGTCGTGCGCTTGTCGAACTCGGCCTTGATTTCGCGCGCAGCGGACTTGCTCTCCGTCGTGTCCACGATGATGACGCCGTCCGTGCCCTCGATCAGGATCGAGTTCGCGAGCGCGTACCCGACCGCGACCCAGACGCCGTCGGTGACCTCGATGATCTCTTTGCGGAACTCGTTCGAGTGCGCGAAGAGTTCCGCTTCCGGCGACTGTTGCGCCGTCGCAGCCCCCGCGATGATCATTGCCGCCAGAAATGCCCGCATGAGTCCTCCCTCCATTCAACCAAACTCGAGTACCGCTATTTGCCAACGCCCCGGAGGGGCAGTTCGATAGTAGCCCGCCGTTTCAACGGCGGGTAGTTCGTTTGTCAGTTCGAAAGTCGCGTAGCGACGGCTGAGATTATCGTGGTTTCAGTCGTCGCTCCGCGACCTTAGTTTGCATTTTTAGAACTTTCTTATTCCGTCGTCGAGTAACAATCCCGACGCGTTAATCATTGCTAGTACAAGAACTAATCCACAGAAAATCAATGTGATTTGAAGCTTGATGACCAATGGCCCGGGGCCACGTGACGCGGGATGAACCGGGTTCCTCCAGCGAGGCAGCCTCGCAAGGTAATTTGCACCGCTGAAGAGCCAGATCCAAATAAGAATCGCAATCCACGCGGCGAGCGCAACAATTCGAGACAGGAGCACATGCGGATCCAGATGATTTCGAGAAACCATGAAGAACACCGGAGACTCGTACCGCCCTACCAGTTGAACGACGCCGATTGCAAGAAGGACGATCGTGAACACCGAGAAATACCCGAGCCAGAATTGCCTCCAATTGAGCTTCTCTTGGTCGGATAGTTGGCCTCGTCTCCGGCCCAAGTACCAGCACACCAGACTCTGCAGTCCGACGACGGGAACTGCCAAGAACAATGTGAATCGTTCCATCGTCCCGTAAGGTCCCTTGTTCCTTCGCAACTACGAGTACGCCGGAATCCCCGTGAGCGACTGCCCGACGATGAGCGAGTGGATATGCTCGGTGCCTTCGTACGTGATGACGGTTTCGAGATCCACCATGCGGCGGCCGATGTGGTACTCGTTCGAAATGCCGTTCGCGCCGAGGAGTTCGCGGCAGGTGCGCGCGACTTCGAGCGCCTTGCGGCAGTTGTTCATCTTCGCGAGCGAGACGTGGTGCGGCTTGATGCGGTGCTGCGCCTTGAGTTCGCCGAGGCGTTTCGCGATGAGTTCCATCGCGGTGATTTCGGCGGCCATCCACGCAAGTTTGTTCTGGATGAGCTGGTGGCTCGCGAGCGGCTTGTTGTCGAACTGCGGCCGGTTGATGAGGTAGTTGAGCGTCTCCTCGAAACAGCCGCGCGCCGCGCCGATGACGCCCCACGCGATGCCGTAACGCGCGTTGTTGAGCGTCTGAATCGCCTTGCCGAGCGACGTCGCGCCGGGCATCCGCGCCGAGGCCGGCACGTCGCAGTCGTGCAGGAAGAACATGCCCGTGTCGCTGGTGCGGAAGCTCCATTTTTCCTTGATCGGCCGTGCCTCGAACCCGGGCGTGTCCGTGGGGACGAGAAATCCGTTCACGACGCCGTCCACCTTCGCCCAGACGATGGCGAC
>CAYPNI010000180.1:0-6583 GCA_964411925.1 uncultured Nitrospirales bacterium
GCAGGCGCATGTCCGAGCCGAACTTGTGCACGCTCTCGCCGACGCCCGCGAGCGCCTGCAGGACCTGCGTGTCCACCTTGCGCGAGTACGTCTGGCCGGTGACGGGATACGACGCATCGAAGCCGAGCTTGCGCGCGACCAGTTCGTCGAGCTTGCGCACTTTCGCGCCGTCGTTGTCGAACAGCGCCATGAACGACGCCTGTGTGCCGGTCGTGCCCTTGACGCCGCGGCAGCGCAGCCGCGCGCGGACGGTATCCATCGCCTCGATGTCGAACAGGAGGTCCTGCGCCCAGAGGCAGGCGCGTTTGCCGACGGTGACGAGCTGCGCCGGCTGGTAATGCGTGAAGCCGAGCGTCGCGAGGTCTTTGTGTTCGGCCGCGAAGGCTTTGAGGCGCGCGAGGACGTTGACCGCGCGGGCGATGAGCAGATCGAGCCCTTCGCGCATCAGGATGAGGTCCGTGTTGTCGCCGACGTAACAACTCGTCGCGCCGAGATGGATGATCGGCTTCGCCTTCGGCGCGACATCGCCATACGCGTGCACATGCGCCATCACGTCGTGCCGCAACTTGCGTTCGTAGTCCGCGGCCTTCGCGAAGTCGATGTCGTCCACGTGCGCGCGCATCTCGGCGAGCTGCGCGTCCGTGATCGGCAGGCCGAGTTCCTTCTCCGCCTCCGCGAGCGCGATCCAGCAGCGCCGCCACGTCGAGAACTTCTTCTGCGCGCCCCACAGCGCGGCCATCTCGCGCGTCGCGAAGCGTTCGACCAGCGGCGTGACGTAGGTATCCGACATCGGCGTCCTTATTGGGTCGGCGCGTCCTGCGCGGCCAGTTCGAATTTGTCTTTCGCCGCGAATGCGGCGACCGCGCTCACGGGATTCGTCCGATCCTTGAAGATCCCGCCCGTGAACATGAACGAACAGGCCTGCGCGGCGTTCGTAGCCGTGTACGCGCCGGATTGACCGGATTCCAGCACGTTTTCCTCGTAGGTCGTCACATACGAGTAACGGCCCGGCTCGAGCGGTATCGCGCGCACCTCGACGCCGTCGCGCCGCACGACCGCGAGCCAGGCCGAATCGTCGCGCCGGTCGATGACGGCGCTGATGCGCGGCGTGTCGTACTGGTCCTTCTCGAAATCGAGCGCAAGCGACGTAAGCGCGAGCGCATCGCGCACGGGCAGACCGAGCGCGATTTTTTCCGCAATCGGGTCCGTCTGGCTGCCGTTCGTGACAACGGCCACGCGCCCATCCAAGACGATGCGCACGCAGTTGTAGGCGATGTAGGGGTTCTTGTGCACATCCGCCTCGTGACCGGCTTTCGGCACGATGCTGACCTTGTCGCCGCTCAATGCCGCCGTGCGGTTTGGAAACGACCGGCTCGATACGCGGTAGGCCGCGCACAATTGCCCCTCTGCCGCGCGCGCGACGCTTACGATCCGCCCGACGTACATCTCAGCCCTTTGCCGGTTCCGGCGCGGCCTCTTCGCGGACGCGCACGACGATTTTCCCCGATGCGTGGCCCGACTCCAGCTTGGCGAAGGCCTCGCGGAACTGTTCCAGCGGAAACACCGAGTCTATCACCGGCCGCACGTGGCCCGCGTCGATGAGGTCGGCGATGCGCCGGAGCTGCGCCTCGGCGGGCGTCGCGGAATGGAAGCGATAGTTGGCCTGGGCGGCCTTCGCTGCGGCGGTGATCTTCCGGTTCATGAACCGCAACGCCAAGCGGACGAACGCATTCAGGCCAAGGCGCTTGGCGGTCGGCTCGTCCGGCAACGCCACGATGCAGACCACGGTGCCGCCGGGTTTGACCACCTTGAACGATTTCATGAGGTTATCGCCGCCGACGGTGTCGAATACCGCGTCGAACCGCGCGCCGCCCGCGGTGAAATCCTGCGACCTGTAGTCGACGCATTCGTCCGCGCCGAGTTCCTTGAGCAGCGCGTGCTTGGCGGCGCTCGCGGTCGCGGTCACGCGCGCGCCGAGGTGCTTCGCGAACTGGATCGCAAACGTGCCGACCCCGCCGGCGCCCGCGTGGATGAGGATGGTCTGGCCCGCCTTGAGCCGCATCTGGTCCACGAGCACCTGCCACGCCGTCAGCGCGACGAGCGGCACGGCCGCGGCCTGTTCATACGAGAGCGACTTCGGCATCGGCGCGACGTCGGTGCGTTCGACGGTGATTTCCTCCGCGAGCGTGCCGATGCGGCCCGACTGGACACACGCATACACGCGGTCGCCGACGTCGAAATGCGTCGCGCGCATGCCCGTCTCGATGACTTCGCCCGCGACGTCGAAGCCCATCGGCATGGGCAGGGTGTACTTGAGCACTTGTTTGAACTGGCCGCTGCGGATCTTGAAGTCGATGGGATTAATCGACGCCGCGAAGATCTTGATGCGCACGTCACGCGGATAGAGCGGCGGCGCGGGCACGTCGGAGAGTTCCATCACTTCCGGCCCGCCGTAGGCCTTCATCACGACCGCCTTCATCGACGGACCTCCGACCCTGCGGCGACTGGGGTACGACGCGCGACGCGGAACCCGAATTCCTCCAGTCCCTCTGCGGAGGGATGCGTCGCATCCAGCACGACTTCTGTCGCGTGGAATTCGCGCCGCGCCGGGGTCGCGGATCGCGTCGCCTCAAACGCAGCCGCGCGCGCCCGATCGCCGCGCGCCGATTCCGCACGGAACTCCTCTGACACGCGCGCCACGTCGAACGCCGCCCGGACCGCCGTTTCCCAGTCGGCCGGTATCGAGCCGCTGATTTCGACGCGTAGGGCGGGCCCCTCTTCAGGCGGGTCGTCCGCAGCCGATGCCGGCCGCTCGAAATGCTCGCGCGCCGCGGCATAGAGCATATCCACCGACCTCCGTTTGGCGTCCAGCGTGTGCCCGGCAATGTGCGGCGTGCTGATCGCGGCGAGTCCAACGAGTTCAGGATCCACCCGTGGTTCATTCTCCCAGACATCGAGCACCGCGGTCAGCCGCTTCGCGCGCAACGCGCGTTTGAGCGCCTCCGTATCGACGACGGCTCCGCGGGCCGTGTTTATGAGCGCGCTGTTCGGCTTCATCGCGGATAGAAAATCATCGTCCACCATGTGAACCGTGGGGTGCGCTCCGCCGCGCTCCAGCGGCACATGCAGCGTGATCACATCACAGCGCAGGATCACGTCCAAAGACCGATAGAAGAACTTTTCGGCCGCCCCTTGCGCAAGCGGCGGATCATGTACGAAGCAGGGCATTCCCAACAGGTGTGCGTATCGATGGACCCGGCGTCCCACGTGGCCGAAACCAACGATCCCAAGCGAGGCGATGCGCGGCAGCCCGTGAAACGCGCGCAGGTGCAGCAGCGCGGCGACGACGTACTCGGCCACGGCGGTCGCATTGCAACCGGCCGCGTCCGCAAACGCAATCCCGGCGCGCCGGAGCCAGGCGAGGTCGACGTGGTCAGTCCCTGACGTCGCCGAGCCCACGAAACGCACCCGCGTGCCGCCCAGGAGCGCCTCGTCGACGCGCGTGACCGAGCGCACGATCAGCGCGTCCGCGTCGCGCAACGCCGCCTGAGTCATTTCCGCGGCAGTTAAGGCTTCAACGTGGCCGAGCCTGCCGAAGCGTTCGGCCGCGTAGGGCAATTGTGCGTCTACGACAATCTTCATCGGCGGATTACGTTCTTACTCCAGCGGCGGCAACACGACGGTCGGATCGCGCTGTTCGAGGACATCGCGCATGCGCGCCTCGATCATGTTTTTCCAATGGGCGTGGGGGAGGATGTAGAACGTTTCATCCAGGATCGACTTGAACACGAGCTCGGCGATGTCGCGCGGCTTGAGTCCCGCCTTGAGCGCCTTGCCCACCATATCGCGAAACGCGCGGCCCATCGGGTCCATGCTCGCCTCGGCCACCGCGCCCGCCGGCCGGTTCCGGTCGGACTCATTGATCCGTGTATCGACCCAGCCGGGGCACAGGACGGAGACGCGGATCTTTGCGCCGACCTGTTGGAATTCGTGGTGCAACCCCTCGCTTAGTGTTACGACGCCGTGTTTGCTCACGTGATAGGGCGCCATGCTTCCGCCGGACGTGAGCCCGGCCATCGACGCCGTGTTCACGATGTGCGAGGGCTCGCCGTGCTCGAGCATGATCGGCACGAAATAGTGGATGCCGTAGACGACACCCCAGAGATTCACGCCAAGCACCCATTCCCAGTCCTCGAGCGCGATGGCCCAGGTCGGTCCGGTAATGCCCACGCCCGCGTTATTGCACAGAATATGCACACGGTCGTACGCGCGGACGGCCTTCTCGGCGAGTTGCTTCACGTCCTGCGCGCTCGACACGTCGCACCGCACGGCCGTCACCTCGGCGCCGTCCGCCTTCATCTCCGACTCGGCCTTTCGCAGCGCGGCGTCCTCGACATCGGCGATGACGATCTTCATGCCTTCCTCGGCAAACCGCTCGGCCATCGCGCGGCCGATGCCGCTCGCGCCGCCGGTGACGACGGCGACTCTTCCCTTAAATTCGGTCATGCAAATCCCTCAACGGTGGAGCCGCGGGGACCGAAACGGCGCCGGCGGCATGAAGAGCCGAGAGGATAGCACAGGGGCGGCGCGAGGACGCGCTCAGGACTGCTTTCGGATCGCGTAGAACAGCCAGGGACTCTGCGCCGTGAACCGGACTAGCCCGAGCGTCTTCTCCATCCACGCGCAGACGTCTACCAGCGGATTGTCCGAGCTCAGCGTGCACGGGCACCACAGGAATCCCTCGACGCGATCGATTTCGAACCCGGCCTCGCGGACGATCTCGTCGTACTGACGCGGAGTGAAAATTGAATAGTGATAGTCCGTCGCACGTGCCAGGCGGGATTTGACGCGTTCGAGCATCGTGCGCCAACTGGAGCGGTTCGTCGCCGTGAAGAGAACTACGCCGCCGGGACTCAGCATGCTGTGGACCTTTGCGAAGAAGGCCGGCCAGTCCTTGACGTAGAGCAGCATTTCCATCGCGAGCACCAGGTCGAACGAACCTTCGCCCTGCGGGTCCCAGGACATGAAATCGGCGGTCTCGCTGACGATCTGCGGACAGCGCAGCCGGAGCAGACGGATGGCTTCGGCGTTCAGGTCGATCACTCTGAGGTCGTGACCCGCCTCGTGCAGCGGAATCGCAAACCGGCCCGACCCCCCACCGACATCGAGGATGCGTCTCCCCGGCACGGTGATGTATGACTGGATCAGCTCAGACTCGCGACGGGTCTTGTAGTGGCCCATGCGGTTGTTGTACGCCGCCGGGTTTTCGACGTCCCAGAAGTAGGCGATCGAACGCATGTGTCCGAGCGGCGGGTTGGTGAGCATCGTCGTTTCCGATCGTCAATTTCCCGGACGCTTTTCCCACGCGTCTTGTTCCTGGCTGATTTGAAGCGCGCGCTTGAACCGAACGACCGCCTGGTTCGCCGCTTCGCCCGCGTGGATGTCGAATGCCTTGTCGAAACGCGTGATCTGAAACACCTTGTAGATATCCGGGGTGAGACCGCATACGCGCATCGATCCGCCCGAACCAACGATGTAGTCGTTGATCTTGATAAGTTCCGACAGCGCCGCGCTCGACAGGTATTCAACGTGCGCGAAGTCGAGCAGCAAGTGGACGCCGGTGCGGCCCTGGAGTTGTTTCAACACCTCGCCGCCGAACCGCGCCACGACGGATCCGTCGAGCATCGTCGACTTCGCGACTGTCCCTACCGTAATCGGACCGTCGTCCCGGTACGAGACAAGAGTTTCCTGAGCAGAGGGCACGGCGTTCTCCTGCGAAAGATGGCAAGCCGTGGTCAAGAGTATATCAGAGACATTCAGGATCCGGGGATTTAAAAGCCACGGATCCCCCGGAAGGGTGCGTCGAGCCCGGTGGTGACTAGTTGGCGAGGGTGCGAATCGCGGAGAGGAGCTCATCTGGGGCGAAAGGCTTCGAAATGGCCTCATCGGCGCCTAGTTTCTTGGCCACACGCATGTAAATGTCCGTGCCGACCGAACCGCCGCCGGACATGGCAATAATCTTGACATCGGGGAATTCCGCCCTGAGTTCGAGGATGGTCTCGTTGCCCGTCTTCTCCGGCATGCGGATATCGGTAATCACAATGTCAGACGGGGCCTGCCGGTACATCTGGACGCCGGCGCGGCCGTCCGGCGCGTCGTTCACCTCGTGCCCGGCCTCTTCGAGAATCATCCGGACCACGTCTCGCAACGCCCGGTCGTCGTCCAGCAACAGAATACGCGCCATCGAAATCCCTTCCCCAAGGCCAGCCGTAGGGCCCAGCGCCTGACTCGGCCCCCGGTCACCAACCGGGGCCCCCGCGCAGCTCCCCCGAACCGCGTCGTTTCCCGGTTGGCGATCCGAACGATTTGTACCACCAGATCCGCGAACCCCGCCAGCGGCGTGACCGCAAAGGTTAAAAAAGTGCTTGCAATGCGAATGCGGAAGTCGTAGAGTACGATTTGAAGTATATACGCTTATACAGAAATGAGAGAGGAGGGTTAGGCCATGAGAGCTTTGAGTGCGATGGCGGTGGTTCTTCTCCTGATGACGAGCCTGAACGGCTGCAGTTCGTCGTCGTCCGCG
>CAYPNI010000181.1:0-6513 GCA_964411925.1 uncultured Nitrospirales bacterium
CTTACCGGTAAACGCCGGCTCGCGGGTACGCTCGCCCTCCCGGGGTTTCGTCAGCGCGCCGCCGGCATTTCCCCGCACCGCGCCGTAGTCGCGAGGATTTCCGCGACCGCGGCTTCGCCTACCGCGCCGCTCGCGGCATCGGCCACTTCCAGAAATGCGCGGTAGACCGCGTCGAGTTCGGCTCCGGCCAGTTCATAACCCAGCGTGCGCGCGACTTCGGCGAGCGCGTTGCGGCCGGAGCGGGCGGTCAGCACGAGGCGGTGCCCCGCCGCGCCGACATTTTCGGGCTGCAGGAAGCCATACGTGCGCGGGTCCTTGATGATGCCGTCCTGATGGATGCCCGAGCTGTGCGCGAACGCGTGCGCGCCCACAACGGCCTTGTTCGGAGGGATTGGCAGACGCGCAGCCTCGGCCACGGCGCCGCTCACGTCAGGCAGTCGCGGCAAACGTACTTTTGTGCAACCGATGCGCTTCATCGCCAGTGCCGTCGCGACCTCCTCGAGCGCGGCGTTGCCCGCGCGTTCACCGATTCCGTTGACGGTGACCTGAACTTCGGTCGCGCCAGCGGCCACAGCGGTGACCGAGTTCGCCGCGGCCATGCCGAGATCGTCGTGACAATGGGCCGCGACGCGGACGCCGTCCGGTACGCTCCGCCGGATATCAGCGATCAGCGCGGCGTACTCCCACGGCGTCGCGAATCCGACAGTATCGGGAATGTTGACGCGCGTTGCGCCCGCGTCGACGGCAACGCGTACCATCTGGCGCAGAAATGCGCGGTCGGCGCGCGTGGCGTCTTCCGCGCTGAATTCGACTTCATGCGTCAGGGCGCGGGCGTGCGCGACACAACGTTCGACGCGGCGTAGCGCGTCCGCGCGCGTGATGCCGAGCTTCGCTTCGAGATGGATGTCCGACGCGCCCAGGACGATGTGGATGACGGGACATCGGGCCTCGCGCAGCGCATCGAACGCAGCGTCAATGTCCGCCGTGCTGCAGCGGGCCAGTGCGGCGACTTCCGCCGAGGCGACCGCGCGCGCGACTTCGCGCACGGCGTCTGCGTCGCCGGGCGACGAAACCGGGAACCCGGCCTCGATCGTGTCGACACCGAGATCCTCCAGCGCCGTCGCGATCGCAACCTTCTGCGCGACGCTGAAATGTACGCCCGGTGTCTGTTCGCCGTCGCGCAGCGTCGTATCGAAGATATGCACGCGCGGTGTGACGGCGTCTCTTGGCGCTCCTGTAAATGTGTTCCAGGTAAACATGCAACGAACTCCTTGTAACGGGGTGAATGCGGTTGATGAAATCGTCGGTTCACCGGCGTCCAAGAGTCCGGACGGGGGTCGCGCGCCCAACACGCGGCGCACGCCCGCGGTATGTCCTGCTCAAAGCCCCAAGTCCATCGCGCATCACCTCCTCTCACGCCGGGTGCGGCGTCGTTTCGACGAACGACACACGTCGTCGCGCTGTGCGCTCCTCACCATGACGAGCGCTGGTTCGCATCCCGCTCCCAGCACCCCAGGCGCTGGAAAAACGAGAAGGCCCCGGACCGTTTTCGGGTCCGGGGCCTCGTATGAAAACCGTTTAGGTTGTTGGCTATTGAATTCGAGGCATAAGCGACCCGCGTTCCTCCATGAGGAGGAGTGGGAGTAGCGAGAGCGCGTTATGCATCGAATTACTCAATCGACACTTCCTTGTTAGGTGAGCGCATTCTACCACCCGAAATCCGCAGGGTCAAATCGGCCGGCACCGGTTCTCCCGGCCTGAACGACGCGCGCACGGGCGGTTGCCGTTGACTGGTCTACGCGCCCTGCGTAGTATTAAGCGCGAACCCACGGCATGTGCGGTTCACAGTAGTTTCGGGGGCTTGAGCGGTGCGGGGGCATTCATTCGGGCCGGGTGCGGTCGTGCTATGCGCGCTCGGGGTGTGTCTCGCGTCCGGCGCGCCCGCGGTCGCCCTCGAGGCCGGCGCGGCCAAGGTCGATCTGGCGCTCGAGCCGGGCGTTCCGCTCGACGGCGACTTCGCGCGGCGGGGCAGAGACGCCGTTACGGTCCACGACCCGTTGTACGTCCGCGCGCTCTACCTCGAAGGGGACGGCGTCGCGTGTTTCCTCGTGACGGCCGATCTGTTCGCAATCACGCCCGACTTGCGCGCGCGTGTGCTCGAGATCGCTCCGGAAGTAGTCCCATCCGACAACGTAATCCTGGCCGCGACGCACACCTTCAGCGGCCCCGGGGGGCTCGATCGCTCCTGGCTTGCGCGGCAACGCGGCGGCCGCTCCGTGCCCGAACTCATCGACGCGATCGCGATGAAGTTCGCTGAGGCGATGCAGCTCGCGTATGACGCGCGCAAACGCTGTGCCATTGGCTACGCCTCGGGCGATGCCCAACTTGGCGCTGACCGATTCGCGCCTGGGGGATCGCCTGCGGGCAACGTCACAGTGTTGCGAATCGACGATTCCGACGGCAACCCCATTGCAATCGCGGCCAATTTCGGCGCGGCGGCGGACAGCGCCGCACGCATCGACTCATCCGCGCTATCCGCTGACTTTCCCGGCGTGTTCTGCGATTCGCTCGAACGCATGACTGCTACAGGGACCGTCGCGATGTATCTCAACGGAGGTTCCGCCGATCGGACCGTTTCAGTGCCCGGCGAACCGGTCAACTGGGCCACCGTGCAAACGTTCGGCGAAGCGCTCGCCGCGCGCGCCAAGGCGCTCGCGAACGAGATCACGTGCCGCGAGTTGCCGGTTCAGTTCGCGGCGCGCGCCGAGCAAGTACCACAGAACATCGCGCAGACGCTCCTGCCGGACACCGCGACGATCCAGGTGCTGGAAGTTCAACGGCTCGCGATGATCTTCACGCCCGCGGTGCCCTACGCGGCCACCGCCGCGCGCCTGGTCGAGCGCGCACTCGCGGCAGGGTACACGCACGTGATCACCGCAGCGCCCGCGAACGGCTACTTCGGGGCCGTCGCACCAGAGGATCGGTACACGCTCACCGGCGGCCTGGGCGACCCGGTGTATGTTGACCCGGCCGGCTCCGCGGTCTATGTGCAACAGGCGGCGGCGCTCTTGCCGCGCGCAACGAACACGGCCGAAGATGAACCGGCCGCAGCAGCCTCACCCGCGATGAAAATTCGCGAGGGCCTGGCGCGGTTCGACGAGGCCGGTACGTCCTCCGCGATGGGCGAGACCCGCGGGGCGTCGCTCCGCGCACTCTATCCAGACGGGCTCGACTCCGCAGTCGATTTCGGCTGGCTCGACAGCGTCGCGTCAACGATGCTGATGCGGCATTGGACGCTGCTGCGCGGCGCGGTGGATGACGAGCCAATGGCTCTCGCGATCGCGTCGGATGATGCGCGCCGGCTGGCCGGCGCGCTGCCGGCTGGATCGATGGAACGGATCGCGGCGATGGCGGAATCCGCCGGCATGCCGTTTCAGCGGTTGTGGCTCATGCAGCTCGCGCCCGTCGAAGAAACCGGCGGTGCGCACGTCTCGCCGATCGGCGTCCTCTTTACTCTGGATACCACCGCGAACGGGATCGTCGTGGGGCAGAACATCGATTATCCCCAGCCAATTCAGATGGCCGTCGCGCAGTCGAGCCCGCGCGGCGGTCACGCATTCGTTACGATCGGTTTTCCGTGGCAACCGGCCGGATACGGCGGTGTCAATGAACGCGGCGTCGTGCTTGCTGCCGCGCCGTCCGCGCGGGCGAGCAATCGCTCGCTCGCCGCGCCGGCCGAGACGCTTTTCGACGACACGCTCGCGCGTGCGGGCACCATGGAAGAGGCGCTCGCGCTGCTGACCGTGCCCCGCGAAGGCATCACCGGCCGCGTGCTAGTCGCTGTGGACGACGGACGACACTCAAGTGCCGTGCTCGTTGAGACGGGGCCGATCCCCGTCGTGCTCGACATGGTCCCCGTGGACGTAATTCACCGCGATGCCGCCGCTCCAACGGCAAAGGAAGCTCGCGTTGCCCGGCTGTTGCGCGGATCGAACGCCGCGACGCTGCAACGCGCGCAAGACATTGCTTCCGACCGCGACCGTCGCGCAGCAGAGACCGATCGCGTGCTCGGCGCTACAACGCGCGCGTGCGCCGTCTTCGTTCCGCGCGAGCGCGAGCTGTACGTCATGGTGCCGGACGGTGGACAGCCTCGCGCGTATCAGCGTTTCGTCGCCGGGGGAGAAGGCTCGTGAGCGAGACGCCCCGCGTCTGGTCGAGCCGCGGCAGCGGTTTCAGCGTCGTGCGCCGCCACCGATCCCGGCGAATTCGCAATGCCCTGCTCCTGGCGTCCGCCGCACTGTTCGTATACGGCTTCTGGATTTCCCGCGATACCCACCCCATCGCCGAGTTTGTCGAGTCGGGCCGCGGGCTCGAGCTCGTGATTCCTCGCGCCAACGCCGCGCGCCACCGGCTTGCGGAGTCGCGCGTTTGGGCGGGTGCGCCCGAGGACTGGGCCGCCGGCTGGCCCCGGGCCATGGCGGACACCCGCGGTCTGCCCGAATGGATCGTCGGCAATCTGGTCGGCAGCGGCGCGATCGCTGTCGCGGATGATCTCGCCGGCTGGTCCGATCTCGTTGTCGCGTCGAAAATGACGCGCGCGGGCTGCGTAATCGAGCGCGCGTTGCGGTTCAGCCCGTCGAACACGGGCGAATGGGCGGGGGGACTGGGCATCCGGTTTTGGCAGCCCGGCGCGCTGCACTATGCGGTCCGCGGCCGTACGCTGCTCCTCAGTCCATCGCGCGATGCGCTCGTTCGGTCGCTTACTCTTGCGCAGGATCGCCGCGTCGCGCCCGAGGCCGTGCGCGAGGCGCTGGCCGATGCGGGCGTGGAGGATGCGCGCGGCACGATCGCGTTCCGCGAAGGGACCGAACTAGGGCGCGTACTCTCCGAGTTGCGTTTCGCTGTGCGGATTGAAGAGGGCGAGGCGTTGGTCAAGATGCGGGCGACGTTCCGGCCGGAATTGGCGGATGACCTTGCGGAGGAGTGGGGGAACACCGCGCCCGCCGCGCTTGCGCCTCCGTTCGACGCGCCGGTCACGTTGTCGGCGGATTTCGGCACAAGTGTCGAGGACACGTGGCGCGCATTCTCCGAACTGCTCGACGTGGAATGGCTGACGGCGGAACAGTGGGAGTCATGGCGCGAAGAGGATGCCGCCGACTCGCCGGCCGCGGTGTTGGCAGCGTTGCTCGGGCCGATGGGTACAAACGTGCGCCTGGCCTGGCAAGGGTCCGACCTGAACGAAATGGCTCCCACGCCAATTCTCGTCGGCAGCGTCGAGGGTTCGCGCGCCGCGGCGGAGGCGATCCTCGAAGCGTTGCCGGCGCGCGGCGGCATCCGCACGGCGGACGCGCGCGTCTATTACGACGGCGACACCGGCACCGTGAGCGCGCCGCTGATGAGCGGGCCGTCGATGTCGCCCACGGGCCGATGGGACGGTAACAATCTCTATTTCAGCACGAGCGCCGCCGCCGCGGACGCGTTCCTGAACGATGGACGCGCGAAGACCCTGGCGGCGCCGCGCGAGGGCAATCTCTTCATCCGCGTGAATCCGGGCGCCGCCACACGCGAATTCGTCGCGGCGGGAGTGGCGCTGGCCGAGGGCGATCTATTGCGAAGTTACACCGCCGCGGAGTTCGAGGCCGCGAGCAAGACGTGGATTCAGCGCGCCGACGCCCTCGAGTCGCTACAACTGCTCGCGAGCGTCAATAACCGCCAGATCGAGGCGGAGTTCTACGTCAAGTGCGTCGCGGCGCCGGCGACAACTGAGCGATAAAGGGTGGCAGATCTGAACGCGGGACGTTTTGAACTGAGGGGTTCCGCGAACGTACTGGCCGAGGCTGAAACCTGCTTAGGCCGGCCACACGTGCGGCATCAGAAGTCGATCGCGTCGAGGCTGGGAATGGACGACTCCAGCGGCACCGTCTCAATGGCAGTCGCGCCGAGTTTCGCGAGTTCGTACCGCACGCGCGCGATCGGCAAATCAGGGTCGTGCGTGCGCAGTTCGACGCTGAATTCGACGTAGCGCTCGCCCGCGTTCATCGTCGGTTCGGTGCCGAACAGCTTGTGCTTCTCCAGGTATCCAAGCATGCGCGGCACGTCTTCCTTGCGCGCGTTGAAGAACACGAGCACCTTGTCCTCGGCGTAGATCGAACCGTAGAGGTTGAGCAGCACCATCTTCGCGAGATCGTACTTCGCCGCGTCCTTCTTCAGCGCAGGATTGGCCCACACGCCCGCCTCGGAACTCAGGATCGTGTCGGCGATTTGCAGGCCGTAATTACGGATCGAGCCGCCCGATTGCGTGATCTCGACGCCGAAATCCGCCGCGCCGTTCGTCACTTTCGCCTCGGTCTTGCCCCAGGTCTCGTAAATCACGATCCCGGAATCGTTCCGCGGCGGCGTGGTGAACTTCTGGATCGAGTACGCCTTGTGTGAATCCGCGAACCCCAGCGCCGCGCACTTGCGCCGGAACCAGTCCAGCGCGAGATACGGCATCTCGGACACGACCGTGACGAG
>CAYPNI010000182.1:0-6415 GCA_964411925.1 uncultured Nitrospirales bacterium
CCGGAAACCCCACTCGATCAGCGCGTCCACGTTTAACTGCTTCGCAATTTGCTGCACAGTCAGTTCCGAGTCCTTAAAGCGCACTGCTGATGTCCGTGAAATAACGCGCACGGACGAGATTTTCGCTATCTCCGACGTGATCGCGTCGGTCATGCCGTCCGCGAAGTAGGCCTGCGAAGTGTCGCCGGACAAATCTGTCAAGGGCAGTACAGCGATCGATTCGATCCGGTTCTCCGCGGCGGGTTCTTGTCCGGCACTCGGCAGGGGCACCTTGTTCGTGACACGCAGCGAGAGCACGGCAAGTAGCGCAATGACGCCGACCGAGAAAAACCCGGCCGCCGCTGCCCTCCCGCGCCGCGCTCCGCCCCGTCCGACCGGGCGCGCCTTCTCGCTCACGCCTGGCGCTATAGGCAGAGCGGCGCCCTCGAGTACCGCTTCCGCGATATCGAGTGGCATGTCGAATCCTTTGAGCGCATATGCCCCGTGCAGTTGCCAGAGCACCGGCTTGCCAATCGCCTCTACGCCGAGCCGCTGCCGCGCGCTTTGATATATCGGAGAGGACATCAACACTTGTCCCGGCCGCGCGAGTGAACAGATCCGCGCCGCGATATCGACGGCGAGACCTTCGACGCGAACCGCCGTGCCGGGACCCGGTTTCTCCGTTACCTCGCCGACATGGATCCCGATTCGGACGCCCGGTAGGTCCGCTTCTTCCGAATGGGTTTGTTGCAGGCGCAACGCGAACAAGACCCCCGCACTCGACGTCTCGAAGGTGAGAAAGCAACCGTCCCCCGCCCAGTCGATGACACGGCCCGAACATTCCGTTGCGAGCTTCTCGACGACGGTGCGGTGCCGCGCGATTAGTTCGCCGACCGCGAGATCGCCGCGCACGGTCTTAAGCCCGGTCGAGTCGGCCAAGTCAGTAAAGACGAGCGTCAATACACGCGATCGCGCGGACGATTCGACCATAGGACTCCAGGACCGCGGCAGGAACCGCGTACACGGCTTGCCCGCGAAATAGTGCGCGACGGAACGGAAAATGTCCAATTCCGCGGGCTGTACTTGCATTCGGGCCGGATTTCGGTACCATTTCGATCTGGACGTCTGTGGAACTTCGATGATTGAAATACTGACGCCGCGCCTTGCGCTCGTTCTGCTCACCGAAGAGTTTCTCGCAGCCAGCCTGGAGCCCGATCGTGCATTGGCGGAAAATCTCGCTCCATTCAGTGTTCCGCAGGACTGGTTCGAAAGCCGCGATTTCATCCACTTGCGCCGGTATCAACTGGCCGTAGATCCGGGCTACGCGCCGTGGTGCGTGCGCGCGATCGTCCTCGCGTCCTCGCATGAGATGATCGGCCACATCGGGTTCCACGAGCCGCCGGACCCGACTCACCTGCGCAGGTACGGCCGCAACGCCATCGAATTCGGGTATACGGTCTACCCCGCGTTCCAGCGACACGGCTACGCCACGGAGGCCGTGCAGGGACTCATGACGTGGGCCGCGAACGATGCGGGCGTCGAGACTTTCGTCGTGTCGATTTCGCCCGGCAACTCGGCGTCACAGGCGATCGCGCGCCGATTCGGATTCGCGAAGGTCGATGAACACATCGACGACAAAGACGGGCCGGAAGACGTACTCGTGTTGCGAGCGACGGATCTACCGCGCGACGAAGCTAGCGCGGACCACTGATGAAGCCGGTGGTGCTCCGTGACCGGGACATCCCATTCACGCCGATCCGCACGCCGCCGCCCGCCGGATCGGCCTGGATGGTCACCACTTGGTCGATCACCGACCCGCCGGTGAACGTCTCTCCCGACTCCGTCACGGAGGACGACCCCGAGATCCGGATGGTCGCGCCGTCGTCCGCCCGCGCGAGCGCCTCGGCGAGCGTATTGAACGGCAGCGCGCTCGTGCCTTCCTCCTTGGCCGCGTAGCCGAAGTCGGCATGCACCAACGCCATCGGCGCGGGCACGTTTGCATTCGAGCCAAGAAACGCGATGAGCGCCGCATCGGGCACGAGTGTTGTGTTCGTCAGGTTGACGCCCTGCAGTTCAACGGGCAACGTCGGCCGGAAAAGACGGATGAAGTCGAACGTCGCCGTCAGGTCGGGATTGAACGGCACGCCGGGGTTCGGGTCCGCAATGCCCAGCGGCGGGTCGAGCACGTTGCTGTTCTGCACGAAGGGCGTAAAGACCGACGCCTTCTGCCAGTCCGTGTAGGTCACCGCGCCGACCTGCAACGTCGCGGGAAAGTCGCTCCGCGCAAATCGCCGGTGCACCACCCACGGCTGGCCCGGTTCCTGCCGCAGCAGGATGACATAGTTCCCGAGCCGCGCGATCTGCAACAGCGCGGTGCCCGCGATGCTGTTCGAAAGAATCAGCGTCGAGTTGCTGTTGATGGTCGTCTTGTCTTCAAACTGGAACCCGCTGCCGCCGTTGTTTCCGTGGCCGGTCGAGAAGAACACGTAGTTCTCGCCGCCCGGCGTCCAGGTCCCCGGCGTGATTGCGCGCGGCGTCCGAATCATCAGCCCCGCCAGCGAATACTGCGACTGCGGCACGGACACCCCGTCCCGCCCGCGCGCCTGCACGGACGTCGTCACCACGAAGTCGCCCGTGATGAGCTTGAAGATCATCGGCCCGCGCCAGTCCTGGTACCACGAGCAGGTGAACGGCGTCACAACCATCTGGCCCGGCGTGGTCGTATTGAGCTCCAGCGACTCGAGCTGGTCCGCGTTCCAACCTTCCGTCACATTTACCCGCGACCAATTGCTGAGCGTGCTTGATACATTGAACTCGTCGCTCACCCCGCCAAGATCGTTTGCGAATGCGCAATGCGCCTCGACAAAAGCAGCAACAGCGACCGCGACGAGACGAAATCCCGAACGTGGACCCATCGCTTCTCCTGAGAATCTGTGACCCCGACGAGCCCTAGTTTAGATCAGTCGCTGTGAGGAATTGATGAGAATCGACGAAATCCTCCGACAAATGCCTTTCCTCCGCGCCGGCCGTAGCACCTGTCGCAGTATCCGCACCGGGGGGTTGGTCGCGCACTGGCAGCCCCTCCCAAGAACAGAACGAATTTCGCCGATCGCCCCCGCCCACCACAATCGGTCGCCGAGCGATCGGACACGCCGAAAGTACTCGGACACTTCACCGCGCTGTCGTTGGGGAGTTCGCTCCGCCGACGCGGGCCGACCGATCCCGTTGAACCACGCCAATCCTTTTGCTCTACTGATCGGCGGCGTTCGTGTTCTTGCGTACCGGAGGCGGACACGATCCATAACTCCCATCGGAGGCTCCAGGCAAATGTGCAAGAAAGTCTTCACCCGGCGCGAAATCCGTCAACTGGAGTTGCAATCGGGGCTGACACGGCGTGAATTCGGCAAATTGCTTGTCGCGGCGGGCGTTCTGGGTTACATCGATCACCAGTCCGTCGCACTCGCGCTGAGCGACGGTTCAAGTCAACTCGGCGTGTTGTCTCACAAGACCGCGGGCCGCGAGGGAACGTGGGCGATCACGGACATCGAAGGCACGATTCCGGAGGACCTCCACGGCACGTTGTATCGCACCGCGGCCGGTGAGCAGGAACGGTTCGGCGTACGATTCAACCATCTGTTCGACGGCGACGCGTTCGTCTCCGCGTACAGCATCCGCGACGGCAAGGCGTGGATCTCGGCGAAGTTCATCAATACACCGGAGCGAATCGAAGAACAAGCCGCCGGCAAGATGATTTACTCGGAATTCGGCACGAAGTCCCCGGGCGCCACAGGCCCCAACTACAAGAATCAGGGCAGCGTGAACGTCATTCCCTGGGACGGCCGCCTGCTTGCGCTTTCGGAGGGGGGACATCCGACGGCTGTCGATCCACAGACACTTACGTTCCAGGCGTATTGGGATTTCTACGGTACGCTGCCGAAGAATGTGTCGTTCACGGCGCATCCGAAATACGACCCGGCCACGGGCGAGGGGTTCGCCTACGGAATGGAACAGGGGCCGAGCATGGCGCTGTGCGTCTACCGGATGAATCTGGACGGCAAGCTCGAACTCCTGCACAAGGTTCCGCAGCGCGGGTTCTTCATGCTTCACGACATGTTCCTCGCGAAGGACCACATCCTCTTCGTCATTCCGCCGGTGAAATACAGCCTGGGCGACCTGCTCAGCGGCAAGACGACGATCGCCGACGCGATCAAGTATTTCGAGAACGAACCGCTGCGCGTCGTGACGATGAACCGCGATGGAACCGGCACACCCTCAACGGTCGAGTTGCCGCCGAGCATGGTGTTTCACAACGGCAATGCCTTCGCCGACGGGCAGCATCTCGTGCTCGATACCTTCCTGAACCCGGGCGGCGACGTCCTCAAGACGCTGAACAGCATCAGCACGGGCGTCGTGCCGCCGGCCGAGCCCACCCAATTCACCCGTATCGTGATCGATCCCGCGAAGTCTGAACTCGTCTCGCGGACGGTCCGCGACCGCGACCAGGAGTTCCCACGATTCGATATTCGCCGTGCCGGGCAGGACCTGCGTTATCTCTACGTCGGAGCCGGCGAAGAGCAGGTGGACCCGCTCCGCTTTGACCGATTCGTTCGTCACGACTTGCATGAGGACCGTAATGTGACCGCGGAAACGACGTCCGAGCGCGCGCTCGGAGAGGCGGTTGTCGTTCCTCGCTCGCGCGACGGCGCCGAAGATGACGCATGGCTCATGAATCTCGGCTACGACGGCGGCCGCGACGAAACGTTCCTGGAGATTCGCGACGCCGGCACGCTGGAAGTCCAGGCGCGCCTCTGGACCGGGACTCACCTGCCGCTCGGGTTCCACGGCAACTTCATGCCCGGCTGGTTCGCCGCCGAGGCATAGGCATCCACTCCGGTTTTCGAGCCGCGTGACGCCACCGACTCACGTGCTCCGCCGGTACTCCCCGCCAACGGCGAACAGCCGCTGGGTGATCTGCCCCATCGAGCAAACGCGGACGACTTCCATCAGCGCGTCGAAGGTGTTGCCGCCCGTGAGCGCGGCGTTGGTCGGCGATGGGTCAATCCCCCGGTGGCAGTTGCTCGAGGCGTTCAATGTCGGCAATGTCCTGTGCCCGCCCAGCCGCTCGTTTGTTTGTGATGAGGTCATCGCGGGAGATCACCCAGACCGCGAGTCCGTCGAGATTCGACCGATAACGGTTCCCCCATGCCGGCTCGAACTCGAGTCCGTCGATCGCTGTAAGCACATCGATACGGACAGGCGGCAAACCGATCTGAAACGAGAGACCGGGTCGGGAGAGATCCTCGACCGTCAGATCCATCAGCGGCGCGCCGAAGTCCTTGAGCGCGTTGAACATCTTCTCCGCATTGCGGGGACTCGGGCCAACCCAAACGTCCAGGGCCTTGGTTGCGCGAACATGCCCGTATACGGCGAGGGCGTGCGCCCCGACCACCAGGTACTCAACGCCACGCGCGTTGAATATGGACAACAGATCGTTGAAGTCGGGGTTCAACCGTCCCTCCCTCAGACCAGGCGTAGCATTGCTTCGTGAGTTCCCACACGGCCGCAAGCCGTTCCTCGGCAGAACACTCCAACCAGTCAGTGTCCGCGGGGATCGGTTCCCCCGGCCGTATGACGCGCGCGGTTGCGTTGGGTCGCGATGTCGGTCGGTTCATTGTAGCCATTATACCGCGCCGCGGATTCATCGCTTGTCACGTATTGCGCCGGTACTCCCCGCCCACCGCGAACAGCCGCTGCGTGATCTGTCCCATCGAGCAGACGCGGACGGCTTCCATCAGCGCGTCGAACGTGTTGCCGCCCGTGAGCGCGGCGTCGGTGAGTTTCTTGAGCGCGGCGGGCGCTTCGGCCTTGTGTCGATTCTGGAAGTCGCGCAGTCGGCGCAGCTGGCTCTGTTTCTCGTCGTCCGTGCCGCGGCGGAGTTCGCGCTGGTCCATCTCGGCTTCGTGGTCGGCCTCGGGGTTGCGGAAGGTGTTCACGCCGATGATGGGATACTCGCCCGAACTCTTCAGCGACTCGTAGTAGTGCGACTCCTCCTGGATTTTCCCGCGCTGGTAGCCGCGCTCCATCGCACCGAGCACGCCGCCGCGCTCGGACAGGCTCTCGAACTCGCGCAGGATCGCCTCCTCGACGAGGTCAGTCAGTTCCTCGATGATGAACGACCCCTGCAGCATGTTCTCGTTCTTGTACAGGCCGTATTCCTTGTCGATAATCATCTGAATCGCGACGGCGCGCCGCACCGACTCGTCGGTCGGAGTCGTGATGGCCTCGTCGTACGAGTTCGTGTGCAGCGAGTTGCAGTTGTCGTAGAGCGCCGTCAGCGCCTGCAGCGTCGTGCGGATGTCGTTGAACGAAATCTCCTGTGCGTGCAGCGACCGCCCGCTGGTCTGCACGTGCAGCTTGAACTTCTGCGACCGCTCGC
>CAYPNI010000183.1:0-6297 GCA_964411925.1 uncultured Nitrospirales bacterium
CGTCGGACGATTGCTCGACGAATTCCGGCGCGGGATGCCAGAGCTGAATCGATTGCGTCGCGTGCGCGAGCATCTTGCCGCCGGCGTCGAACACGCCCGCGCGTGCGCTGGCGGTGCCGACGTCAACGCCGATGAAGTAGCGGGGCGCGGGCATCTCAGCTCTGCCCCCAGACGCGGACGGTAAAGCCGAGGGAGCGGCTGAGCGAGACCATTTCCTCGAAGATGTCGCCGTAGGCGACCGCAATGTGGTTGCTCATGTAATGCGCCATGACGGAATCGCGCGAGACGCCGAGCCACGCGGCCATGAACGGCCACTGCCGCGTCGTGCCTTCCCACCAGGCGTCGCGCTTTTTCGGCGGCAGTTTGACGACCTCGCCGCGGCCGATGTCCATGCCGAGGATGTCGCCATCGATATACGCACGCGCCCAGGTCATCTTGCCTGGGAGACTTTCGCCGGCGAACGTGCCGCCGGGAATCGGGAAGTATTGCGCGGGCTGGCGGTAGCTGTGCACGCCCTTGAGCGTGTCGGGATCGTGGTTGAACGCGTAAGCGCCGGCGGACCCGGAGTTGAGCAGGACCCAGACGAATTTGTCCTCGTGGTCGCCGCCCCAGCGGACGTCGTGGAACGCGACGGACGGGTGGAGCCCCTTCGCTTTGAGCAGCCGTTTCATCATTTCCATCGGCACGAGGTTGCCCTGGTCGGCCTCGGTGGACGTGATAATGGGTTCGCCGTTCGATTCCGGGCGGCACGCCGAGTTGAACAGGCCTTCGGAGAAGTCGGACGGCGGCCGGAGCGGAATCAGGCCGAGTTGGTACTGCCAGCCGAGGCAGTCCGCCTTGAATTCGTCGATCATGTCGAGCACCGCGAGGTAATCGCGCAGTTGCTCCTTGGTGGCGTCCTCGTGAAAATCCTCGGCGTCTTTTTCGTCGTAGTGGAACGTAATGCCCTTGCTCTTCACGAAGGCATAGGCGTCGTCGATGCGTTTTTTCGCGATGCGCTCGCCGCGATCGATGATCCAGCCCTGGTCGACCTTGTGCTCGGTGAAGCCGATGGGGTAGAGCAGGCGCGGGCCGAAGTAGCCGTTGATCATGCCCATCGACGTGTCGCCGAGCATCAACGCGAGCACGCGCCGCTTGCGGATGTCCGCGAGCACGCCGTCGGCGATCTTCGCGGCGGCCTCCGAGACCGGTTTGGGCGTGGAGAGTTCGTTGGACGCGTACCGTGTGCGGCCGGTGCGGCACCATTCGTCGAGGTGATACATGAACCGGCCGTCGGTGGTCCAGTCCTCCTCGCTCGTCCACGCGCGCGAGAAGTGGCGGCCGATGCTGGCGAGGCAGGCACCGGTGTTGAGCAGCCCGACGAGGCCCGGCCACTGGCCTGAAAAGTTGCTCGCGAGCAGCAGCGGGTTGTCCTTGCCCGCGACGCCGTCCGTCGTGTGGGGACCGTAGAACCAGTGGACGCAGACGCCGATCAGCGGGTCGTCCACGGGTGCGAGTTTTTCGATCGATTCGTGCGGCTTGGTGATGTAGCCCTTGACGCGGTAAGACGCGCGGCCGATTTTTTTCAGCGCTTTCTCGAGCTGCTGCGTCGCGGCTTCGATGTTCGGCAGCGCGGACTGATTGGGCAGTTGGCGGTAGTCGCCCGGCCAAAACAGTGCGATTTTATCCGGCATGACGGCGCACACTCCCTCGATTCAGGACGGAAGGCGCCCATTTTGGCAGGCGGGGCGGGGCGGGTCAACGCTTCATCGGGCGAGGTGCCGCCAACGTTGGGATTCGGGGATGGGTTGCGCGACCGTGAACAACACACGGCCGCCGGGGGTTGGTGCCGGCGGCCGGTGAATCTCACGGCGTACCGTGAGCGGGGTGACTGGTTTTAGTGGCTGAGATTGATCTCGAGCCCGGCAGTCTCGCCCTGCCGAATCTGGACGGGATCCGAAAGTTGAACGCGCACAGGCACGCCCGTTTGCGGATTGGTGTACACGGCCTCGGCGGTCATCACGCCTCCGGGCATGTTTTCGACCCGGAACGCGCCGTCCGGCCGCGAGGAGACGTAGTAGCCGCCGGATCCGTCGGCGTAGGTCAACATGAGGTACATATCTTCGAAGTCGCTTGCGCCATTCACGAAGTAGCGGCCCGTGAGGGTTCCGGTGCCGGAGGGGATCGTCGCGTTCAACGTATTTTCGCGTCCGTCTGTAATCGTGGCCGCGAAATTGGTCCAACGATATCCCGATTCCCCTGGCGTATCGATGCGAACTTCGTGTTCCCCTGTCGAGACACCATCGATTCGAAACGCACCGGTCTCGTCCGTCGTCGTTCCGCGATTGTATTGCGGCTGGCCCGGCGCGAGGATTACGCTGACCCGCGCGCCGACGGCGGGCAGTCCATTTGAGATGACCACGCCGGAGAGCGTCCCGCCGGTGGAGAGGACCCACGTCTCATTGCGCGTGACACCGGGCTGCGGCGTAATCCGCACGGTCGTGGGCGCGAAGCCCTCGCGCGTTACGAAGAAGATGTACGGTCTGGGTTCGAGCGACTGGAGTCGAATGCGGCCGTCGGCGCCGGTCGTGCCCTCGCGATGGTACTGCATGGTGTATGCGTCGAACGCGAGGCGGTCGCGCTGTACGACGGCCCCGGAAACCGGATTGCCGGCCGTATCGACCACGACGGCGTCGATGACGCCGCCGGGCGCGAGCCGGAGGGTCGTACTTGCTTCGCCCTGGTCGCGCGGGGTCACCGTGATCCGCGCGGCGTGCTCGGCGTATCCTTCGGCCAGGACCAGCAGGGCGGTCTCGCCCGCGCCAAGGTCGTTCAGGACATACTCTCCGTTCGGCGACGCGATTTCCTGCAGGCCACCATAGGCGCGAAGCGAGAGAACGCTGTCGCCAAATCCATACTCGATCCGTGTCACCGGCCCGCCGGTGGTGGCGTCGAGTACGCGCAGGCGCAAGTCGCCCAACTGGGGAAGCCGCAAGACCAGGCCCGCTGTACCGGCTTCGACGCCGGGAATGTTCACGGAACTGTGCATCGCCGCGCTCGCGTCCACGTTGTAGCTGCCCGCAGTGAGGCCGGCGATTGAAAATCGGCCATTCGCATCCGATCGCGCGGAGGTGTACATCTGGGTGACGTTCGATCCGACGGAAATCCACGCCTCGGGCAGTGGCGCGCCGCGGCTGTCGGTGACCAGGCCCCCGATGGCGAGGTTGCCGCGCGTTTGGGACCAGACGAGGCGCAGTCCGGAGTGTTTCTCACCCGGCGAGAGCGTGACCCCCCGCGCGCCTGTCGAGCTGTAGGCGTCGTTCTCGGGATCGGCCGCGCCAACGCTGTAACTACCTGCATGGAGGCCGGCGATGGTGAACGAACCGTCGGCGGCCGAGGTCGTGTAGGCGTCGCCGATCGCGGGCTGCGATGCGAAGCTGAAGTGTTGGGGAGATTCGGCAGATACGCGGAGACCCGCGCGCGGCGCTCCGTTGGCATCCACGACAATGCCCGAGATCGAGGCGGCCTCCGCGATTTGCACTTCAAGCGGGGTATCGCTGCCTTCGCTGAGCTGGAACGGCCCGACAGGCACGCTGAGCTGCGTGTCTGTCTTGGCCCAAACGACGTACTGCGTTCCGGGGAGCAGCCCGCCGAAGGAGAACGTCCCGTCCGGACGAGACAGGGTGGCGGTGGGCGTGGTGAGCCCCTGACGCTCCGCGCGCAGCCGGACTTCCGCCCCCGCGACTGCGACGCCTTCCGCGTTGACGACGCGACCGGTCATCTGGCCGGTTGCCTCGTAAATATAGTCCATGTTCGCGAGCCGCATCCCGGCGGAGGCATTCACAGACGGCATCGCGGACATGGTGGGAAGATATCCGCCATAGTGGCGTCCGATCAGCGTGTAGCGGCCGGGCGCGAGGCCTTCGAGGGTGTAACGCCCGTCCGTGTCCGTGATGGCCGTGATCGGATTGAGCCCGCTGCGTTGCGGCGCATCTACACGCATATGAACGTTCGCGATGGGCATTCCGTCTCGCGTGGTGATGCGGCCGGTGACGGATGCGGCGGCGTCAGCGACGATTTTGGTTTCGCTGGACCCGACTTCGACCGGAACGGGTCTTGCCGACCACGCGGGATCCCAAAGCGATGCAACGTAATCGGTTTTGCGCAGATGCGGGAAGAACGCCGCGCCGTCGTTGTCCGTTATCGCCGTGTGACGATCGCGATAAGCCTCGGGCGAGGCGACCACGACACGGACGCCCTTCAGCGGCGCGCCGCTGCCATCGGCCACGTTCACGGTGGCAGTGTCGCCGGCATCGAGCCGGAACTCGACGTTGTCTGTCCCGGACTCGATCCAGTCGCTGATGTAAATCGCGAAACCGTCGGCGACGACGTAGAACTGGTAGGGCATCATCCACAGGCCGGGAAACGTAAAGCGGCCGTCGTCGTCAGAATACTGGCGCGCACTGGCGCGATAATTCACGTACATCTCCGTCCGGTCGGTCTGCGATTTGTACGTGTAGATCAGCGCTCCGGCGACTGGGTTTCCGTTGGCGTCCACGACGCGGCCGGAGACGTCATCGGCGGGCTGAAGCCGGAGATGACGTTGGCGCGTGAGACTGTCGAGGCCGATGCCCGCGAGGCCGAGATCGAAGCCCTGCTCGGAATGCGCCTGGATGATCCAATCGCCGATGGGAATGCCGGTGAAATAGTGGCGGCCTTGTGCGTCGGTGGTGGCGAATTTCCTGGGGGAATCCGCCGGGGGTGATTCGAATCCTTCCCACGCCATCCGCTCCGCGATCAGCCGCGCGCCGGGCACGGGCTGTCCCTGTTCGTTCACCACGACCACGAGGATGTTGCCGATAGGAGGCAGCGGGCCGGGATCAGGCCCTTGGAGCGCCGCGGTCGATCCGGTGTCCTGCGCCTGTGCGAGTACGACGGGCGCGCCGCCTGTTCCAGGGCCCGTGGCGCCGGCGACGGAGTTGGCGACGTTAGAAACGACTGGCTCGGCCGGTGTTGCTGCGAGTGCGGGGGTACCCGGCGCTGGCGGTGTGGACGGCGGGGTGCGCAGCGTCGTCCAGGCGACGGCACCGATCACCGCCAGCGCAGCCGCCGCGAGCCAACCCGCCTTCGCGTTCGTCAACGCCGAGACGAACGCGGTCCCGCGGGTGGCGTTCGAGGTCGCGGCAATCCACGGCACGGACACGGACGCCAGGACGCCCGCGATCCGGCGGGCGCGCGCGTCGGCGGATTCTTCGGGCTGGAGGAGTTCCTTCAAGTCATCGGTCAGGTCTTGACTAAGCGCCTCGCGCGCGCGTTGCAAGCGCTTCTTGACGGCTTCCTGTTCGACATCGAGCTCGTCGGCGATCTCGCGCGTGCTGAACCCCGCGTAGTAATGGAGCAACAGCACCTCGCGCGCGTTGGGTTCGAGCGCGTAGATCCGGCTGAGCAACACCTGGCGCAGTTCCTCGCGGCCCTGATCGGCCGATACGGCCGTTTCGTTCTCGAGCGAGGAGAGGTCGGTCGGTACCTCGATGGATTGCGCGCGTTTTGCGTCGAGGCAGAGGCGCCGCACGATGCTGAGCAGCCACGGGCGGAACTTGTCGAAGTCGCGCAGCGTGTCCAGTTTTTCGAGCGCCTTGGCAAAGGCCTCCTGCGCGATGTCGTCCGCATCGGGCGATGGCCCGACGTACGCCAGCGCGACGGCCTGCACGGCGCTCAGGTGGCGCTGAACGAGTACGCCGAAATCCTCGCGCCTGCCGCGAAGCACGCGCCGCACGATGGCGCTGTCCGCGCGATGGCTGGAAACGAGCGTGGCCATGGTCCGTTTCTCCGTATCCGTTTATGAGCTAGACGGATGACGAAGTCAACCGGGGACAGGAAGCTCGCAATCCGACGGGTAATTGGGCCGGTCGATTGCGAGTTGTCGTGTTTGAAGGCCGGCGTGTTCGGTTGGCCGCCGGGACGGCTGCGCTACGAAAGGCGAAACGGCCGCTGGAGGTCGGGGGCTCCAGCGGCCGTTGGTTACTGCGTATGAGAGTCAGCGGCTCAAGCTGAACTGCACTTCAGCCGGCCACACATTCTCAACCCATGTTGCCGACGACGACGGCCTTGACTTCCGTGTAGAGATCGAGCACTTCGGGTCCCATTTCGCGGCCGAGGCCGGATTCCTTGTAGCCTCCGAAGGGAAGGTGCGGGTCGAACACGTTGTAGCAATTGATCCACACCGTGCCGGCCTGCAGCTTCGACGCGAGCGAGTGCGCCTTGTTGATGTCCTTCGTCCAGATGCCCGCGCTAAGGCCGTAGGGCGTGTCGTTGGCC
>CAYPNI010000184.1:0-5086 GCA_964411925.1 uncultured Nitrospirales bacterium
GCGTGCGCACGTCCACCGCCGCTTCCCGCTGGATTACCGCCGTCGTGTCGGTCAACTGCGTCGTGCCCGACTTGCTGAGCGGCGTGCCCTGGTTCAGCACGCCCCAGCTCGCCGGAGGCAACGAGTGGCGCCAGGTGCTCTGATGCACCAGCCCCCCGTTGCATTCGACGGCCACCGCATGACGAATCACCGGGGACTTCTTCGCCAGAAGTTCCACGATGTCCGCATACGTACCGTCCGGGTTGATCCGCTTCTGCGTCTCAGCCCAGTTCAAATACGTGTCGCCAATGCCTGCCATGTCCTGCTCCTCGAGCAGGACCTCTCAGCCAACGGGTCACCCGTCCCGCATGGTTGTCGTTAAACGCTCGTGTACTCTTTCGCCGAGTCCTTGAACATCCGGTCTTCCAGCGGCTTCGGCGCGGGCGGCTCCTTCGTCGCCCCCGCCACCACCAGCTGGTCCTCGGCGTGCTGCTCTCCCACCCAGCTCATTAACCCAAGCACGAGCCGGTGCTGGGAAATGCCGGCCATGTCGAACAGGTCAATCAACTCCTGCCCGCCCTTGGCCATCGCGCCAATCCGTGCCAGCCGGCACGTCTCCTCCCACCGTGCACCGCCGATGTCCGGATCGGCCTTGGATTCGGCCAGCATGCCCTTGCGCAACTCGAGGAATTCGTTCGCCTGCTGCTTCGCCAGGTCCGCGTCCCGCCGGATCACAAGGTCCACCAGGTCCTGCGCCAGCTCCGGCTTCGCTTCGTGCTTGCTCAGCACGTCCACGAATGCCTTCTGCTGGTCATCGCCGACCGTGTACCCCTCCGGCAACGTGAACTCGTAAGCGGCCTGCGCCCCTTCCGCGTTGCCCGTGCCCTGCTCGCCGTCTTTCTTCGCGTCACCGCTTGCCGGTTCGGCAAACGGATTTTCGATTTCCTCGTCCTTCGCCGGCGCCGCCTCAGGCTTCGCCTCGGGCGCCGTCGCCGGGCTCGCTTCCGGGGCCTCGGCCGCCGGCGCTTGGAACATCTTGTCTTCCAGTGCTTTCGGCGCGGGCGGCTGCCCCGCCGGCGTGGCCTCTGCCGCAGGCGCTACGCCTGCCGGTGCCGCTGACTTACTCTTGCTCACGTTCCGGCTCCTTTCGGGTTCGCGCTGCTTCCAGCGCCTCCTGTTGCATCCGTATGTACGCGTCGGGGTCCGCCTGCTGGATCGCGTCCAGAATCTCGAGCCCCAGCGATCGCCGTCCCTCGTTGAACTCGGTCGAATTCGAGTCCCGCCGGTACGTCGTCGTGTAAATCCCCGCCGACCCCAACCATCGCCACACCACGCGCCGGCCGTGCTCATGTCTCAGCACTTCCTGCAGATCCAGCTTGGCCTGCTGCGCCTGGTCCATCGCCCTAGTTTCCCTGCGCCGCCGTCACGCCCTGCGTGATCCGCGACAAATAGCTGTCCGGGCTCGGCACGGTCTGCGCCAGCGCCTGCGCCGCGCCTGCCCCGTCCTTGGCCGCCTTCGCGGCCATCGCCGCCTGCTGCATCTGCTGGCGTTGTGCGCGCACGTTCCGCGCCTCCTTCGTCGGCACCACCAGCTTCGGGTTCGTGCCCAGCGCCTCGGCCATCTCGTCGATCGCCTCGTCGAGGTCCAACTTGTCCAGCGGATCCAGCGATTGCGTCGCTTCCACCATCCGCGCCGCGCTCCCCAGCAACCGGTCGAGGTTCCGCAACCGTTGCGTGCGCTGCGCCTGTGCGAAAATCCCCAGGTACTCGATCGTCATTTCCTCGCCCTCAATCTCCGCCGGCGGGTCCGGCAGCATCCCCTGCCGGTTCATTTCCGCGTAGTACCGGGAAACGTCGATGTCAAATACGTCGTTCTCCAGCGGAAGGAACACTGCCCCCATCCGCGTCAGCTTTTCTTCCTGCAATTCCGCCACCTGGTCCACGCGAAGGTCGTTCTTGCTCTCCATCATCGAGAACAGCGTGAACGCGTCCGCGTACGACTTCGAACGGATCGCCCCGCGCAGCCGCTCCATTTCCTGCAGCAATGGTTCCGTGTTCCACGTAATCTGATACACCGGCTCAACGCTGTCCTGCCCCAAATTGTCCGGATAGAACACGATGCCGCCCGGCAACAGCCCGCCCCGCAGCTTGTGCTCGAGGCTCGCCGGCGACTTCTTCGGCGGGTCCGCGATGATGTCGATGATCTGCGCGTGCTTCTTGACCAGGTGCTGCAGCTGCTTGATGTCCCCCAGCAGCGCCCCCATCCCGAGGCCGTACCCGTAGGTGTCGTGCCCCTTCCGGTTCAGCCGCGGCGCCGCGATCGGAAATTCGAAGTACCCGCGCACGCGCAGCAGCCGGTCGTCTTTCTTGTCCCGCCCGCGCTCCCAGTACACGCTCCGGAACAGCGCCCGGTTGCCGAACCGGTCCGTCGGCATCTTGCGGTCGATCTCGGCCAGCTCCGGCCGACCGTCCACCGGCTCGATCGCGTGCACGATGTCTACCGGCAGCGTCGTCTTGCTCTCGTCGAGCAGCTTTTGCAGGTGCGGGCTCAGCGCCGACTTCCCGAATTTGTCCGCGAGCTGCCCCACCGTCATCGTCAGTTCCCGGTAACACATCGTTACCCGGCCCTTCGCGTCCACCCCCAGCGAATACTCGCCCGGCACGAAGTTGTACCAGCACAGCGCGTCCTCGGGGTCCGAATCGCCGAACGCCGCGCCGTCCCCGAAGGTCAGATACTCGCGAAACAGCGGCAGGCGGCTCGGGTAGTAATTCCCCTGGCCCATCTTCTCCAGCATCAGCTGGGTGCACTCGTGCATGTACTGGCGCACCGCCCCGATCCGCGCCTTCTCCCGGTTCGGATGCACCAGCCGGAACCAGTCCCGCGCACGGTTGCACGCGCCGTTCATAATCCCCTCGGCCGCCGTCTGGATTGCCTCGGTCCCCGTCGCGTCGAGGATGTAACTGAAATTCGCGTCGCCGCGGTTGCGCTGGTTCGTCCGGTCGAACGCGTCGTACTCGGGCAGGATGTACCGCGCCGCGTCCCGCCGCTTGGTGTCCCAGCTCAGACGGTCCTCGCGCAGCTCGCCCAGCCGGCGCTCGAAATGCTGCCGGATGCGGTTCGACACCATCACCGGCGCTTCGTCTTTGACCTTCTCAGCCACGGCTCACGTCTCGCCCCGCATTTCGGCCATTAGTCCCAGGAACGCGTCTATCGCCTTCCGAAAATCCTGCTCGAGGCCGGCCTGCTTCTCCGCCCCGAACCCTATCGGCGCGTCCGAATTGGTCACCCGGCCAACCCAGCGCGCCTCGCCCGGGTCCCAGTCCGCCTTGCCGTAAAATCCGCGATACGGCCCGAATTCCAGTTCGGTGTCCGACACGCTTCAGCTCTCCACGCGCGTCGTGCAACTCACCACGATGTCCGTCATCACGCCGTCCGCCAGCGTCGTCGCGCCCCACGACAGCTGCGCGCACGTCTCCGTCGTCACGATCAGCGTCCCCACCGCGTTCGGTATGTCGGCGTTCGCCTCGACCACCATCGTGTCGCCGGCGCCCGCCGAGGCCGTCACCCGCGTCTGCGGTTCCGTCCCCGTCCCGTACAGCGTGCCCTCGCCCGCCGCGCCGTTGTGCGCCGCAATCAGATTGTCCAGCGTGTCCGACGCGTTCGCGCCGATCAGCACGTCGTACGCATCCTCGACAAACCCGTCCGCCTTGAACGTGTACGTCTTGTCGTCGGTCGTCACTGTCTCGGTCGTGCCGCCGGCGAGGTTCGCCGCGCCCCACGACGCGTTGCTCATCGTGTCCGTGGTCGCAATCGCGTTGCCGGCCGTCCCCGGCGTCAACGCGGTCACGTCCATCGTGTCGCCGGTACCGTTCGCGGCCGTCACCAGCGTGTGCGCCGGCGTGTCCGTCCCGTACAGCGTCCCCTCGCCCGCGCCGCCGGTAATCGCCGCCACAAGGTTGTCGATCGTGTCCGACGCCGTCGCGCCTATTAGCACGTGGAACGGCTCGTCCACCAGCGTCGTATCGTCGAAGATGTAGACCGAGGACCCGATCGTGCAGGTCTGCGTGTCCGAGGGCTGACCCGTGAGCGTCAGCACGCCCGACGCCGCCGTGTTCGTCGCGTTCGCCGCGGCCGTCAGCGTGCCCTTGTTCCGCACGCCGCTCCCGATGCTCGCCTGGAACTTGAACGCGTACACCGGGCCGATCTCGACCACCGCCGCGCCTTTGGACCCGCTCGCGAGCGTGTTGAGCGTCCCCGCGACTTCCTTCAGATTCCCCGCGACCGTGTTCCACGTCGCCCCGCTGATCAGCGTCTGATACCCCGACGCGTCCGGGCTCATCTTCGCGAGCAACGCGAAGTCCGTCAGCGCCGCCCCCGTGTTCGACAGCTCGAACGCGATCGTCTGCGGCACGCCCTGGCCGTAAAACTCCACCGGCTCGCCAATGTCCGTCAGCGTCCCCGCAATGAAGTTCTCCGCCGACTGCTGCGACCGATGCGGCGTCACCGGACCCGACAACGCCGGAAGCAACGCCGCCCACACCAGCAAACGCATCGTGAAGTTCATGCCCCGTTCCTCGTCCCGCGGTTCGCGGTCATTCGCCGTAAAGCGACTTGCCGGCAATCTGCGCCGGCTGTTGCAGCGTCCCGGCCCGCTGCCGGTACGTGCTCAGCAACCCCCGACGCAGCATTTCCTGCGTGCTCGCCCGGTCCTTCGCCACCCGCGCCGCGGGGTCAACCCGCGACGGCGGCTTGCGCGGCAACGCCGGCTGCTGCGGCTGCTCTACCTTCGGTGCTCCGAAACACATCGTCGAACCCTTTCCGCGCTATGCCTGCGCTCTCAGCTTTTGCCAGTACGTCAACGACTCGTCCGGATGATGCTCGGGCACAGGCTGAGCCAACACTTCGTCTCCACGGGGCGCCATCGACTGCGCCAGCTGCGCCGCCAGAAGTTCCTCGGGATAGACGCCCATGCACATCGCTCATTCCTCCCTACGCGCAAACTCCGGCACATACTCCGGGTGTCGGTACACCTGCCGCTCGTAGTGCTCGACCTCGGGATGATTCGTTGCCTTCGGCACGACGGGCGCTGAAAAGGTCAACGCCAGC
>CAYPNI010000184.1:5096-6285 GCA_964411925.1 uncultured Nitrospirales bacterium
GTCCGGGCTTGGCAGGTTTTGTTCCTCGAGGCGCTTCTTCAACTTCTCTTTCGGCTCGAGCAGCAACTGGTCCTTGATGTTGTACGTGAACGTCACGCTCGTCGCTTCTGTCTTGATCGCTCCGTCGTACTCGGAATGCTCGAATACTCCCGTCTCGCGAACCCAGCGCCCGGACAAGAACCAAATCTCTGCGCGCTTGTTCGCGTACCGCGCGCTCGTCGCCTCGCCTCCAAAGTTCACCACGGTCAGATCGTGGCCCCATTGCGCGAGCAGGTCCACAATGGTCCCGGAATTCGCCGCGTCGATGAACACCGCGTCGGGTTGCCATGTAGAAATCTCCTGCGCGATGATGCCGGCAAGTTTCATGTGGTCGATGTTGCGGAACACCATCGGCTTGTACGCCATGCGCCCCCACCGCTTCATGATCACGCTGCGGTCCTTGTACCGCGCGATGTCTATCCCCATCACCCGCGGCAGTCCGCGCAGCGCGCTCTCGTGAATGATCGTTCGCTCGAACGCTCGTGAGATTTCGTCGATCGTGATCAAGACGTCCTCCGCGCTCGCGGTGAAGTCGCAGAGCATTTCCTGCCGGAACTTGATGTCGCTCATGTCCAGCCGCATCTCGTCCACTTCCGCCTGTGGCAGCCACTCCGGCCTGTCCTCGTCTACGCGATACAGCGTTCGGCCCCATCGCCCACGCAACGCGTCCTCGTGATACAGCTTGTGAAAGAAATTGATGCCCTTCGGCGTCCCGATGAACGTAGCCCAGCTCCCACGACGATCCGCCAGCATCGGACGCACTACCTCCGTCCACACCAGCGCGTCCATCTGCCCGGGCTCGTCGAATACCACTCCGTCCGCATACGGTCCGCGAAGACTGTCCGGGTCCTGCGCGCCGTACAACGTAATCCGGGCCTTGTTGTGCGGGAGCTCGATGTAGAGCTCGCCCTTGTTCACCACGCAGCCCGGCACCTTCGACGAAATATTCACCAGCCGCGTCCACGCGATGTCCTTCGCCTGCTTCCGCAGCGGAGCCAGGTACATGAACCGGCCGTCCTCGCCCCGAAATCGCATCGCCGCGTTCACCAGCGTGTACAGCATCAGCATCGTCTTGCCGCGCCGCCGGTGCCACACGTGCACCGTGAATCGCTTGCGTTGCATCAGCGCCGCAGCAAATTGCTGCGACGCA
>CAYPNI010000185.1:0-4522 GCA_964411925.1 uncultured Nitrospirales bacterium
ACGGCGACTGGCGCGCTTCGATGGCGAAGTTCGGCGCGCGATTCGGGATGGGCGTCACGACGTGGGCATCGGCCGCGGTGAAATGCAGGTGCCAGCCGTCGTCCTGCTGCCCGGCGTCCTCGGCCGATTGCGCTTCCCAGCCTTCGGGCGTGTTCAGCGTGTCGGGGCGCCACCCGGCTGGTGGCGCGTCCACAAACGAGAAATGCCAGCCGAATCCGCCGAGACCCTGGCTCCAGAAGGGGAACGGCCAGCCTTGTTGGTGCGCGATGGACGCATGCTGGTGCGTGGCGACGTATCCGCCGGCGTCGATCTGCCGCGCGCTGAGCGCGTCGCGCCATTGGCCGCGCATGCCTTCGGTCCAGCCGTTCGTCTCGACCGCGGGCCAGAGCGCCGGGGCGCTGAGCCATTCGTCCCACATGGTCGATTTCGGGCCGGCGCCCTGGTAGTGCAGCCAGAAGAGATCGCGCAGGAGCGCCATGTCGCGCTCGTGGCCGGGGACGGTGAACGCAGGGAAGTCGGGCGGGATCTCCTGCGCGCGGGCGGCGACGCAGACCAAGAGCGTGAGCGCCGCGCTCAAGACGAGTCTGGCTCGAAAGGAGATTCCCGCCTTCGCGGGAATGACAAAGGTGGGGTAACCGGTGTGCGAGATTGCTTCGTCGCGAGTTTCGCTCCTCGCAATGACAGGGTAGTGGTCGCGGGTGCAGGAGACTGTTTTTTCGCGCGCCGCGCTTCTCGCAATGACAGAGTAGGGGTCACGGGTGCAGGAGATTGCTTCGTCGCGCACTGCGCTCCTCGCAATGGCGGAGTCGGTCATGCCAGCGCCCTCCGTGCGGCGACTTCTTCAGACGTGAGGCCGTAGAGCGCGGGTGTGCGAACGTCGAGAATCCCGAGATAAGCATAGAGTTGGCCGCGGTGGTGGATTTCGTGTTCGAGCATGGCGCGCATCCATTTGCCACGGCCGATCGGCGAGCCGGCGGGCGTGGTGCATTTCTGGCGCAGGTCGTCGTCCGTGAATCCGCTGAGTATGTCGAGCGTATCCGCGTGCATCGTGTCGAAATAAGTCCGGACTCCGTCGTATCCGTCGGCGAGATCGCGCCCGCAGCCGGCATACCGGCTCGGGAGGTTTTGCAGCGTCTCGCCGTACATCCAGCGCTCGATGGCCGCGATGTGACGCACGAGATCGCCGAGCGTCCACTTGCCGGCGCGGGGCGTCCACTCGAGCTGCGCGGGCGGGATCGCCTCGATGACGCGCAACGTGCGTCCGCGGACTTTTTCGTAATAGTCGATGAAACTGGAAACGCTGGTCACGTCCATACAGCCACCCCTGTTCGTGGTCGAGATGGTAATCCTAAGTGATTTCGCTCGTTTCATGAGAATGATGGGAAGTGTGGGAAGAATAGGAGGCAAATTTCGACGGCGACATTTGACAGTTGTGCATGCGGTCCAAGTGACCTCGGGCTGGGCGTTCAGCGCCCGGCCCACGCTGGAGGCCGCGAAGGCCTACTCATGCGCCCGCTGACCGCGTCCGAAAATGGCTAGTCGGGCGGGCGCGGCGGTGCTAGACTGCCGTCATGACGATTGACGCGGACATCTGCTACCGGGCGCTGCGCACGCGGGACGCGCGGTTTGACGGGCGCTTTTTCATCGGAGTCAGGACGACAGGCATCTACTGCCGGCCGGTCTGTCCCGCGCGGACGCCGCTACGCAAGAACGTGAGGTTTTTCGCATGCGCGGCGGCCGCCGAGGCGGCGGGGTTTCGCGCATGCCGCCGCTGCCGGCCGGAAACGTCGCCGGGAACCCCGGCATGGCTGGGCACGTCGTCCACGGTGTCGCGCGCGCTGCGGCTGATTCACGAGGGCTACCTCGACGAGCACGATGTGGATGCGCTGGGCGCACGGCTGGGCGTCGGGGAGCGGCACCTGCGGCGGCTATTCGACGAACACCTGGGCGCGTCACCGATCGAGGTCGCGTTGTCGCGGCGGCTGCACCTCGCGAAGCGGCTGCTGGACGACACGGCGATGCCGATTGCAGACATCGCATTCGCGAGCGGATTCAGCAGCGTGCGGCGATTCAACGACGCATTCACCAAGACGTTCCGCCGTGCGCCGCGCGAGATTCGCGGGGACGAGGCGAACGGACGCGGGCAACACGATGCTTCCAGGCCGATCGAGGCGCGGCTCAGCTACCGGCCGCCGTTCGACTGGCGGGGATTGACGGCGTTTTTCGGTCAGCGCGCGCTCGAAGGTGTGGAGGCGGTCGAGGACGGGGCGTACCTTAGGACGGTGCGATTCGGCGAAGCGACCGGGATCGTTCGCGTTCGACACGACGCGGACCGGCGGCAACTCGTCGTGCAGGTGCCGCAGAACCTGGTCGCAGCGCTGCCGGAGATTACGCGGCGGGTGCGGCGGCTGTTCGACCTCGAAGCGGAACCCACCGGCATCCGCGAGGTGCTGAGCGCGGACGCGACGCTTCGGCCGTTGGTCCGCACGCGGCCGGGCCTGCGCGTGCCGGGCGCCTGGGACCCGTTCGAGATCGCCGTGCGCGGGATCGTCGGCCAACAGGTGAGCGTGGCGGCGGCGCGGACGATCTGCGGGCGCATCGCGGCGCGATACGGCACGGCGCTCGACCCCAAACAACGCAACGGTCTTCGACAGGCATTCCCCGGCCCGGAACGGCTGGCCGCGGCGCGGATGAACGGACTCGGGCTGACGGGCCGGCGGATCACGACGATACGCGCGATCGCGCGCGGCATGGCGGACGGCACGCTGATGATGGGCACGGGCGCGGGACTGGACGAGGCCGTCGCGCGGCTCGTCGAGCTGCCGGGCGTCGGCCCGTGGACGGCGCACTACATCGCGCTGCGCGCGCTGGGCGAGCCGGACGCGTTTCCGACGGGCGACCTCGGGTTGATTCAAGCGTGGTCGGCCATATCGCGCGGCGCGGTGACGGCGAAAGAACTCGATCGGCTCGCGGAAGCCTGGCGGCCGTGGCGCGCGTATGCGGCGCTGCACTTGTGGACGAGCCTTGCGAAAGGAGGCGGCGGATGAACACCTACGACGTGGTGTACACCTACATGAAAAGTCCGGCGGGATCGATTCTGCTGGCGCGGTGCGAAGCGGGGATCACACACATCCAGTTTGAAGAGGGAAAATACAACGTGAAACCGCGGCCGAACTGGCGGCGGGAAGACGCGCCGTTGCTCGAAGCAATTGACCAGTTGCGGGCGTATTTCGACGGGCAGCGGTTCCGGTTCGATCTGCCGCTCGCGCCCGCGGGCACGCCGTTTCAGCAGCGCGTATGGGAGGCCTTGCGGCGAATCCCGTGCGGCGAAACGCGCAGTTACGGCGAGATCGCGAAGGCGATCGGGTTCCCGACGGGGTCGCGCGCGGTCGGCGCGGCGAACGGCAAGAATCCGATTGCGATAGTTGTCCCGTGCCATCGGGTGATTGGCGCTGACGGCAAGTTGACTGGGTATGCGGGCGGGCTGCGCATCAAGAAATCGCTGCTGGACCACGAAGAGCGCATGGCCAGCCAGGAGGGCGTGCAACTTGCGCTCGCTGAGGGCTGGTGACGGGAGGTCGAGTACAGGCTTAAGCTGAACCCCGCTTAAACCTGCCACCCTTCTAAGGGTTAGTCACGAAGTCGCGCAACGGCTGATCACGGACTCGGAGCGGCTTCCTAGACCGTTTTGAGATACGCGATCACCGCGCGGGCGTCTTCATCCGAGAGCCGGAACGGCGGCATGGGGCCGCGCGGGGCCTTGCCGGTGCGCGCGGAGATTCCGGTGCGCAGCAGATCGTAGATGGCGGGTTCCATGCCGCGCACGAGCGGGCCCAGCGCGGGCGCGTTGACCGCCCATTCCTCGCCGCGGGGGAACGGCGACTTGACCGGCATTATGTCGCCGCGAAATTCCTGTCCCTTGATGACATTGCCCGCGGGATCCTTCGGCGAGTGGCAGACGACGCACATGGCGACGTCGTGCGCGAGATACCGGCCGCGCTCGATGAGTTTGGCTTCCGGGGTGGATTCCGCTGCCTGACCGAGCGTGGTGGCTGCGACCACCGCGCCGACGAGGCCGATGGCGGCGATCGAACTACGAACTGCAACGCGCATGATGTGTCCTCCGTGGAATCACTCGATGAAAAATGTTTCGGCGTTGTGCCCCTGGTAACGGTGCCCGCCTGCGCGGGATCGAATCACTCGAATGCGATTTTTCGCGACTCCGGGTCCGGGTGCTCCCGATAAAGTATCGCGACGTGGCCAAGTATACCGGCGACCTCGCTGCCGGTGGAAGATGCGAGTTGATCAGTCAACGGCCGCTTCTCGTCCTTGAACTCGATGAATCGAACCTTGATCAGCTCATGGTCATTCAGCGCGCGATTGGCGGCGACGACGACCGCGTCCGTCAGTCCTTGCTTGCCGATGTAGACGACGGGCTCGAGGTGGTGCGCGAGGGAACGCAGTTTTTTTCGTTGGGAACTGGTCAGCATGGGGATTCGGGTGGAGTGGGCGAAGCGGCGAA
>CAYPNI010000185.1:4622-6246 GCA_964411925.1 uncultured Nitrospirales bacterium
GTTCGCCGGGGCCCTGAAGGCGCGGCCGGACGGCGGCTGGGTTCCCCCTTCAACCACGCCGAAAAATTACGGTTTCGTAGGATCGTGTTTGGTTAACTACATGGTCGTACCCGGAATTCGGATTCCCGGCCCTGCTGGTAGGACATTTAGAGTCGGCAACGGCCCGTCTGGCGGGGGGTTACGGCGTCCGTGTCCCGTTTCGCGGACCTGTGGCACAGGCGTTGCTCTAAACTCGTATGAATTCAGCACGCTGCTTGTGTGCTTGGACGGAGACCGACCAGCGTCGCCCCTGAGGTAGAGGCGGTTGCGCCCCGGGCCCGCCGGGGCCGCGCGTTCTTACGCGACAGGCCAGGCCGCCTCGCCGGGCCCATGGTGTCGTGCCGCGAACGGATGCGCGCATTGTCCCTCGTCTGTCGATCGCCGGGCGCGTGCGGTTTGAAGGGCTGCGAACAGTTGCTATAGTCGTGGGCTCCGTGGTGGGGCACCACGGTCTTTCAGTTGCGGACTGCATGGGGCAGATCTGCACGGACCTCAGGGCAGTTACGGAAGGAGAGTACGTATATGAGCGGAAGTGCCGCGCGCCTGCGCGCTATCCAGGCGATCAACGATTTCAGACCGACTGCGCCACCTCTGAATTTCCACGACAAATCGGCGAGCGGCATCTACGGAGTAAACGTCTTCGGCAAGCGCGTGATGAAAGAACGCCTGCCGAAACACGTGTACAAGTCGTTGATGAAGACGATCGACAACGGCACGGCGATCGATCCGTCGATCGCGGACGTGGTCGCCTCGGCGATGCGCGACTGGGCGCTGGAGAAGGGTGCGACGCACTACACGCACGTGTTCTTCCCGCTGACGGGAAGCACGGCGGAAAAACACGACAGTTTCCTCGCGCCGGACAACGACGGCGGCGCGATCATGGAGTTCACGGGCAAGCAGCTGATCCAGGGCGAGCCGGACGCGTCGAGCTTCCCGTCGGGCGGCATTCGCGCGACGTTCGAAGCGCGCGGGTACACCGCGTGGGACGTGACGAGCCCGGCGTACATCCTCGAGAACCCGAACGGCACGACGCTGGCCATTCCGACGGCGTTCGTCTCGTGGACGGGCCATGCGCTGGACAAGAAGACGCCGGTGCTGCGCTCGAACCAGGCGCTGGACAAACAGGCGCGGCGGCTGCTCACGCTGTTCGGGCACAGCACGATCTCCCGCGTGACGAGCACGGCGGGCCCGGAACAGGAATACTTCCTGATCGATCGCAACTTCTATTTCGCGCGGCCGGACCTGATCAACTGCGGCCGGACGCTGTTTGGCGCGCCGTCGCCCAAGGGCCAGGAGCTCGAGGACCAGTATTTCGGGGCGATCCCGGAGCGGGTGCTCGCGTGCATGCTGGACACGGAACACGAGCTGTACAAGCTGGGGATTCCGGTCAAGACGCGGCACAACGAGGTCGCGCCGTCGCAGTATGAGATCGCGCCGATCTACGAGGACGCGAACGTCGCGACGGACCACCAGCAGATGACGATGACGATGTTGAAGAAGATCGCGAACAAGTACGGCCTCGAATGCCTGTTGCACGAGAAGCCGTTCGCGGGCGTGAACGGTTCGGGCAAGCACAACAACTGGT
>CAYPNI010000186.1:0-6198 GCA_964411925.1 uncultured Nitrospirales bacterium
CGCGTCGGCCAAGGAAGTCGGCAAGAGCCTGGCCGAGGCCGCGCTCAAGAACAACGTCAAGGCCGTCCGGTTCGATCGAAACGGCCGGTTGTATCATGGACGGTTGAAGGCGCTTGCGGACGCGGCGCGTGAAGCGGGACTCAAGATTTAACGAAACGTTGGTAACGGGAGCACACGGGTTTGGCTAAGACACCAGGAACAGGCGAATCGTCCGAGCGCAGCGATCGCCCGGAACGCGGCGAACGGCAGCGTCGTTCGCGCGAGCCGCGTGAGGCGCGCGAGTCCGAGTTTATCGAGGACGTCGTGAAGATCTATCGCGTCGCCAAGGTGGTCAAGGGCGGCCGGCGGTTCCGGTTCAGTGCGCTGGCGGTCGTCGGCGACGGCAAGGGCCGCGTCGGCGCGGCGATGGGCAAGGCCAACGAAGTGCCCGACGCGATCCGCAAGGCGCTCGATCGCGCCAAGCGCAACATGATCGAAGTGCCGATCGTGAGCACGACCGTGCCGCACGACGTGATCGGCCGATCGGACTCGGCGCGCGTGCTGCTCAAGCCGGCCGCACTCGGTACCGGCGTGGTCGCGGGCGGTCCCGTGCGCTCCGTGCTCGAAGCGGCAGGCTATAAGAACATCCTCACCAAGTGCCTGGGATCGAGCAACGCGACCAACGTCGTGTGGGCGACGCTGGACGGTCTGCAGCAGCTTCGGCGAGCCGAAGAAGTCGCGGCGATGCGCGGGCTGGAACTCTCACGGGTATTGATGTAACGGACCATTAGGGAATCGCGCTATCATGTTGGAACTGAACAACTTAAGCCCGGCGCCGGGTTCGCGCAAGAAGCGCAAGCGCATCGGACGTGGGCCGTCTTCGGGTCACGGCAAGACCTCGGGCAAGGGTCACAAGGGGCAGAAGGCCCGCTCAGGGTACTCACGCCGGCTTGGGTTCGAGGGCGGGCAGACGCCGTTCATGCGCCGCATTCCCAAGCGCGGCTTCCACCACGAGTCGCGCCACGAGTACGCCGAGGTCAACCTCGACATTCTCGAGCGGCATTTTGAGGACGGCGCCGAAATCACCGCGGAAGCGCTCGTCGGCAAGCACCTCGTCCACCTCAAGCGCGGCGGCGTGAAGATCCTCGGCCGGGGCGAGATCACGAAGAAATTCGCGCTGAAGGTGAGCGCGATCAGCGCGAGCGCGCGCCAGAAGGTCGAAGCGGCGGGTGGCAGCATCGAATTGCACGAAGTGCCGCAGTCGCGCGCGGTGACGCTGCGGAAGAAGGGCAAGCCGCGCATCGCCAAGCCCAAGACAGCGAAGGTGAAATCGGCGCCGGCGGCGGAAGCCCCCGCGGCCGAAGCCCAGCCCAAAGAAGGCAAGGCGAAATCGAAGGAAGCCAAGCCGAAAGAAGCGAAGTCCAAGGAAGCGAAGTCGAAGGAATAACTAGGTCATGTCGGCCCAGCCCATAGAAGCCTTCCGGAACGCGTTCAAGATTCCGGAACTCAAGCAGCGGATTATTTTCACGCTGCTCGCGCTGATGGCGTACCGGCTCGGCGCGCACGTGCCGACGCCGGGCGTGGACGGCCATGCCTTGCGCGAACGCATCGGCGATATGGGCGGCCTGTTGAATTTCTACAACATGTTTTCCGGCGGCGCGTTCGCCCAGGCAACGATTTTTGCGCTCGGCATCATGCCGTACATCACCGCGTCCATCGTGATGTCGCTGCTGGTCGTCGTGATTCCGCAGCTCGAAGCGCTGCAGAAACTCGGCCCCGAGGGCCAGAAGAAGATCAACGAATACACACGATACGGCACGATCGTGCTCTGCATCATTCAGTCGATCGCGGTCGCGGGCTGGCTCAAGGGCATCAACACGGCCGAAGCGCCCATCCTCATGTCGCAGAACCCGGGCATCGGGTTTTATTTCATGTGCATCCTCTCGTTTACGACCGGCACAGCGTTCCTGATGTGGCTGGGCGAGCAAATCAGCGAACACGGCGTGGGCAATGGGATGTCGCTGCTGATTTTTGCAAGCATCATCTCCGGAATGCCGATGGCGTTTGCGAAACTGTTGCAACTCATCAGCACAGACCAGATTTCGTTCTTCAAGGTCGGCCTGCTCGCCATCGTGTTCGTGCTGATTATCGCGGGCACGATCATGGTCACGACGGGCCAGCGCCGCATTCCGGTGCAGTATCCGCGCCAGGTCAAGGGCCGCAAGGTCTACGGCGGCTCGCGCAATTACCTGCCGCTGCGCGTCAACCAGGCGGGCGTCATCCCGATCATTTTCGCGAGTTCGCTGCTCCAGATTCCGCTCATGATCGGCACGAACATCAACGTCGGCTGGCTCAACACCTTCTTCAACGACTTTCTCCGGTTCGGCGGATGGCCGTACATGCTCATCGAGGGCGCGCTGATCATCGTGTTCTCGTTCTTCTACACCGCGATCATCTTCAATCCCGTGGAGATGGCGGACAACATGAAGAAGTACGGCGGCGTCATCATGGGCGTGCGCCCGGGCAAGGCGACGGCCGAATACCTCAACTTCGTGATGACGCGCATCACCATGGTTGGATCGCTGTTCCTGGTCGCGGTTGCGATGCTGCCGACGATCATCTTCAGCGCACTCCAGATATACGACTGGAACATCGTCTCGTTTTTCGGAGGGACCAGCCTGCTCATCCTCGTGGGTGTCGGGCTCGACACGGTAAAACAGATGGAACAGCACCTCATCATGCGCAACTATGAGGGTTTCGCCAAGGGGCGGCGGCTGCGCGGACGGAGGGGCTAGACAATATGGCCGGCCGCGTCGTGATACTCGGCGCCCCGGGGGCCGGCAAAGGCACCCAGGCGCGGCGGATCGCGAAGAAATACGGCTGGCCGCACATATCCAGCGGAGATATATTCCGGTCGCACCTCGAAGAGAGGACGGCGATCGGTCAGAAAATTGAATCGATTATGCGTAAAGGCGAGCTCGTGCCCGATGAGCTGGCGATAGAAATCGTCGCTCAGCGTCTGGCAAAGCCCGATTGCGCGGAGGGATACATCCTCGATGGTTTTCCGCGGTCGCTGCCACAGGCCCAGGCGCTTGACCGGGTGTTGGCGGAACGCGACGAGGAACTGGATGTTGTCATCCTGCTGGAAGTCGACGACGAGGAAATCGTTGCGCGGCTGAGCGGCCGGCGGACGTGCCCGAACTGCGGGAAGATTTACAACCTCAAGTTCAATCCGCCCAAGCACGACATGCAGTGTGACAAGCCGCCGTGCGATGGCGCGGGCCTGGTGCACCGCGAAGACGACCGTGAAGAAACGGTCCGCCAGCGCCTGTCCGTGTACCACCGGACGACCGAACCGCTCATTCAGTACTACGAGCGAAGCGGCCTGGTCCGGCGGGTGGACGGTGTCGGGCATGACCTGGACGCCGTGGAACGGAAAGTGCAATCCGTGCTCGCGGCCTTGGGAGCGGTCCAGCGATGATCGCGATCCGGACGGAACGCGAGATTGCGCTCCTGCGCGAGGCGAACCGCATCGTCGCCGAGGTGTTGTCCGCATTGGCCGATCGGGTCGAGCCGGGCATCACGACGGGCGAGCTGGACGCCGTCGCGGAGTCGATGATTCGCGATGCGGGCGGCGAGCCGTCGTTCCTGGGATACCAGGGATTCCCGGCGTCCACGTGCATTTCGGTGGACGAGGTCATCGTGCACGGGATTCCGGGCAAACGGCGCCTGAAGGAAGGCCAGATTTGCAGCATCGACGTGGGCGTCAAGCTCAAGGGCTACTACGGCGATGCGGCAGTTTCGGTGCCCGTTGGCGAGATCGACGAGGAACGCCAGAGGCTCATGGAGGTGACCGATCGCGCGCTTGCGAACGGCATCGACGCGGCGCGCGCGGGCAACCACCTCGAGGACATCTCGCGCGCGGTCGAAGACACGGTGCGCGGCGAGGGGTTCTCGATCGTGCGCAACTTCGTCGGTCACGGGATCGGCACGGAGATGCACGCCGAGCCGCAGATACCAAATTTTCGGACCGGCAAACGCGGGCCGAAGCTGAAGCCCGGCATGGTGTTTGCCCTGGAACCGATGATCAATGCGGGCACGCACGAAGTGACCGTGCTCGAGGACGGCTGGACAGCGGTGACGGCCGACGGCCGGCCGAGTGCGCATTTTGAACATAGCATCGTCATCCGCGATGGCGAGGCCGAAGTATTGTCTGTCTCGCGCGCGGCAACGCGGCGCTGGGGCGAGCTGATAAAGCGATAGCGGATCAACCGGCCGGGTAACCGGCGGCGAAGGAACGTACGAGCCATGAAAGTCAGAAGTTCAGTCAAGAAAATTTGCGAGAAGTGCAAGATTATCCGTCGCCACGGCGCGATCCGGGTCATCTGCGAAAACCCCAAGCACAAGCAGCGCCAGGGCTGAGGGAGGCGACAGGACATGGCACGTATCGTCGGCATAGACCTCCCGCGGAACAAGCGGGTCGAGGTCGGCCTGCAAAGCATTTACGGCATTGGCCCCGCGCGCGCGAAAAAGCTCATGGAACGCATGAAGCTGGATACCGCGGTGCGCGTCCATGAATTGTCGGACGAGCAGGTGAACACGCTCTCGGCGCTGGTCCAGGAATACAAGGTGGAAGGCGATCTGCGCCGCGAGACCACCGGCAACATCAAGCGGCTGATGGACATTAACTGCTACCGCGGCATCCGGCACAAGAAGGGCCTGCCCACCCGCGGCCAGCGCACGCATACAAACGCGCGCACGCGCAAAGGGCCGCGCAAGGGCCTCGTCGGCAAGAAGGGTTAACGGAGGAACACTCAGGTGACCATCGAGAAACGTCCCAAACCGAAAAAGAAACGCGTCAATCTGACGAGCACGTCGGGCCTGGCGCATATCCAGGCGACGTTCAACAACACGATCGTGTCGATCTCCGACATGCGCGGCAACGTGATTTCGTGGTCGAGCGCGGGCCAGGTGGGTTTTGCCGGCTCGCGCAAGAGCACCGCGTATGCGGCCCAGCTCGCTGCGGAAAAGGCCGCCAAGGCCGCGCTGGACGCGGGCCTCAAGGAAGTGCGCATCCATGTGAACGGCCCGGGTTCGGGCCGCGAATCGGCCATCCGCGCGATCCAGGCGGCGGGCCTCGAAGTCTCGCTCATCAAAGATACCACCAGTATTCCGCATAACGGCTGCCGGCCGCGCAAACGCCGCCGCGTTTGACGCGCGTACGACCGGCCCAGGGAACCAAAGAGGCAATCGGGTGGAAGGACAAATAGACCATGCTGGCTGAAGATTTCGTTATCCCGAAGTGGGTGAAGATCGAAGGCGACGGTTCGCGGAAGTACTCGCGATTCAATGTCGAGCCGTTCGAGCGCGGCTACGGCACGACGGTGGGCAATTCCCTCCGGCGCGTGCTGCTCGCCTCGCTGAGCGGCGCCGCGGTCACGGCCGTGCGCATCGAGGGGACTCAGCACGAGTTCTCCGCGATCCCCGGCGTCGAGGAGGACATGACCGACGTCGTCCTCAACTTCAAGAAATGCGACCTGAGCCTCAAGGAAGGCGAGTCGCTCATCTTCTCGTATTCGTGGAAGGGCCGCGGCGATTGCACCGCGGGCGACGTGTTCAAGGGGCAGGACAAGGTTACGTGTCACAACCCCGAGCACGTGCTGTTCACGAGCACGAACGACTCGACCTCGCTCGACATGGAAATCAAGATCGCCAAGGGCCGCGGCTACATGACGGCCGACAAGTTCGAACTCGAACACGCGCCGCTCGGCACGATTTATCTCGACGCCAGCTTCTCGCCGGTGACGAAGGTGAATTTCCAGGTCGAAGATGCGCGCGTCGGGCAGACGACGGACTACGACCGCCTCGTGCTCGATGTGTGGACCAACGGCTCGCTGACGCCCGAGCAGGCCGTGCGCGAGGCGGCCGACCTGCTGGTCGATCACCTGCGCATCTTTTCACAGCAGCGCACTCAGGAAGAGCACGAAGCGCTCTCCGGCTCGGGCGAGGACACCGAACTCGGCCGGATGCTGGCGCGGTCGGTGGACGAGCTCGAACTGAGCGTACGCGCCGCGAACTGCCTCAAAGCCGCTGAAATCAAGACCATCGGCGAGCTCGTTTCGCGTTCCGAGGCGGAAATGCTCTCGTTCCACAATTTCGGCCGCAAATCGCTCGACGAGATCAAGTCCATCCTCGAGACGATGGGCCTCTCGCTCGGCA
>CAYPNI010000187.1:0-4787 GCA_964411925.1 uncultured Nitrospirales bacterium
GGTCGCCGACCACGGCGAGGCGTTGGCTTGTAAATCGCGCGATGTGTTCGCGCGCGGATGCCCCGTCCATGTCGTGCCCCCGATCAGCCGCCGGCATGGTATCAAAGGGAAAGCGGTCCGGGATGGCGCTTCTACTTTCCGTATTGATTTGTTAGTCTCACGCTCACGGGGACACGGGCACCGCTGCGGGTGCCATGTGCACGGAAACGGGGCGCCAATGCGGGGGTGCCACGGCCAAGCGGGGTTGAGCCTGGCTGTGCGGCTCGGGCACCCACTCGGGGGAGCATGTTCGTCCACACCTACCTACGCTGGGCGCGGCGGTGCATCGCGGCGAGTCTTGCCGCGCCGGTCCTGATTCTCGCGTGCACGTATTACCTGTATTACGTCCACGACGCGGGCGCGCGGGACGACTTCATGGCGCGCCTGCCCGAGCGGCTGTTGCAGATTGGGCCCGCGCTGGCCGTGCTCGCGGCTGCCGGCGCCGCGCTGTTCGTCGTGCTGCGCCGGCTCGACGGGGCGGGCGACGACGCCGCGCGTATGCAGGTCGACTACGCCGACGCGATCTCCGGCCGCCGGTTGGACTTCGCGATCGCGGCCGCGGCGGGGCTGAGCCTATTTCTCGAACTCATCGTGATCCGCTGGCAGGTCAGCGTGTTTCCCGTGCTCGCGTTTTACAAGAACTTCGGGCTGTTCGCGTGTTTTGCCGGACTCGGCCTGGGTTACGCGCTCGCCGCGCGCGATCGGATCCCGCTGATCGCGGCGGTACCGTTGCTGGCCTGGCAGATTGTGTTTTTCATCGGGCTCAAGTTTGGCCTGGGCGAGGGGCGCATGGCGAGCGCGATGGCGTCGCCCGTGAGCGAACAACTCAACATGGGCGTTGGCCTCGTCCGCGTCTGGTTTCAGTACATCGTGATTTATTACACGCTCGGCGTCGTGTTCGCGCTTACAGTGTTCGTGTTCGTGCCCATCGGCCAGCTCTGCGGCCGGTTGATGTCGCGCACCGGCAACCTTCGCGCCTACGGACTGAACCTCGCCGGCAGCCTCGCGGGCGTGCTCGCCGTGCACGCGCTGAGCTTTCTATGGACGCCGCCCTTGGTCTGGTTCGGGATTGCGTTCGCGGCGCTGCTCGCGTTCCAGGCGTACCACCGCGGCGTGATCCTGTTCACGGGCACCGCGGCGCTGCTTGCGATGGTGGCGATGGCGTGGCCGGTCGCGCCGGTGCGCACGCAGATCGTTTACTCGCCGTACCAGATCATCGAGCGCGAGTACACGCCGGACGGCCTGACGACCATTCGCACCTCCGGGCATTTTCTTCAGCGCGTGCACAATCTGACCCCGTCCGGCATCGCGATGAACCCCGACGAACGCGAGGCGCGCATGGCGCAGTACTACGAGTTGCCGCACCGCATCGCCGGGCCGCGGAAGAGCCTTGTCGTTGTCGGCGCGGGCACCGGGAACGACGTTGCCGCGGCTCTGCGCATGGGCGTGGGGGAGGTGACGGCGGTCGAGATCGATCCCGCGATTGTCGAGATCGGCCGCGTGGCGCACCCGGAGAATCCGTATGGCGACTCGCGCGTGCGCACGGTCGTGAACGATGCGCGGTCCTTCTTCCGCCACGACGACGGCGTGTACGACATGATCGCGTACGGCATGCTGGATTCACACTCGGCGCTGAGCAACTCCGCCAGCGTTCGTCTCGATTCGTTCGTGTACACCGTGCAGGGGTTCGAGGAGACCCGCGCGCGCCTCGCGGACGACGGGTTCCTGAGCCTGTCGTTCAACGTGCTCTCGCCTGAACTCGGCCAGAAGATTTTCCTGATGCTGCGCGACGCATTCGACGGGCGCGAGCCGGTCTGTCTCAAGTCGCAATACGGCGACACCTATTACTTCCTGCAATCGGCGAGCGGGCCTGTGACCGTCGATCCCGCCGTACTCGCCGACGCGCAGTTCGAAGACATTACGGCGCGGCTTGCGTCTGGGACGATTCGCACGGACGTTTCGACGGACGACTGGCCGTTCTTCTATATGCCGCGCCGCGTGTATCCGTTCTCGTATCTCGGGATCATCAGCCTCGTGCTCCTGGTCACGCTGGCGTTCGTCGCGCTACTCGCTCCCGGCCGGCCGGAACCGGGCCACGCGGTGTTCTTCTTCCTCGGCGCGGGATTCATGCTCGTCGAGACCAAGGGCATCACCGAACTCGGCCTGCAATTCGGCAACACGTGGCACGTGATCGGCATCATCATCGCGGGAATTCTCGTGATGGCGCTCGGCGCGAACGCGGCCGTTAAACGCTTCGAATTTCGCCGTGCGTACGTACCGTTCGCGCTGCTGCTGGTCAGCCTCGGCATCGGCTACGCCGGCGCGCGCGCCGGCGGGATGCCGTCGACGGCGGCCGGCCGCATCGGTGCGGTCGCATTACTGACGTGCCCAGTGTTTTTCTCCGGCGTCGTCTTCTCGACGTTGCTGCGCGACACGCAGAATATCGCCGGGGCAATGTCGGCGAACCTGCTCGGCGCGATGTGCGGCGGCATGCTCGAGAACAATGCCCTGCGTTTCGGATACAGCTCGATGTATCTGATCGCCGCGATGATCTATGTGTTCGCCGCGGCTTCCTGGGTCCTGTCGCGACGCCGCGGGCGACGATCGGCCGGGGTTTCGATGGACTCGGTATCCACCAGGCGCGCGGCGTGAGCGCACAATAGGTCACACAGGTCGAACTAGGCCTACCGGACCTGTTCGGTCGTCAAGCCCCGGACGCCGCTTCCTATGCTGACTTGGAAGCCTCGTGAACACCCGCTACACTAGCTCTCCCTGGCGCGGCGGCGTACCAAAACCCCGAGGCGATTAAGGAGATTCCATGCGTTTCAGGTTCCTTCTCACCGTCCTCGTTCTGTTTGCCGTGGGAGCGTCCGCTGCCGAACGGCCGATCGTCATCGCGCACCGCGGCGCGAGCGGGTATCTGCCGGAACACACGCTCGAGGCGTATGCGCTGGCCTACGCGATGGGCGCGGACTACATCGAGCCGGACCTCGTTCTGACCAAGGACAAGCGGTTCATCTGCCTGCACGACATCGAACTCGATGACACGACGGACGTTGAGACGAAGTTCTCCGATCGCGCGCGAGCGGATGGCCACTTTTACTCGGCGGATTTTACGCTGGCGGAGATCAAGACACTCGCGGCGCATGAACGGCTCAAGAACCGGTTTCCGCAGGACTCGCAGGGTTTCCAGGTGCCGACCTTCGAGGAGATGATCGAGCTGATCCAGGGGCTTAACGCGCAGACGGGCCGCACGGTCGGCATCTATCCCGAACTCAAACAGCCCTCGTGGCACCTCTCTCAGGGGTTGCCGATGGAGCAGGCCGCGCTCGATGTCCTCGCGAAGTACGGGTATACCGAGGCGGATTCGCCGGCCTATGTGCAGTGCTTCGAGGCGCAGCCGCTCGAGAAGATCCGGAACGAACTCAAGTCTCCGCTGAAACTCATACTGCTCATCGGCGGTGGGCGCGATGCGGAGACCGTGCTGACCGAGGCGGGCCTCGCGAGCGTCGCGAAATACGCGAATGGCATCGGGCCGGCGAAAAACCTGATCGAGAACGAACCGAGAATCGTTGAGTGGGCGCACGCGAACCACCTCGCCGTGCACCCGTATACGTTTCGCGTGGACGATTTTAACAAGGCGAAATATCCCGACTACGACGCCGAGCTGCGCCAATTCCTCTCTGCTTACAGGATCGACGGATTTTTCACCGATCAGGCGGACCGGGGCGTCAGCGTCGTTGAATCATTGCCCGCGCCGGGCGCCAAACGTCTCAAGAAAACGAACTAGGAATCGCTCATGTCTGAATCGCCCGTGCTTACCAGCGTGTCCGATGGTGTGATGACGATCACGTTGAATCGTCCGGAGAAGCTCAACGCGATTACGCGGGGGATGCTTGACGAACTCGCCGCAGCGCTCAGGAAAGCGGGCAAGGACGAATCGGTCGGCGCGGCGGTGCTCACGGGCGCGGGGCGGGCATTTTCCGCGGGCGTGGACCTCACGGAACTCGGCGGCCGCAAACTGGAGAACGGCGGCGTGGGCGGATCGCTGGACGAGCCGGCGCGGAAGGTGATCAACGCGATTATCAAGCTCGAAAAGCCGGTGATCGCGCGCATCAACGGGCACTGTTACACGGGCGCGCTGGAACTTGCGCTGGCATGCGACCTGATGGTCTGCGCCGAGGAGGCGAAGCTCGGCGACACACACACGAAGTGGGGCCTGCGGCCGAGCTGGGGCATGAGTGCGCGGCTGCCGAGTGCTGTGGGGCGGCGGCGCGCGAAGGAGATGTCGTTCACGGCGCGCGCGATCACGGGGATCGAGGCCGTGGAGTGGGGGCTCGCGAACCGCGCGGCGCCGCTCGCGGAGCTGGACGCGGCGGTCAAGGAATTCACGGACGCGATCCTCGCGAACAGCCGCGACGCGATTGCGGCGTACAAGGCGTTGTACAACAAGGGCGGCAACCGCGCGGAGAAGAAGGCGCTGGAGTTCGAGGAAGAGACAGCCTTCGACATCAGCGATACGAATGCGCGCCTGGCGCAGTTCAAGAAGTAGGGAAGCTCGCGCTGCCGCGCGGCCGGAGGTGGAGTGGATGTAGAACGGCTTTTGCGCGAGGTCGGCAACAGGCTTAAGCCGGACCGCGCTTAAGCCTGCCACTCACGCTTTGGCCTGGCAGGTGGGGTGAGGGTCGATTACGATGACGATGATGATAGTTGCGACGACGATGACGACGATGATGATCGGAGCGCTG
>CAYPNI010000187.1:4887-6139 GCA_964411925.1 uncultured Nitrospirales bacterium
GATGACGATGATGATAGTTGCGACGACGATGACGACGATGATGATCGGAGCGCTGGGATGAGTATTGTTTATCAGCATCGGGGCGCGGGGTATCTGGTCGAGGAGACCGATCCGGACGCCGTTTTGACGCCGGAAGACATGGACGACGAGTCGCGGATGATGATGCAGACGATCCGGGACTTCGCGGACAAGGATGTCGCGCCTCTGGCCGCAAAGGTGGATGCGCGCGACGAGGCGACGATCCGGCAATTGTTCAAGAAGGCCGCGGACCTCGGTATTTACATGGCCGAAGCGCCGGAGGAATACGGCGGGCTGGGGCTGAACGTGCTGGCGATCGCGGGGATGATGGAATCGCGGTCATATCTCGGCGGGCTGGCATCCACCGTGTTTGCGCACCAGGGCATCGGCTCGCTTCCGCTCATCAACTTTGGCACCCAGGACCAGGTGGACACGTATCTCGACAAGCTCATGCAGGGCGAGATGATGGCCGCTTTCGCGCTGACCGAGCCGAGCTCCGGGTCCGACGCGATGAACATCCGCACGACGGCGACGCTCAGCGACGACGGCACGCACTACATCGTGAATGGGTCGAAACAGTGGATCACGAATTCGGGCTGGGCGGATCTGTTCATACTGTTTGCGAAGATCGACGGCACGCAGTTCACGGCGTTCCTGATGGAGCGGAACTCGCCAGGCCTAACCGTGATGCCGAACGAGAAGCTGCTGGGCCTGCACGGCTCGTCCGTCTGCGGCATGATGCTGGACAACGTCAAAATTCCCGTCGGAAACGTGCTGGGCGAGATTGGCAAGGGCCACAAGGTGGCCATGTGCACGCTCAACCTCGGGCGGCTGAAGATGGCGACGAACTGCGTTGGCGGCGGCAAGAAGGCACTCGGCGTCGCGGCGGCTTACGCGCAAGAGCGGCTGCAGTTTGGTGTGCCGCTGGCCGATTTTGGCCTGACGCAGTTCAAGCTCGCCGAGATGACGGCGCGGCTGTACGCGACGCAGTCGATGGCGTACCGCACGGCGGGGCTGGTGTATCAGACACTCGAAGGCATGGACGAAGCCGCGCGCAAATCGATCGACGCGCGGCTCGAGGTGCTGGGCGAATTCTCGATTGAGTGCGCATTGTCCAAGGTGCACGGCGCGGAGATGGTGAACAAACTGGTGGACGATACGCTGCAGATTCACGGCGGGTACGGCTACAGCGAGGAGTATGCGCCCGCGCGCATGTACCGCGACTGGCGCATCA
>CAYPNI010000188.1:0-6085 GCA_964411925.1 uncultured Nitrospirales bacterium
CCTCATGCCCCGGCCCACCAACATCACCTTCGGCGGCCCCGATCTCCGCACGGCCTACATCGGCTCCCTCCGCGGCCCGTACATCTGCACCTTCCAGGCGCCGTACCCGGGGCTGCCGCTGATACATCAGAAGTAGCCGAGACGGATGAGCTATAATCTGCGCATGAACAATCAATACACGGCGGTGATCCAACAAAACGAAGGCTGGTGGATCGGCTGGATCGAGGAAGTTCCCGGCGTTAATTGCCAATCCGAGACGCGCGACGGATTGCTGGACGATCTACGTGACGCGCTCCGCGAAGCACTTGAAATGAACCGCACCGATGCTCGCGCGCTCGCGGGGGATTCTGCCGAGGAAGAACTACTCACGTTGTGAAGCGGCGCGACCTTCTTCGACATTTGTCCGACCACGGCTGCCAGTTGGTTCGCGAAGGAGGCAAACACTCATGGTGGGAACAACGCGACACCCGCCGCCGGAGTTCTGTCCCGCGACACCGCGAAATTAATGACCTCCTCGCACGCAAAATCTGCCGCGACCTCGGCGTTCCGGAACCATAACCAACTCAGAACATCTCCATCTGCCGGCTCGTCAGCTTCTCGAAGGTCTGATCAAATACCTGCAAAATCGCGTCCGCGACTGGCGCCAACTGCTTGTCGAGATAATGCCCGTAATCCAGCGGCGAACGAATCGCCTCGGACGGCTCCGGGCCGTTTAGCGTGATCGCGTACGAAATCGTCCGGCCCGGGCGCTGCATCTTGCGCGCGGCCTGGACGTGCGGCGGCGCGACTTTGGTGTACTCCTCGAGCTTGCGCCGCAGCCGCTTGCGGTAGATTAGTTGCTCGTCGTGTTTACCGGCGAGCACGTCGTTCGCCACGCCGCGCACGTACTCCTCATACGCCTCACCCGCGAAGATGCGCCGGTAGAGCTCGCGCTGAAACTCGCGCGCGAGCGGCGTCCAATCCGTCCGGACCGATTCCATGCCGGTAAACTCGACGCTGAACGACGACTCGCCCTCGCGCACATACCCCGCATACCGCTTCTTGCACCCTACGTCCGCGCCGCGGATGGTCGGCATGAAAAACCGCGTGTAATGTTTCTCGAACTCTATTTCGATAAACGACTCGAGCCGCAGCTCACGCGCCAGCGTCTCGCGCCACCACGCGTTCAGCCCGTCGGCCAGCCCGCGGCCGATCGCCATGCATTCGCCCTCGTCCTTCCCCTGCCCCACGAGCACGAACAACGAATCGGTATCCCCGTAGATGACTTCGTAGCCGTTCTCCTGAATCCAATCGCGGCTCCGCTGGATCAGCTCGTGGCCGCGCCGCGTAATCGAGCTCACCAGCCGCGCGTCGAAGAACCGGCACGCGGGCGTACCCAGCACCCCGTACAGCGCGTTCATGATGATCTTGATCGCCGTGGACAGCGGGGTGTTCTTGTCGCGTTTGGCCGCGTCGCGCGCGCGCCACAACTCCTCCACCAGCCCCGGCAGGATGTGCCGCGTGCGGTTGAACGCGCCCCGGTTGAATCCCGGTACCGGGTCGTCGCCGGGCTGCGCGAGACCCAGCGGGTCGATGCAGAATGTCCGGATGATGCTGGGGTACAGGCTCTTGAAATCGAGCACGAGCACGTTGTCGTACAGCCCCGGCTTCGAATCCATCACCCACCCGCCGGGACTCGCCGTCACGTCTGCGCCGCCGACATCGGGCGCGACGTGGCCCGCGCGGTGCAGCCGCGGCAGGTAGAGGAAGTCGAACGCGGCGACCGACCCGCCCTGCCGATCCATCTGCTGGCCCATGAGCCCCGCGCGCTCGGTCGCGAAATGCACGAGCCGCGCCTTGTCGAAAATCTCCAGCGCGAGCCGGCAGTCCTCGAGGTTGTACGCGGCCAGGGCCGCCTTGTCCTCGCGGAACAGCCGGCGGATCTCCGCGAGCCGGTTCGTCTCGCCGGTGATCAACTTGCGTCGGCCGAGTAGTTCCGCCGCGACGTTGTCCAGCGCGTAGCTCTCGAGGTCCCAGAAGCCGAGCCGCATCAGCGGGATGCCGTCCAGCACGATCCGCCCCGGCACCCTGGCGATCGCCGACTGCTGCTGGCTCATCGGCGCGACGATGAACGCCTTCTTGCCCGCCCGGCCCATGCGGAACGGTACGCGCAGTTCGTCGCACTTCTTCTGCAGAAACGTCAGGTCGAAATCGGTCACGTTCCAGCCGAGAATCAGATCGGGATCGTCCCCTTCGAGAAACGCGAAAAACGCCTCGAGCAGCGCCCTCTCGGTATCGAAATACTCCAGGGCCGCCGAGTTTTCACCGCGGCCCAACATGAACACGCGCTCCGACCGCGCACTCGCGACGCCAATCGAGTACAGCTCGCCCTCGAACCCCGCCGTCTCGATGTCCAGGGATAGAAGCTTGAACGCGGGCGCGTCGTCCGCTGGTTTGATCGCCGGATTGAGCATCTCGCGGTAGGCCCCGCGTTCGGCGACGTCGCCCTCGACCACGCAAGGCCCGCGCACGAACCGCTCCATCAGGTAGCGGTCCTCGGGCTTCACGTCGGATTCGTACAGCGCCACGCGTTCGCGGTCCAGCGCATCGCGCGCGTCCCGCAACTGCCGGAGCGATTTGAAATACAGCCCGTCTACGGGGGCACCGCCCATCGTCGAGAGCTCAAGCGGCTCCCGGCGGGCATCGCGCACGTTCCCCCGGCCCCGCTCGACGAAGAAAATCGGTTCGTGACCCGTCACCACCGCGCGTACCGGCCCCGAGTCCGTCGCGACCCAGTATTCGAGTTCGCAGCCCTGGCCCGTGTCGCGCGCCGTCCGCGTCAGAATGAATCCGTTGAACGCCGCCATCGCACCGGCCAGTCTAGCACGCGGAAAAACGGCGCGCTTCCAGCTCGCGGGGGAACACTCCTCCCCGGAACAAACCAACCCCCGGCCACTCAGGTCATACTAATCGGCGCCCACTCAACGGAGATCGCAGATGCGCACGTCCATAGCGACCATATTGTCCTTCGTGTCCATATCGTCTATCGCATTCCTCCAACCGGCCAACGCTGAAGTCACCGCCCGCCTCATTTCGACCGCGCCCTGCACGTTCGAAGCGGCCGGGCAGTCGGTCGACGCGGAATGCGGCGAAATCGCCGTCCCCGAAACACATTTCGCGCCGACCGATGTCGAGATTCGTCTGCCCTTCGTCCGGTTCAAATCCACCTCGGCCGCCCCGGCATCGCCAATCGTGTACCTCGCCGGCGGTCCCGGAGGCTCGGGCATCGGCACGGCGAAATCCGCCCGGTTCCACCTGTTCATGAAGCTGCGCGAAGCGGGCGACGTCATCGTGATCGATCAGCGAGGCACGGGCGATGCGAAGCCTAAACTCCACTGTGACGACAAATGGACGGCCCCGTTTGACGTTCCCACGGACTACGACGCGATGAAACCCAATGTCGAAGCCGCCTTTGCGGGCTGCGCCGCGCATCTGCGTGCTTCGGGAATCAATCTCGCTCATTACAACACGGTCGAGAGCGCGGCTGACATCGACGCGCTTCGCCGGGTGCTCGGCCTCGAGAAGATATCGCTCTGGGGCACAAGCTACGGCACGCACCTCTCCTTCGGCGTCATCCGATACCATCGCGACGGACTTGACCGCGTCGTGGTCGCGGGCCCGGAAGGGCCGGACCACACGCTCAAGTTGCCCTCGTACGTTGAGGAGGCGATTCAGAACCTCTCCGCCGAAATCGCCGCGCGTCCGGACATGGCTGCGAAGATCCCCGACTTCACGGACCTCGTCCGCCGCAATTTGGATCGGCTCGGGCGCGAACCGGCTACCGTCGAGTTCCGCGGCGAAAAACTCGCGATCGGCCGGCTCGATCTCGCGGCGTACATCGCCGAGGCCGTCGGCCGCCGCAGGACCATCCATTCGCTGCCGAGCACGCTGGTCACCATCGACGCGGGGGATTTCCGCCGCCTCGCGCCCATCGCGTACGGCCAACATATCGGCGAGACGACCGTACCCATGAGCCTGGCTATGGATTGCGCGTCCGGCGTGTCCCCGGAGCGACTCGCGCTCATCGCGCAGGAAGACGAGACCACGCTGACGGGCAACGCGCAGAATTTCCCGTTCGACCGCGCGTGCAGCGCACTCGGCGTACCCGACCTCGGCGCGGAGTTCCGCGGCCCGCTCAGCAGCGACGTCCCCATCCTGTTCATCGCAGGGACGCTGGACGCTCGCACGCCTATCCGAAATGCAGAAGAGCTTCGCCCCGGTTTCCCTAACAGCTACCTGATCATCGTCAAGAACGCGGGCCACGACGAGGAACTGTTCTCGCTCGCGCCCGGCCTCGGTGACCGCATGGTCGACTTCTACCGCGGGAACGCTCCATCGCAGGAAACCATCGAGTACGACCCTCTCGAGTTTGCGCCGTTGCCCTGAAGCCTCGGGAGGGACGCGCTGCTGCGCGGCCGCATCCTCTATTTCGCGATCTTCTTCCCTTCCCGCGTCTCCGGAAACGGGCACAGCTCCCGCACAGGGCATTTCGAGCACATCGGCGCACGCGCGATGCACGTGGAACGGCCGTGAAACACCAGCAGGTGGGAGTTGATTGACCAATCCTTCCGGGGCCAGACCTCCATGAGGTCTTCTTCGACCTTGCCCGGGTCGTCCTTCTTCGTGAACCCCATGCGCCGCGCCAGCCGGCCGCAATGCGTGTCCACCACCACCCCCGGCGTGTCGTAGACGGTCCCCAGGACGACGTTCGCGGTCTTCCGACCCACCCCCGGCAGCTTCACCAGTTCGTCGAGCGTCCTGGGCACCTGCCCGCCGTGCTCCTCGACGATGATCTTCGCCGCCCCCATGATGTTTTTCGCCTTCATCTGATAGAAACCGCAGGACTGAATGATCTTCTGCAACTCTGCGGGCTTGGCGGTTGCGTAGTCCTTCGCGGTTTTGTATCGCGCGAACAGCGCGGGCGTCGTTTTGTTCACGCGCTCGTCCGTGCACTGCGCAGACAGGATCGTCGCGACGAGCAATTCGAGCGGGTCAACATGCTCCAGCGAGCACTTCGCGTCGGGATACGTCTTCGCCAGTATCTTGAAAATCCTGATCGAACGTTCACGAGTCGCCGCGAGGCCTTTCGGCACGGCTCCCTTCCGCGCCAGGGCTACTTCTTTTGCCATTTGCGAAACTCCGCGAGCGTCATGCAATTGAGCAAGTGTTTCGGTTCAAGCCAGCCCTTCCGCGCGATGCCGACGCCGTATTCCATGTCCTCGATGCCGTGCACGCTGTGCGCGTCTGGGCCAGTGACGAACATCACGCCTTTCTCGCGCCCGGTGTGAATGTGCCGCCAATCGACGTCCAGCCGGCGGCAATTCGCGTTGATCTCGACCGCCACGTTGTTCGCGACGCACGCGTCGAACACCTTCTCGAAGTTCAGCGGAAATCCCTTGCGCTGAAGGAGCAGCCGGCCGGTCGGGTGCCCCAGAATCGTCGTGTGCGGGTCCTCGATCGCCGTAATGACGCGCTGGGTCGCCTCGGCCTCGGTCATGTCCTGCCCCGTGTGCACGGACGCAATGACAATCTCGAAGAGATCGAGCACGTCGCTGTCGTAGTCGAGCGAGCCGTCCTTTCGGATGTCGGACTCGATGCCCTTAAGCACATGAAACCCCTTCAGTTTCTTGTTGAGCTTGTCGATCTCCGCGTGTTGTTTCGTCACGCGGTCCGGCTTCAGCCCGTTGGCGATCGTCGCGCTCTGGCTGTGGTCGGTCATCGTCATGTAGGTATACCCGAGCGCGATCGCCGCGTCGGCCATCTCGGCCATCGTGTTCTTGCCGTCGCTGTATGTCGAGTGGCAGTGGAACAACCCGATGACGTCGTCCATGGTCACCAGCGCCGGCGTCTTCTTCAGCGCGAACTCCCCCATGTCCTCGCGCATCTCCGGCGGGAAGTAGGGCAGTTCGAGCTTCTTGTAGATGTCCTCTTCGCTCTTGCAGGGCACATTTTTCTCGCCCTTGAACAGGCCGTACTCGTTCAGCTTGAGCCCGCGGTCCTTCGCGCGCTGGCGCATCACGACGTTGTGTTCCTTGCTGCCCGTGAA
>CAYPNI010000189.1:0-6042 GCA_964411925.1 uncultured Nitrospirales bacterium
TGCCGATCCAGATCCCGATGCCACACATCGGGGGCTGCGAGATCGTCGGCGAGATCGCCGCGCTGGGCAGCGCCGTGACCGGCCTGCACATCGGCCAGAAGGCGATGATCGCCCCGAACCAGGGATGCGGGCATTGCGAGGCCTGCCAGCGCGGGAACGATCCCGCCTGCCCGCAGTTCTGCATTCCGGGCGAACACACGCAGGGAGGTTTCGCCGAGTACGCCAAGGCAGCAGCCCGGCACATCATCCCGCTTTCGGACGCCTGGTCGCCGGTGGAATGGGCCGCGGCGCCGCTCACGTTTCTGACCGCCTGGAGCATGCTGCACCGGCACGGGCGGATCCAGGCCGGGGACGACGTGCTGGTGCAGGGGGCGGCCAGCGGAGTCGGGTCGGCGGCGATCCAGATCGCCAAGCTGGCCGGAGCCCGCGTCTTCGCCACTGCGGGAAACCCCGCCAAAATGCAGCTCGCCCGCGACCTCGGTGCCGACGTGGTCATCAATCCCGGCGAGCAGAACTTCGCCGAGGTCGTCAAGTCGCAGACGCGCGACCGGGGAGTCGACATCGTCGTCGAACACATCGGTCAGGCAGTCTGGAAGGATTCGCTGAAGTGCCTGGCCCACGGAGGGCGGCTGGTCACGTGCGGCGCGACGACCGGACCAAAGGTCGATCTCGATCTGCTTGGCCGACGGTTCGAAGTCGAAGTTCGAAGACTGCACGAACGATCTATATTCGAGAGTGATATGGCCGTAGCCCTATACGGTTCGCTTCTCGTTGAGGATTTATTGAAAGAGCATGTACAGCGGCTGTTTGCGAGGATGCCGCAAGATCAGAGGGACTTTCACGAGGACCTAAAGAGTCCCTTATCGATGTTTAGAAACTTCATGCTCATGGCATATAAGACCTACATGATTGACGAGGATTGGTATCGAGCGATAGCCAAGCTGCAATCCATCCGAAACAGTGCTGCACACCAGCTGGGATATTCCTGGGACGTGGAGGTTGGCAGGCTCGCTGAGATGCTGGATGTCCGTGAACTGGCGCTCCCTAATGAAGTCATGTCGAGTAACGCGGCAATCGTTGAGTATTTCAACGAAGATGTCTCGGATGTTAGGTGGTTAGACACGGATGCCAGACGTCTGTTCGTGATGAGTATTGCTTGGATGTTGACGAGCCTCGACTGCCAACTCAGTTCCAAGGTCCAGATTATTCCAGTGACACAAGAGCAAAGCGACGAGTTTTTGGATAAAATCCCTCGGCCCTAACGGCCCGCGTACCTAACAGACGCGCCGCTTCACAACGTGAGTAGTTCTTCCTCGGTGGAATCCCCCGCGAGCGCGCGAGCATCGGTGCGGTTCATTTCAAGTGCTTCGCGGAGCGCGTCACGTAGATCGTCCAGCAATCCGTCGCGCGTCTCGGATTGGCAATTAACGCCGGGAACTTCCTCGATCCAGCCGATCCAACAGCCTTCGTTTTGTTGAATCACTGCCGTGTATTGATTGTTCATGCGCAGATTATCGCTCATACGTGTCGGCTACTTCTGATGTATCAGCGGCAACCCTGGGTACGGCACCTGGAAGGTGCAGATGTACGGGCCGCGGAGGGAGCCGATGTAGGCCGTGCGCAGGCCGGGGCCGCCGAAGGTGATGTTGGTGGGCCGGGGCATGAGGTCGCCCTGATGGTCGTGGAGGACGACGAAGAACTCGCGGCGGGGCGTGATGATGCCGAGCGCGTTCATGACGACCAGCGTGACCCAGAGGTTGCCTTCCGCGTCGAACGCGATGCCGTCGGGATGGCCCATCGGGCCGAATTGGGGACCGTAATTCTCCGGGCGGCCCACCGTGCCGTCGTCGTGAATCTCGTAGCGCACGACGCGCTGGTCCATCGTCTCGGCGACGTAGACGAACTTCTCTTCGGCATCGAGCGTGCAGCCGTTCGCGAACTGAATGCCCTCGGCGAGGATGCGCGTCTCGCCGTTTTCGATGCGGCACAGCCGGCCGTCGGCGATGGGATGGCGCGTGGCGTCGGGATGCCGGCGCAGGTCGGTCGAGTTGGTCACCCAGATGCGCCCGTGCGAATCGACGTGGGGGAAATTCGGCGTGGGCATCGGCCGGCCCTCCATCGTCGTCGTGAGGACGTCGTGGCGGCCGGCGGCGTGTAACCGCTGTACCTGGCCGTTGCCGATATTCGCGACGATAACGGTGCCGTCGCGGTCGATGCAGATGCCGTTCGGTTCGCCGCCGAGTTCGCCGAGGACTTTCTGCGACCCGTCGGGCGCGATGCGCGTGCAATGGCCGCCGCCGTGCGACGTCCAGACGGTACCGTCCTTGAGGCACATGACGCCTTCCGGACGCACGAGGTCGCGTCCGAACTTTTCGATTTGGCCGAGCTTGATCTCGAACATGGGCAGGACCTCGTGATTGGCCACGAATTCCACGAATTAAACACGAATCGGCGGGGAAAGAGAAGAGGTGCGTACTCTGACGGCATATATTGATCTCGCGGGGTCGGGAACTGCCGCAGGCAAGATGCCTGCGCCACCAAGACCTGTTTTGTGCCCAGAAGTGCCTGCGGTACCAAGGCCTAGTTTCACGCGTCGAGCCCCTGCGCCAGCGATGTCGCGGCGTTACAAAGTTTGATCAGTAAGCGCGCGAGGGGTATGTTCATTGGTCTGCACGGGGCTGTGTTAAGGGGTGTTGCGATGAAGGCTGTCACACGTGAATCCAAGGCGGGGCGCGGTCTGTCCCGGCGGCAATTTCTGAAGCGGACTGCCGGGTTGTCCGCCGCGGCGGCGGGTTTCCCGATGATCATTCCCAGCAGCGCGCTCGGGCTGGCTGGGGCGACTGCGCCGAGCAACCGAATCGTGATGGGCTGCATCGGCGTGGGGAGCCAGGGCACGGGCAACCTCGAGGGATTTCTCGAGTTCCCTGAGGTGCAGGTCGTAGCGGTGGCGGACGTGGATGCGGGCCACCGGGCGCGCGCGGTAAAAATGATCAATGACGTTAACGGAAATCAGGACTGCGCGCAGTACAACGACTTTCGCGAGCTGATCGCGCGGGACGACATCCAGGCGCTGTCCATCGCCGTGCCGGACCACTGGCACTCCATCCCCGCGATCGAGGCCGCGCGGCGCAAGATCGACATGTACGCCGAGAAGCCGCTCGCGCTGACGATCGCCGAGGGCCGTGCGATGGTCACGGCCGTCAACGCGAACAAAGTCGTCTGGCAGACGGGAAGCTGGCAGCGCTCGCGCCCGCAGTTCCACCAGGCGTGCGAACTGGTGCGCAACGGGCGCATCGGCGAGGTGCACACGATCAAGGTCGGGCTGCCCACGGGATCGGGCTGCGGCACGGAAAAGACCATGCCGGTGCCGGAGGGCTTCGACTACAACCGCTGGCTGGGTCCCGCGCCCGACGCGCCCTACACGGAGAAACGCTGCCACTGGAATTTCCGCTGGATTCTCGATTACTCCGGCGGACAATTGACCGACTGGGGCGCGCACCATTGCGACATCGCGAACTGGGCGATGGGCACCGAGCGCACCGGCCCGGTGGAGATCGAGGGTACGGGCGTGTTCCCGCGCGAGGGGCTGTGGAACGCGGCGACGGACTACTACGTGATTTGCCGGTTCGCCGCGGGCGCGTCACCGGTGGCGCCGGGCGGGTTCAACATGATTCTGTCGAATTCGTTCCCGAACGGCTGCCGCTTCGAAGGATCGGAGGGGTCGATCTTCGTGAGCCGCGAGTCCATCAAGACCGAACCGGAGAACCTGAAAGAGACGGTCATCGGCGAGAACGAGATCCGTTTGTACAAGTCCGAGAACCACGCCGGGAATTTCCTCGAGTGCGTGCGGACGCGCAAAGAAACGATTACGCCGATTGAGGCCGCGCACTACGCGATCAACAATGCGCACCTGGGGAACGTCGCGATGCGTCTCGGCCGCCGCGTGCGCTGGGATCCCGCGAAAGAAAAGTTTCTGAATGACCCGATCGCTGATCGCATGCTGAGCCGCGCGATGCGCGCGCCGTGGACGATTTGAGAGGGGAATGGTTGTGATGACACGTATCGCGATTCAGGCCGCGGCGATCGCCGTGCTCTTCGGTTTGCCGGGGTGCATCATGTTCAAGAGCCAGGCGGGCCCCGGCGAATCGAGCGCGCCGGGCATCGATCGGCGGGAAGCCGAGCGCGCGATCGCGCGGATGCAAGGGTATAAATTCGGTGACGACCGCGAGGCGCTGACCGAGGTCGAGAACATCGTGCAGCGCGCGCAGTTCCAGACGGCGGACCGGCAGTTGGTCGCGTCGATGCTCGCCGAGCAGCTCCAGCTCGTGATGCCGACAGACGACGCGAAGCGGTTTGTGTGCCGGCAGTTGGCGATCATCGGCACGCCGAACGAGGTGCCCGCGCTGGTGATGGCGCTGCGCGACCCGAAGTTGAGCGATATGGCGCGATATGCGCTCGAACCGATGGAAGATCGCGGCGTGGACGAGATGCTGATCGCGACGTTGCCGACCGTCGGCCCGGAGATTCAGGTTGGGATCATCAACACGCTGGGCGTGCGGAAGTCGTACAAGTCGCTCGATACGTTGCGCGAACTGCGCACCTCGGCCGACCCGGCCGTTGCCGAGGCCGCGAAGCATGCCGTGGGGCGCATCGAGGGGATGATCATCCCGTAACGGGATTGATTAACCACGAAAAGTACCTAAACAAATCGAAACTTCACCAAAGTGAAATTCGCGGACTTACGAGTTAGAGATTACTTCGTCGTCACTCCGACGGCGTGACTCCTCGCGACGACGAATCGCGATCATCGCATTAATCCTTCGTGTGGTTTCGTCTCTTTTTCGGTTCTTTTCGTGGTGAATCCTACTTCTTCGGCATTGGGACCCATTTTTGTTTTGAACCCGCGCTTTTGACCACCGTCTCGATGAACAGCATGCCGCGCAGGCCGTCGTCGACGGATGGGAAATCCAGCGCGAGCGGGTCCGGTTTTTCGCGGAGGATTTGCGCGCGCATGGCGTCGGTCGCGTTCTTATATATGTTCGCGAAGGCTTCGAGGAACGCCTCGGGATGGCCGGACGGGATGCGCGTGCCGCGCCCCGCGGCGGGACTCTTCTCAGCGACGTAGCCGTTGCCGCGCCTCCAGATTTCCTCCGGGCCGTCCTGCGACTTGATGTGCAGGTGGTTCGGTTCTTCCTGGTGCCACTCGATGCCCTTTTTCTCGCCGTAGACCCAGATCGCGAGATTGTTTTCCTCGCCGACGGAGACCTGGCTGGCATGCAGGATGCCGCGCGCGCCGTTGTCGAAGCGGAGCAGCACGTTACCGTCGTCGTCGAGCCGGCGGCCCTTGACGAAGGTCGTGAGGTCGGCGCAGAGCTCCGCGATGCGCAGCCCGGTGATGTACTCGGCGAGGTTCTCGGCGTGCGTGCCGATGTCGCCCATGCACCCGGCCGCGCCGCTGCGTTTCGGGTCGGTGCGCCAGGCGGCCTGTTTCTGGTCGGTCTTTTCCAGGGCGGTCGACAGCCAGCCCTGCGGGTATTGCACGACGACTTTGCGTATCTTGCCAAGTTCGCCCTTGCGCGCGAGGTCTCGGGCGAGTTTCACCATGGGATAGCCCGTGTAGTTGTGCGTGAGCGCGAAGACCTTGCGCGACGCGCGGACGATTTTCTGCAGGTCGCGCGCTTCCTTGGTCGTGAGCGTCATCGGTTTGTCGCAGACCACGTGGAACCCGGCTTCGAGGAAGGCCTTCGCGACCGGGAAGTGGACGTGGTTCGGCGTGACAACCGAGACAAAGTCGATACGCTCGCCGGGCGGGAGTTTCGACTCCTTTGCGATCATCTCCTTGTAGGAGCCGTAGACCCGCGAGGGATCGAGGTCAAGTTCCGTGCCTTTCTCCGCGGATTTTTTCGCGTCGCTGGAGAACGCGCCCGCGACGAGATTGACCCCGCCGTCGAGCACCGCGGCCTTGTGATGCACGTCGCCGATGAACGCGCCAGGTCCGCCGCCGACCATGCCCATGTTGAGTTTTCTGCCGAGCTTGCTCAT